>NZ_JBILKJ010000155.1:0-5900 GCF_044376735.1 Gemmatimonas sp.
ACAGGAAAGTATCGTGGATCATCCGTGCGGGGGGTCGACGTCGCGCCGAGCCGCCGCGCTACGGCGTCCAGCCGCGCACCGCATACAGCAGGGTCGCCGCTGTTTCGTACACCACATCGGCGAAAACAAGCCGTCGGGTCTCCGGGCGATCGAGGCGGGAGAGCGCGTACTCCCGGGAGGCCGCGGGGGCGCACAGCACGGGCAGGCCGGCGTGCTCGACCGTCGCGCAGGCGCGCCGGGAGTGCAGCGGTGATGTGACCAGCACGACACGGCGCCAACGGCGCGTGCGCGCCATCGCCGCAAAGGCCAGCGCTTCGTCGCGGGTGCTGTGTACGTTCGTCACGAAGCGGAGCGTCAGATCGGGGGCCATGAGCTGCGCCAGCTCGCGTTGGTCCCGCTCGGAACTCTCGACCGACGGATCGGCGTCGTCCCCCACCACGGACAAGGCCAACACGGGAATCCCAAGCCGGCGCGCCTGCTGGACGCCGCTGATGAACCGCTCGAGGGCGGCGCCGGTGATGCGCCCCTCGGAGGTCACGCTACCCGACAGGATCACCACTGCGTCGGGGACGCCGGCTGCCGCCGACATGCCCATCGCCGCATCGCGCCGCACGAACGGCGCCGTCAACGGCCTCACAAGCGGCGTGTAGGAGACCAGCATCAGCACCGTACCAAGCACGCCGGACGTGAGCCAGAGCCACGACCCGCGGCTCGACGTGGCCAGCAGCGCGCCCACGAGCATCAGGGCCAGGCGTACGGTGGCCGGCGAGGCGCCGATGGCGGTCCAGACACCGAGCGCAGCGGCGATCTGCATGATGGCCAGCCCGAGCACGGCGCCGGCACTACGAATCAACCACGCGGGGGCGCGCACGCCGACATCGGCGCCGCGCCCCCGGAGCAACAGATCACTCACGGCCGATCACCGGGCCGTGGGCGACCGGCTTCATCATTGTTGGTCCTGCGTTACGCGCTGGCCCTTCGGCGGCGTCTGATACTTGTCGAACCAGCTGCGCAGATAGAGCTGGGTCCGGATGAAGTTCGACGGGGTCGAACTCGTGCCGTGCCACTCGTTGTTGAAGCGGATCATCGCCGTTGGCACCTTCCGGATCTTGAGCGCTTCGTAGAACTCCTCCGTCTGGCTGATCGGCGTACGCAGATCGTTCACGCCCGTCATCAGCATCGTCGGGGTCTTCACGTTGCCCACGTACATCAACGGCGAGCGCTTCAGATGTTCGCTGGGATCGTCCCACGGGTACTTGGCGAAGTTGTAGTACCAGCTCGACCCGTCGGTCGTGCCCACGAAGCTGAGCCAGTTGATCACCGGGCACATCGACGCCGCCGCGGCGAAGCGGTCGGTGTGGCCCACGGTCCAGGCGGTGAGCACGCCGCCACCCGAACAGCCGAACACGTACAGGCGATTGCTGTCCACGAAGCCGCGGTTGATCACCGTGTCCACACCCGCCATGAGATCGTTGTAGTCCTTGCCGGGATACGCATTCTTGATCGCGTTGCCGAACGCCGAGCCGTAGCCCGTCGAGCCGCGCGGATTCGTGTACAACATCACGAAGCCGTTCGACGCATGATCCTGTCGCGAGAAGTTGAAGCCCACGTTGTACATCGAGTGCGGGCCGCCGTGAATCTCGAGCATCAGCGGATACTTCTTCGTGGCGTCGAAGTCGGCGGGCTTCACCACCCAGCCCTGAATGCGCTGGCCGTCCACGGAGGTGTACCACACCTCTTCGGTCGTCGCGAGCTTCTTGCCGGCCAGCACATCGCCGTTTACATCGGTCAGCTGCTTGATAGCCGGTGTGCGCACATCGAACGCTACGATGTCGTTGGGCTTCATCGGCGACGTGGCAACACCCACGGCCATGAAGTTCCGGTTGATGTCAGTCACCGTGAGCACGTGCGCGCCTTTCGTGACCACGCGGACGTCGCCCTTGAGCGATACGAAGTAGAGGTTCCGCGATCCTTCGTTCTCGACGTTGAAGTAGATGCCGCTCGCATCCGGCGCCCACATCATGCCACTCGGTGAACGATCCAGCTTCTCCGTGAGGGCGCGCGCGTTCTTGCCGTCGGCGTCCATCACGTACATCGTGGCGTCCTTCCACGTGGCGTCGGTGCTGTCGTAGCCGGTGTACGCAATGAAGCGTCCGTCCGGCGACGGCACCGGCGAGTTGTCCGGACCGTTGCGCGAGGTGAGTGCCGACACGGCGCCGGTGGCGATGTCGACCTTGTAGATGTCGCTCTGGCGCCAGGCGTATTCCGCGTCGGGCGTGCGCAGCGACGTGAACACGAAGCTCTTGCCGTCGGGCATCCACGTGGTGCCGTTGGCGGCCCAGTCACCGCTCGTGACCTGGCTCGGCGTGCCACCGTCGGCGGGCACCGTGAACAGCTGCCGCAGTCCATCTTCGAGGAAGCCCTGACGATCGGCGCGATACTTCACCTTCGTGACCACGCGCGGCGCCTCCGTCCACTTAGCGCCACGCGGTGGCGTCGGCATCGCAATGCGCCACGTATCGGTGCCGCGCACCAGCATGCCGAAGCCGATCGTCTTGCCGTCGGGCGACCATTCGACATCGGCCGGCGCCTCTGTGAGGCGCGTGACCTGTGTGGTCGCGCCCTCGGCGTCCATATAGCGCACCCAGATCTGCGCGCCCCCCGGTTCACCGGGGGCGACGTACGCAATGCGCGACCCATCGGGCGACCACTTCGCATCGGCGCCCTTCACGAGGAAGCGGTTCTTGGTGCCGTCGGCGTTCATGATCCACACCGACGATTCGCGCTTGTCGTTCAGCTGGTCGATCCAGGTGCGTGTGTAGATGATCTGCCGGCCGTCGGGCGACATGGTGGGCGTGGCGACATCTTCCCAGTTGAAGTAATCGGCGATCGTGAGCCGATCCTTCGGCAACGTCGGCTGCGCCGCACTCGGCGCGGGGGTCAGCACGGCGAAACACAGTGGCGCCGCGAGCAGGACGGCGCGGGTGGTGCGGCTCATCACTACGGACATCGGTTCCTCCGGGAGGGGCTCGAAAACAAAAACGCCCCCAATGCTGGGGGCGGATCGGCAACTTGGCAACGATGAAAATGGGTTACTGCTTGAGGGAGTCGGCGAAAGCGAGCAGTGAATCCCGCACATCGGCGCCGGCGACGCCGACCAGACGGCGCACGCCCTTCCACTGCCGGATGAGCGGCGAGCGCTCGGAAATGCGCGTCTCGATGACGCGGCGCTTCGACGTGCTCGCATGCACCATGCGCCCTTCGCCCACATAGATGCCGATGTGCGAAATCCGCTTGCCGCGACCGAAGGTGAGCAAGTCGCCCGGCTTCAAGGCTGCGAGATCCTTGGGCACTTCCTGACCCATCGTGGCCTGCTTCTGCGCCGTGCGGGGGAGCATCATGTCGAGCGCGCCCATCACGTACTTCACCAGACCGCTGCAGTCGAGCGCGAGATTGGGCTTGGTGCCGCCCAGCTTGTAGCGCGTGCCGATCTGCCCGCGCGCCTTTGCCACGATCGAATCGCGAAGATTCTGCGCCGATGCACTCCACGCCGCGAAGGGCTTCCGGCTCTCGAGCGTCTCGACCGACTGACCTTCGGCACGCGGTGCGAACGCGACGAGCGCGCCACACAGGCTGAGCGAAAGGAATTGGCGGGAGCGTGAGATCACGGTGCGCGTGCTCGGGGGGCGAGGTCTGTCCGGAGGAGGGAACCTAGCCCAGCCATGGCTGTCACGCTACCGGCCGGTATCACGGTACGGGAAACATTCGGTTCACCCCGGGCCCCCGTGTCGGCCGCTCCCGGATTACCGGATGCCGAGTGCCTTGTGGGTCTGCACGGACAGGCGCCACTGAGGATGGGCCAGGCAATAGGCCAACGCCGCCGCCGTGTTCTCGGCCGCCTGCGGGCCGTCCATGGGCTGCAGCAGGAAATGCCGGAAGGCGAGCCCCTCGAAGCGCTCGGGCATGGCCGTGGGCTGCGGGTACACCAACTTGAGCTCGTCGCCCGACGTGAGCACCAGCGGGGCCTGCGCCTTTGGGCTCACGCACACCCAATCCAGCCCCGTGGGCGGCGGTTGCGTGCCGTTGGTCTCCACCGCGATCTCGAACCCCTCGGCGTGCAGGGCCGCGACCGCCGCGTCGTCGAGTTGGAGCAGCGGCTCACCGCCCGTGCACACCACGAAGGGGCGCACCCTCGCGGGGGCGTCGGCCGGCCAGCGGCTCTTCACGAAGGCCGCCAGTTCGGCGGCCGTCGCGAACTTGCCCCCGTCGGGGCCAACGCCCACGAAGTCCGTGTCGCAGAAGGTGCAGATGGCGCTGGCCCGGTCGGCCTCGCGTCCCGTCCACAGATTGCACCCGGAAAATCGGCAGAACACGGCGGCGCGTCCGGCCTGTACGCCTTCTCCCTGCAGGGTGTAGAAGCACTCGCGAACCGTGTAGGCCATGGCTCAGGCTCCGGTAACGTACGCGATGGGATCGGCCGATCCCGCGTCGGCGAAGCCGCGCAAGCGGAGCTGGCAGGCGTCACAGTGGCCGCAGGCCGCCCCGTCAGGGGCGGGGTCGTAGCAGCTGGTCGTGATCGAATAGTCCACGCCAAGCTCCTGTCCCAGGCGAACGATGTCCGCCTTGCTGAGGTGCTGGAGCGGGGCGTGGATCGTGAGGCGCTGGGTGCC
Source organism: Gemmatimonas sp. (assembly GCF_044376735.1). Taxonomy (GTDB): domain Bacteria; phylum Gemmatimonadota; class Gemmatimonadetes; order Gemmatimonadales; family Gemmatimonadaceae; genus Gemmatimonas. Next base: position 4,671 of record NZ_JBILKJ010000155.1, read on the forward strand.
TTCCACGCCGGCCCGGGTAGCCAGATTCGCCATCTGCTCGAACGCGGCGATGTACTCGGGCCGGCAGTCGGGGTAGCCCGAATAGTCGAGGGCGTTCACGCCAATGAAGATGGCCTGGGCGTTCAGCGTCTCCGCCCACGCGAGCGCGAACGACAGAAAAATCGTATTGCGGGCCGGCACGTAGGTCACCGGGATTTCGTCGGACGGATGCGTGACATCCCGGTCCTTGGGCACAGCAACATCGGCCGTCAGGGCCGAGCCGCCCCACTGCCGCAAGTCGATGTCCACCACCACGTGCTTCGCGACGCCGTGAGCGGCTGCCACGCGGCGGGCGGCGTCGATCTCCAGCGAATGGCGCTGACCATACCGGAACGTCATCGCATACGGCGTGAACCCCTCACGCCGTGCCACGGCGAGCACCGTCGTGGAATCGAGTCCGCCCGACAAGAGGACGACGGCGGGACGGGACATGGGGATGGCGTCGGGCGACGCGGACGCGGTCGGGAGAGCAGGCATTTCGGTAAGATAGCCAATTAACTTGCCTCGATGATCGAACTGCTCTCTGATCCGCAGGCGTGGATTTCCCTGCTGACGCTGTCGGTGCTCGAAGTCGTCCTGGGCATCGATAACATCATTTTCATCTCGATCCTGTCCGGTAAGCTGTCGCCGTCCGATCAGCCCAAGGCGCGCCGATTCGGTCTCATGGGCGCCTTTCTGTCGCGCGTGGCGCTGCTGTTGTCGATCACCTGGGTGATGCGGCTCACCGAACCGCTGTTCGCGGTGCTCGGTCGCGCGGTGTCCGGGCGCGATCTGATCCTGATCGTCGGTGGCCTGTTCCTGATCGGCAAGGCCACGATGGAGATCCACAGCAAGCTCGAAGGGCCCGAGGAGTCCACCACCGTCACGAAGGCCGGTCGCTCCCTGTGGGGCACGGTGGCCCAGATCGCCGTCATCGATATCGTCTTCTCGCTCGACTCGGTGATCACCGCCGTCGGGATGGCCGATAGCGTCGTGATCATGATCGCTGCGAACGTCATCGCCCTGATCGTGATGCTTGCGGCGGCCACCCCGATCAGCGATTTCGTGGACCGGCACCCCACCGTGAAGATGCTGGCCCTGTCGTTTCTGGTGCTGATCGGCACGAACCTCGTGGCCGAAGGGTTCGGGCAGCACATCTCGAAGGGCTACACGTACATGGCGATGGCCTTCTCGGTGATCGTCGAGATGCTG
>NZ_JBILKJ010000009.1:0-61988 GCF_044376735.1 Gemmatimonas sp.
GTGGCCGGCGAAGAGCCCGACATTCGGCGCCATCTTCACCCGCGCCCGATACTGATCCATCGGAAACGGCTGATCCTGTGAATGCAGCGGCGCCAGCACGGTGGTGATCCCCTGCCGCACGAAATTTTCGGCCAGCCCATGATCGGCGAGCGTGACGAGATGGGCATGATTGTCCCAGAAGCCTGGCGACACGATCTGTCCGCTCACGTCCACCACGCGCGCCGCGCCGCGGCGCGGGAGTGATGCCCCGATATCCGCGATGCGATCGCCGCGAATCGCCACATCCGCCACGCGGCGCGCGGCGCCGGTGCCATCGATCACGGTGCCACCGGTGAGCAGCAAGTCGTACGTCGGCGCCGCCGGCGCACAGGCGCTACTCACCGCAATCAGGAGTGCGGCGAGTATTCGGCCACCGCGCCCGCGGCGCGATGTGCCTACAACGGATAAGCGTATCATGGCTGCTCCGGCGTGATGCGTAGCCCCGTCAGCTTGCCCAGCGGTCCCAAGGTGACGAGCACGCGGAAGCGTTGCGGGCCGAACCACGCGAAGTACTGTCGTTCGACATCGTCGCCGATCTCGCGCCGCGCCAGCAGTTCGAGACGGGTGATCGGGCCTTTCCCTTGCACGGTGGCCGTGAGTGCGGCGCGCATGCGCGGGAAGATCGTTTGCCGCACCACTTCGAAATCCTCGAGGGCGAGTGAGCCGGCGGCAACGCGCGTGAGGATAGCCTGCACGGTGGCCGTAGCCTGCGGTTCGCGATCAGGAATCGCCGTCGTGGGTGGCGGCGTGGGCACCAGCGATGCGTCATAGAGCGCGGCCACCTGCATCGCGAGCGTAGCCGGTGCCATGGCCCGCGCATTCGAGAGCACCATGACGGCCAGGTCCTGATCGGGGAAGCGCGTGTATTGCGACACGAATCCCTGCCACGTGCCCCCATGCTCCTGCATGGGATGTCCGCCGGCTTCGCCCAGGAACCAGCCAAGGGCATACGGATAGTCGCGACCACTGGGGAGTCGGCTCGCGGAGAGCATCAGCGTCCAGCTTTCGGGGCGGAGCAGCCGTCGCGTGCGCACCACCTCGTTCCACGCGATGAGGTCGCGGATGGAGACGAGCATCGAACCATCGGCCGTGGTATTCAGTCGTGGCGCGACCCAGGCGGCATGTTCCCACCCCGAGGCGGTGGGGAGATATCCGTGCGCGCGGTTCGGCACGACATCGGCTTCAGTGATCACGCGAATGGTGGGCATCCCCGCCGGCGTGAAGATCCGCTCGCGCAGGAACTCATCGTATGGACGGCCGGTGACGCGCGTGATGACAATGCCCAGCAACACGTAGCCGGTGTTGGAGTAATTCCAGCGGGTGCCAGCGGGGAATTCGAGCGGAAGCGCCGACGCCATCGCGACGAGGTCGGCGTCGGTGTAATCCTTGCGATAGTCGAAGCCATCGCTGGTGTAATCAGGAACGCCGCCGCGATGACTGAGCAGATGCCGGATGGTGATGGGCTGCCAGCTGGCCGGCACCTCGGGGAGATAACGCCGCACGGAGCTGTCGAGCGCGATCTTCCCGTCCTCCACCAGCGAGAGCACACCGGCCGCCGTGAACTGTTTGCCCAGCGAACCCGATTGAAACATCGTGGCATCGGTCACGGGCGTGCGGTTCTCCAGCTCGGCCACACCAAAACCACGGGACACCAGCAGCTCGCCGTTCCGCACCACGGCAATGGCGAGACCGGGAATGCGGGCGGTTTCCATCGTGCGTCGCACCAGCGTGTCCACCGCGGCGGCCGCCGGTAGCGTTTCACGGCGCAGCGACCACGGCAGCGTAAGTGGTGCCGGGTTGGGCCAGACGCGCGCCAGCGTGCTGCCGCGATACAGCGTGCCACCCTTCATGACATACGCGATCGCACGGCTGTTGCGAATGGACTGCAGCGGGTTGGCGTCGAGCACCACCAGATCGGCGGCCTTCCCCGATTCAATCGACCCGAGATCGGCATCGAGTCCGATCGCGTGCGCCCCTTCGATGGTGGCCACCCGCAACACGTCGTGCGGCGACATGCCGCCATCGGCGAGCAGTCCCATCTCCCAGTGATTGGAGAGTCCCTGCACTTCACCGTGCCCGCCAAGTCCGATGTGACCACCGCCGCGCAGCACATCCACCGCACCAGCGGCGGCTTCGCGCTCGTTGAACTCTTCCGGCGGAAACCAGAGCAAGCGCGTGGAGGTGCGCTGAAACAGCGCGCCATCGGGAAACCAGCGGTTGATGCGCGGATCCTCGTGCGGCCGTTCCTCGGCGAGCAGCCGATAAATCGGCAACGCCCCGCCGAACGCCACCACGAGGGTGGGCGTGTTGGTGATCGCGGTGCGCGACATCAGCTGTACGATGTCATCACGAATCGGGGCTTCCGGGATCGCATGTTCGAGCCCGCTGAAGCCGTCGATGATGTGCGTCAGATCTTCCTTGCCGTCGGCAGAACCTTCCGTGGTGGGCATGAGCCCCAGCTCACGCGCGGCTTCCACCAGCCACTGTCGCTGCTGTCGGTTCCCGGTCTGATACGACTTGAGGTACACCGTGCCATAATCGTCGCGATACATCCGCAGCAGGCGACGCGCGTCGTCGAGCGATTGGAAGTTGGTGTTCGCACCGATGCCGGGGCCGGTGGAGAAGACGCGTGGGCTTGGCACACCGTCGACCTCCACGAGGTTGGCGAGATCGAAGATGTCCGGCGTGACCTGCGGATCGCGGATGGTGGTGATCCCCATCGCGAGGTTGGCGAAGCCGTTGGTGGACTCGGGCTGCAGGAGGGCTCCGGCACCGCCCCAATGCGCGTGGATGTCGATGAACCCGGGCACAATGAACTTGCCAGTCACGTCGATCACGGTGGCGCCGGCGGGCGTGATCGCGGCACTCCGCGCGCCAACACTCGCGATGCGCCCGTCGGTGACGATCACATCAGCATCACGCAGCACCTCCGTGCCGCGCATCGTGATGACCGTCGCGCCGCGGAGCACGATGGTGCCGGTCGTCGTCGCACGTGGCAGCGACACCTCGAAGACGCGCGGCGCAGCGGCGGACGTGGCCGGCACGGGGAGCGGTCCCCCAAGCGTGGGCGCTGGGGCCGTTGGGCGAGGCGCGGGTCCGGTGATTCGCACGGGGCCGCCGGTCGCGGCCACTTCGGCGCGCTGCGCGTCGGGCGGGAGCGCACCGGGCGGCGCCATGAGGGTGGCGCGAAGTGGCGCGGTGTTGGCGATGATCGTGCGACCATCCGGCGTCCACGCGGGATCGGCCCACCACGCCGGCGCCGTGGTGAGCCGCACCGGCGCCTCTCGGCCGTCGGCGCGCGCCTTCCAGAGCGCGCCGCCGCTTTCGTCCCACGTCACGAACGCCACCCACCGGCTATCGGGCGACCACGCGGGCATGAACTCCCGGGCCCGTGCCGTGGTGGTGAGACGGCGCGGCGCGCCGGTGGGGTCGGCAATCCAGATGCGCCCCAGTGACGAAAAGGCGACCTGTCCGTTGGGGGCGGTGGCCTGCTGCTGCACACGGCGGGTGCGCACGGGGCCGGTGGCCAGCCGCTGTGGGAAGCGCAGCGTGGGGGTCACCTCCAGCGCGACAGCCGCCGTGAAAGGGATCACGGTATCGCTGCCGTCCTGCACGCCCAGCCGGTGAATCTTCCCGCCGAAGGCGGCGTACACCCAGCGGCCATCGGGGGAGAAGGCGGCGTTGGGGAGCACATCGCGGGAGGCGCGGGACTCGAGCTGATTGCGGTCCACCGGGTACGCCAGCCATCGCTCGGCGCCGGTGGCCAGCGTGCGCACGCGCAGGCCGGTTTTGCCTTCGCGGACGGTGCCGTACACGAGCGTGCCGCCGTCGGGAGACAGCAGGGGCTTCATGGCCGGCAGCCCTTCCACCGCCACCGGTACCGCAGCCCCGCCTCCCACGGGGACGCGCATGAGCGCGCTCGAGGCGCCGTTGCGGCTGCCGTAAGGGCGCGGCGTCACGGCGGTGAACCAGAGACTCGCCCCATCGGGGGATGGCCAAGCGCCATAGGGGCCCGGGGCCGGCGCGGAGACCAGCGGTTGCGCCGGACCGTTGCCGTTGGGCACGAGCCGCGTGCCCTGACCGCTGGCGACATCGTAGCGCCAGAGTTCGGCGGTGCGCGTGCCATGCGGATCGGTGACCGTCACGACAATCGACTGCCCATCGGTGGACCACGCCGGCGAGAGCATGCCGGCGCGCGGGAGGCGGGTGACCGCGCGCGCGTTGCGGCCGTCGGCACCGGCGATCCACACATTATCGGAGCCCGTCTCGTCGCTGATGAACACCAGCTGCGTTCCGTCGGGGGAGAGCCGTGGTTGCGACTGGAACGGGCGGCCGGTGATCAGCGGCGTGGCGGCTCCGCCATTGACCGGCACCCGGTAGATGTCGCCGAGCAGCTCGAAGACAAGGGCGTTGCCATCGCGCGTGACATCGAGCGAGACCCACGTGCCTTCGGCGGTGGTGAAGGCGATCGAACGCGTGGCGGGCGTAGTGGGTGCGGCCGGTGCCTGGGCGGCGAGGCGGCTAGCGAGCGCGGTGCCGGCCAGGGCCAGCGTCAGGCGGGTGGCGGCAACAGAGCGACGGCGAGGGCGCATGTGGCGGGGTGCAGGCGTCGGACGCGGAAGAGAAGCGATGTGATCAAAGTACGGCGCCCGGCTGGGTTCCACGAGGCGGACCGGACAGCATAGTTTCGCTCATGGACCGACCCCCGACTCCGGACATGACCCCCGTTGAGCGCCTGACGCTCGCGGCGCGCGACGGATATCCGCTCACGGTGCAGCGCTATGTCGCGGTGGGTGCGCCGCGCGGCCACCTCATCGTCGCCGGTGCGACCGGCGTGCCCCAACGCTTCTATCGCAGTTTTGCCGAGTACGCGGCGGCGCAGGGCTTCACGACGCTCACGCTCGACTATCGTGGCGTTGGGCTGTCGCGCCCCGGCTCGCTGAAGGGCTTTCGCATGGAGTACCTCGACTGGGCGCACCATGATCTGGCGGCGGCGGTCGATCTCATGAGCGACCCAGCCGTCCCGCTGTTCATGGTGGGGCATTCGTTCGGCGGTCATGCCTTCGGGGTGCTGCCCAACCACGCGCGCGTGGCGCGGTTCTACACCTTCGCTACCGGCGCGGGGTGGCACGGCTGGATGCCTCGCGGGGAGCGGGCGCGCGTCCTGCTGCTGTGGCACGCTTTGGGGCCGCTGGTGGTGCGCACATTCGGCTATCTGGCGTGGAGCCGGCTCGGGATGGGAGAAGACCTGCCGCTGGGCGTTTACCGTGACTGGAAGCGCTGGTGCCGATTCCCACGCTACTTCTTCGACGATCCGGCCATGGGCCATGTGGCGGCGCAGTTCGCGCAGGTCACCACGCCGATTGTCGCGGCCACGGCGCTCGACGACCGGTGGGCGCCACCGGCCTCGCGCGACGCGTTCATGGCCGGCTACCGCGGCACCCCATGGCAAGCGGTGGATATCGACCCGGTGCAGCGCGGACTCGGGCCGATCGGCCACATGGGCTACTTCCGGCCACGGGCCGAGCCCTTGTGGCGCGAGGCGCTGGCGTGGTTTGGTGAGCACGACGGCAAGACACCCACGGTCGGGGCGACCAGCCGTTCCTGAGCCACGGCCCAGCGCGTTGGTCTCGAAGCCGATTCCGGCGCCGACGTCGCTGACGTCGCTGACGCGCGATGCATATTGGAGGAGGCGCTCGGGAGCGCCTTCATGACGGGTTTGCTTGCCGCGACACTCCGACGTGCGCCCATGATCATTACGAACATCCCCTTCGGCATTACCGACTGGAACACCGTTCCGCGCACCGAGCACGCCGGGACCACCGGCGTTGCGTACTGGCGCACCCAACAGGTCGGCGCCATTCGCGTGCGCATGGTCGAGTACACCGCCGGCTACGAAGCCGATCATTGGTGCGCCAAGGGACACATCCTCTTGTGCCTGAGCGGTCGCCTCGAGACCGACCTGCAGGACGGTCGCACGGTCACGCTCGAGCCGGGGATGAGCTATCTGGTGGCCGACGACACCGAGCCACATCGGTCGCGCACGGCGATCGGGGCGACGTTGTTCATTGTCGATTGAACGCATCACAGGTGTAGGACACGATCAACACCTGCTGGAAAGAAGCAGCGGACGAGACCATATGGTGGGGTCAACCCGAGTCGCCAACGGTGGCACGCCGCTTGCTATATTCTTCCGTAGTGTATTTCCGAAGGCGAGCGTGATCTTCGGCATCCTCGGCGATAGCCACTGGGAGGCCCGGACCACCCGCTTCCAAACGAATCGAGGCTGCTATGTCGGTAACGCGTGAACGGCGATGGGCGATGCTCGGGTTGGCCCTCGTCATGGGGCTGGCGGCCGCGGCGCCCACGGCATCGGCGCAGCCCAACCTGCTCCAGAACGGCGACTTCGAGGCCTACAACGACCCATTCAAGGTGCCGGTTTACTCGACTGGCCCCGGGGGGGAACCCTGGGGGCGCCCCTGGATCGGCGGCTGGGACGCGGCTGGGCTTGCCAGCTCGTGGACGTATGCTCCGGCGGGGGGCTTCTGGTCGGGCGGCTTCGTCAATCGCACCGAGGACTTCGGCGCCGGGTGGAAGTGGGCGCGCTCGGGGGTGATCTTCGGCGGCATCAAAGACCGGCAGGTGATGTCGCAGACCTTCACCTACAACGGGACCGAGGAAGCGATCGGCTCGCTCAACTGGTACGACGCCGGGCGTCCCTCGTGGCGCCGTGATTCGTGGTTCGGGCTGCCGAACGATTACCTCGTCACCATCACCGGCGCGGGCGTTACCCAGACAATCGGCAGCTTCACCAGTCAGGTCGCCGGCGGGACCGAGTTCAACAGCGCGAACAACTTCGGCGATGACCGCTGGTCGCTCGCGAACAAGCAGTATTGGTATAGCCGCACCGGTCAGACGTTCACGCTGCTGCCGGGTCAATCGTACACTCTGAACTTCAGCAGCCTGTCACCGTTCAACACCGACGGTTCGATTCAGGATCGCACCACGCTGCTCGACGACATCTCGCTGTTTGCATCGCCGGTGACGACGGTGCCGGAGCCGAGCACCGCGTTGTTGGCAGGCGCCGGGCTGCTGGCCGTTGCCGCTATGCGGCGGCGTGCCGTGCGGCGTCGCAACGGGGCGGCGTAGCACGTCGCGGTACCAGCAAGGAACCGATAGCGCGCTCCTTGGTGTGAACCCTACGGCGTACAATCAACGCTAGGTGCCGCGCCGGAAAATTGCTGCGCGAAGTACGGCAACACGCGCTGCTCGAAGCGTTGTCGCGTGCGGTCGGTGTGCCCGCCCGCGAACGCATCGAGCCGAAACGGGATCTTCGCGCGGGCCAGCGCATCGGCGTAGGCGCGTGACCCGAGCGGCACACTGGTGATGGCGTCGTCGACACCGTATTCGATGACCACCGCGCAGCTCCGCCGCAGCCCCGTGGCGTCTTTCGTGAGCAGATCAACCGGCAGAAACTGAGCCCACGCGCCAGCCTGATCGAACGGCGCGCCGAAGGCGGCGGTCATCGCGCGCGCGATCCGCACGCTGCCGGCCACTGCCGGCGGGGCTGCCATCGTGGAATCACGCACGTAGCGCCACACGTCGCTCGTAGGCGCGAGCTCGCCTATCAGGCCGGTGCAGCACGGACTCATTGCGTACACCGTGCCGAACACGTTGGCGTGCCGTTGCGCGAGATACAGCGCGCCGAATCCCCCCATCGATTGGCCAGCCAAGCCGCGCGACGCGCGGTCGGGGCGCGTGCGGTACCGCCCATCGATGTACGACACCAACTCCTGCGACACGAAGTCTTCCCATTTGCCGAACGCCGCCGAGTTCACGTAGAACCCGCCACCCATCGCGTTGTCGGCGTTGGGCATCACCACCAGAAACTCGCCGGCATCCACGCGCCACAGACTGTCCATCGTCTGCTGCAGGTCGAGCCCCTGATACGTGCCATCGAGCCACTCGCGCGGCTGTGACGTGAAGCCGTGCAGCAGGTACAGCACCGGATAGCGGCGAGTGGGCGTGCGGTCGTAGCTGGGCGGCGTGTACACGAACACTTCGCGATTCGGCGTGTCGCCGATGGCGTTGCCGGCGATGGCGTTCGAGCGAATCGTGTCCACCAGAATGCGTCCCTGCGCCGTTGCGGGCGCGGGGAGGCAGAGCACGAGAAGCAGAAGGCGGAAGGCGAACAGCAAGGATCGACGCATGCGGTGAGTGTAGCGACAAGCGCTTAGCGCGGCACAGAAACCGTGATCAGCCCGGCTCCCTCGACGGCGCGCGAACAGAGCGCCCGCGATGCGTTCGCGAGACCCGCCGGGGGAACGCGTGGCTTGGCAAGCGGGCGCGCCTCACGGGGGTTGGTGTCGACCTGAAACGCCACCGCCAGGCACACCTGTCGGCGCACCGGAACCCGGCCAACGTGCGAGACGCGGAAGGTTCCGACCGACAGCCATTGCTCGACGGACTGCACGAAGTCCGCGTGCGTTCCCGCGAACAGGCGCACACTGTTCTTCTCCGCGTGCCCCGTGGTATCGACCACAAACATCGCGAACGCGGAACCGCGCGCACCAGCCAGTCGCTGCTCCTTGGGAAACGCCGGGGCGCGTCCGCCCTTCGGAAAGATCGATGCCGAGTCTACATCCACGTCTGCATACGGCCGCGTGTCCGACTCCCGCTGGATCGGCAGCGGGAAATCCTGTGGCGTTGGTGTCACGCCTGCCGCGACCTCGACCGGCACCCGATGCACGCGCGGACGTACGCGTCCGAACGACAACACATAGCTCCCCGCGCTCGGCGCCACCACCGTGAACTGCCCCTTGGGGTCGGTGGTCGTTTCGGCGAGCGTCACCACGCCGGTGTCGGACAGCTGCACGAGGCGCACGACGTAGTCGATGGCCGGCTGCATCGTGCGGTCGTCGGTCACGCGGCCGGCGATGACTTGCGCGGGGAGCGTGCGGGGCATCGCGCACGCAGCCGCCGTGAGTAATGCCGCCGCGAGCACGGAAGGTCGCCAGAAATTCATTCCCGTACGTTACATTCTGTCCCGTGTCCGCGCCTCTGTTCGTCATCGCCCAGTACCTGCTCCCCAAGCAGGCCCTCACGTCGCTGGCCGGCGCCTTCGCGCGGGCCAGCCGCGGCCAGCAGACCACCTCGGTGATCCGCTGGTTCGTGGGCAAGTACGGCGTGAACATGAGCGAGGCGGCCGAGCCGGACATCACGCGCTACGCCACGTTCAACGACTTCTTCACCCGCGCCCTGAAGCCCGGGGCGCGACCCATCGCGGCGGCCGATTACGTCTGCCCGGTGGATGGCGCCATCAGTCAGCTCGGCCCCATTACCGGCGATCAAGTCTTTCAGGCGAAGGGGCACAGCTACTCCACCACCGCGCTGGTGGGCGGTGACGCGGCACTGGCCGCGCCGTACACGAATGGCGCCTTTGCCACGATCTACCTGAGCCCCAAGGACTATCATCGCATTCACATGCCGTGCGACGGGCGGCTGGTGCGCATGATCCACGTGCCGGGCGACTTGTTCTCGGTGAATCCCACCACGGCGCGCGGCGTGCCGGGGCTCTTCGCGCGCAACGAACGCGTGGTGTGCCTGTTCGAGGGTGCGCACGGCCCGTTCGTGATGGTGCTGGTAGGCGCCACCATCGTGGGGAGTATGGCCACCGTGTGGCACGGCATCGTGAACCCGCCGCGCCCGGGCACGGTGCGCGACTGGCACTACACGGACCAGGCCATCCATCTCGCCCAAGGCGACGAGATGGGACGTTTTCTGCTGGGCTCCACCGTGGTGATGCTCTTCCCACCCAAGACCGTCGCGTTCACGGCGCAGTGGGCCACCGAAGTGGCCGTGCGCATGGGCGAACCGATGGGAAGCCGGCCGTAGTTACACGGCCTTCGCCGACTTCTTCGTGCCGACCGGAACAAACATCGGCACGAACATCATCGCCGCCGCCAGCAGCAGCGAAATCACGCTGACGATCTTTCCGCGCGCGTAGGTCGGCGAGTCGAACCACAATCGCACCTCCTTCGCCCCCGGCGGCACATCCACGCTGATCAACGTGTGATCGGCGCGACGCACGATGCCCGGCTTGCCATCCACTTCGGCGTGCCAATCGGGATACCAATTCTCCGACACCAGCAACTGACTCGTGGCCGCTTCGGCGCCCGTGAGCGCGATGCGCATGCGTCCGGCGCTCCACTCCGTCACCGTGGCCTTCACCTGCGGCGCGGGGAACGGCGGCGTGGCAGTCGGCGACGTGGCGGTGGAGGTATCGGGCAGCAACGCCACGTTGCTGATCGGGAAGCGCGGATCGATCACGGTGGCCAGCCCCTGCTCTTCACTCAGCTTGGCCGAAACCGGCAGCACACGCGCGTACGCCGGCGTCACGTCGCTTTCGTACAGCGTGGCCGTGGTACTGAAGGCCGTGGGCGACGGCGGCACCACCACGTGGAAGCCTGGCACCGGCTGCGTGTCGGGCAAAATCAGGTAGCGCACCGACAGCAGGTCGAACATCTGGGGCGTCAGCAAATTGCGGAAGCCTTCCTTCGCCCCCGCCAACTCGTTGTAGCGACGCAGTTGCAAGCCGTGGTAGCCCATCGCATTCGGAATGCGATACGCCATCAGGATCGACTGCCCATAACTGTTGCCGCCGTCGATCACGCGATACGGCGCCGGCACCTTCTTGAGATAGGTGGTCACGGCATCGTCGGCGAACAACGTGCTGGCGCGCGGCGAGAAGGTGTAGAACTGCTTGTCCACGCTCCACAAGTCGAGCCCCAGGAACACCAGCAGCGCCGCCGTCGCCACGCGCGGCGCGATGCGTCCCGCCGCCACGGCCCAGAGCACCACGCTGCCGAGTGCGACGAACACGAGCAACCGCAGCGCACCGCTTTGCAGATACGGTGCGTTGGCCGCCACGCCTTCAAGTCGCTCCGGAATCGCCAGCGATTCGGCCAGTCCCTGCAAGCCACCCACGGTGCCCAGCAGCGCGAACGCCACCGCACCGCCGATCACGATCAACACCGTGCGCATTGGTACGGCGCGCGCCAGCAGCCGATCGAAGCCGACGCCCGCCAGCACGCACACCATGAACGCCGGCAGGTAGAACACCATGCCCATCGCGCGGATCTTCTTCACCAGCGGAAGCAGCTCGTAGAACGGCCGATAAAACGGCGTATAGCCACCGAACGACAGCATGAGGAAGAACAGCGCGCCGATGCTGAAGGCGATCACGAACCGACGACGCGCCGTGTCACCCAACGCCAGCGCCGCCAGCGCCAGCGGCAGGAAGCCCATATACTCGGTGTGGAACTTGATCGGGTTACGACCCCAGTACTGATCGAGCACGCCGTTGAACTGCGGAAGCAGCAGCGTGAACAGCTCCGACGGCGGCAGCGCATAGCTGGTCGCAAACTCCCATCCGGTGTCGGGGCCGCCTTCGGCGCGCGGTGAGAACGGGATGTACTCGAGGAAGGGCATCACCTGCAGCGCCGTGATGCCGCCACCCACGGCCACGGCAATGGCCGAGAAGCCCAAGGCCTTCCACGGGTTCAAATCGGCGGGACGCTCGGCATCGAAGAACGCGAGGTAAATCGCCCACAATCCCAGCGCCAGCAACAGGAAGTACGCCATGTGATAGTGGCCGAGCACGATGAGCGCGACCACGAACGCGAACGCGCCGTAGCACCACGTCTTCGCATGGCGAATGGCGTGCAGCAGCGTCCAGAAGGCGAGCGGCGCGAGCGCCGACACGAACAGCTTGCCGTCATGCCCCGGGCTCATCTGCGACGCCACGATCCCCGTGAGTTCGTACGCCACGCCGGCAATCACACTCGCGTTCCACGAGAGCCCCAGCGATCGGCAGAAGCGATACGTGAACCATCCGGTCAGTACGAAGTGAATCGCCATGCCCAGCGTAATGGCCACATCCACCGGCATGATCCAGCGCAGCCACGCCGTCGGATAGAAAATGTCGCCGTGCATGGCCGCGATGTACGGCAGGCCGCCGAACAGATACGGATTCCATTGCGGAATCGCGCCGTCTTTCAAGAACGACTCGGCGCCGAACAACCGGAACGAGTACCCGGCGATGAACATGTCGGAGCGACTCCCCCCGAACAGCATCTGTCCGGTGAGGAGCGGCCAGAGCAACAGCATCGCGGCGCCGAGGCACAGCGCGAAGGCGAGCGTATGATCGAGCGCGAAGGAGCGCGTCGGCCCGGCGCTGGGCGGGGTCGCGACGGTGGAGTGGGCGGAAGGCATCGGGGAAAAGTAGACCGCGGTCGAGCTCTCCGCTTGCTCCGGAAGGCTGCGTCGGCACCCTGACCGAGCCTGCGCCGAAGGGAGGCGCCTCCTAGCGTACCGTCGCGAAGGCGCGCACGGGAAACGTGCCCACCTCCACCAGCTTGGGCGGCACCGCGGTGAACGTGAAACCGGCACTCGGCAGCTGCTGCAGGTTGCACAGGTGCTCGGCGATCAGGATCTCCTCGCGCAGCAGCACCGTATGCACCGGACGTGTGCCGCCGTCGGTGTTGTCGATGTTGAACGAATCGATCCCCACCAGCACCGCGCCGGCGTCGCGCAGCCAGACGGCGGCCTGCTCGGTGAGATACGGGTGCCCTTCGAAGTACGCGTCGCTACCCCAGAGGGTGTCCCATCCGGTGTGCACCAGCACGGCCTTGCCGCGCACATCACTTGCCGAGAGCTGCGCCGAGAGCTGCGCCGCGTCGATGGCGCGCGCCTCACGCGCCGTGGCCCGTACCACGAGCGCGGGCTGATCCACGAACCGCTCGAGTGGCATCGACGCCGTGTCGCGTCCGTCGGCGTAGCGATGAAACGGACAGTCGATGTACGTCCCCGTGTTGGTGATCAGCTCCACGCGACCGATGTGGAATTCGGTGCCTGGTTCGTAACGGGCACGGGAGTCCTCGCGACTGAGGTAGTCGCAGATCACCGGCGCGGGCAGCCCCTTGTAGTACACCACCCCGTGCTCGATGGCGTGGCTCAGGTCTACCAGCGTGGCCCCATGCAAAGGAGAACGTGTGGTCACGGCGCGTTTAGCTGCACGCGGCGAGCAGGAGCGCGACGCCGAGTACGGCCGTGGCGCGTCTGGCAACGGGGGACGAGCAGGAGCGCATGGAGCGGTGTCCTGGCAGACGTGAAAAACGAGGCAGAGACACAAGTCTACCTGCTCGGGGCGTGCTCGGGGCGTCGATTCACGGTAGCTTGCCCGCCCAATGACCGACAGACAACTCGTCCCACCCCAACCGTTCGATACCGACGTGGCCGTCGTGGGCGGCGGTCTGGCGGGCCTCACCGCCGCCTGCTGCCTTGCCGCGTCGGGACTGCGCGTGACCCTGTTCGAGGCCCGCTCCCGCCTTGGCGGCCGCATGCTGACCACGGGCGTGCTGTCCGTGACCGAGGTCCCGTGGGTCGATCTGGGCCCCGCGTGGTTCTGGCCACACCAGCAACACATCCGCGCGCTCGTCGCCGAACTGGCGCTGCCCGTGTTCGAGCAGCACCGGGACGGACTGGCGAGGTACGAGGCGGGCGCCGGGAGCCCGCCGGAGTCGTTCGATCCGTCGGGGAGTGCCGATCCCTCGTTCCGGCTGGTTGGAGGCATGTCTGCCCTCACGCGCGCCTTGTACGCCGCGTCGCAAGCGGCGCCCACGCCCGTCACGGTGCAGCTCGACGCCGCCGTGCGCGAGCTCAGCTGGCAGCCGGGCGGCGTGGCGATCGAGGGCGACGGATTCCGCTGCACCGCGGGCCGCGTCGTCGTTGCCGCACCGCCGCGCGTGGTCGCGCGCGATATCACCTTTGCGCCCCCGCTGTCCCCCGCGCTGCAGGCGACCCTCGCCGACACGGTCACGTGGATGGGGCACGCGATGAAGTGCGTCGCGACCTACGACGCGCCGTTCTGGCGCGGCGCGGGGCGCTCCGGATACGCGGTGAGCTGGAGCGGACCGCTGCAGGAGATGCACGACGCCTGCATGCCGTCGCACGATGGTACGCCGGCCGGCTACGCGCTCATGGGCTTTGTGGCACCGCGCACGAGTGCTGCCGCGCGAGCGTTCCGCGACGCGAGCGCCGAGGCGCGCCGCGCGGCCGTGTTGGCGCAGCTGGCACGGTTGTTCGGTCCCGAGGCGCTCAACGCGACGGGCTACGCCGAATACGACTGGACACGCGACGCGCGCAGCTGCGGACCGAACGACGACATACCGCCGAGTGCCCATCCCGCCTACGGCGACGCGCGCGTCACCGATGAGGCGTGGCGTGGCCGTCTGCTATGGGCCGGCAGCGAAAGCTCGGCGATCGGCGGCGGGTATCTCGATGGAGCCGTGGCGTCGGGGTGGCGGGCCGCCACCGCCATCCTGCGTGCCCTCCACATCCCGACGTGAAGTCGGTGTATTACGCCGCCCGCACGTCGCTGAAGCGCACCAGCCGCTTTGTGTCCTCGTCGTACAGCGCCAGACGAAGGGCCTTGATGCCCTCGCGAATCGTCATCGTGGGCGCGGCGTCGAAGATGGGGTTGTTGTCGTGCGCTTCCTGCAACCGGAAGTTCGGAATCTTCGGGCCGATATGGTGCACGTGATGCAGGCCGATGCTGCCGGTGAACCACTGCAGGATCGGATGGAGGCGCAAGTGCGAACTGCCGGTGATGGCGGCGGTCGCGTAGTCCCACTCGTCGTGCGTTTCCCAGTAGGCATCTTCGAACTGGTGCTGCACGTAGAACAGCCAGATGCCGGCGGCGGCAGCGACGTACATGCATGGCAGGTACACCAGCAGGAACGCGCGCGGGCCCCACAGCAGGATCGACGCCACGATCGCGGCGGCGATCGCGAGGTTCGTGTACCACACGCTGTAGAGTTGCTTCGTTTTCGTAGCCTTGCTGCGCCCGCGGAAGCGCTGGTTCAGCATGAGGTGCAACGGGCCCACCAGCATGAGCGACAGCGGATGGCGGATCAACCGGTAGATCAGACGGCCGCGCGCATCACGGGCAAGGTATTCCTTCACGGTGATCGTCGGCACATCGCCATGGCCGCGGCGATCGAGATCGCCCGACGAGGCATGATGCAACGCATGGTCACGACGCCACTGGGTGAACGGTGTCAGCGTGAGCACCCCGGTCACGAAGCCCAGCGCATCGTTCACCTTGGGCCACGGCAGATACGACGAATGCGCGCAGTCGTGCATGATGATGAACGTGCGCACCAGCAACCCCGCGCCCGGCAGCACCAGCAGCGCCGTCACCCACGGGGCGACGTCGAGGAAGTAGAACATCGCCCACAGCAGGGCGCCCAACGGCACCAGCGTATTGACGACCTGCCACAACGCGCGACGGACGTCGGCACCGGCGTACTTGGCCACGATCGCGGTCCACTCCGACCGGGGGACCTCCAACGTGCGGGACTGGAGCAACTCAGCCATGCAGGACGACACCTGAATACGAGGGCAGGAAGGCGCTCGAACGGCGCGCCGGTAGGTCCCAAAGTATCGCTGGGCGAGCGAACTCGGCGATAGTCCCGACCACGAGGGAATCGCGCCAATCTCGCCGGCATCCCCACGACCGTCGACGGCTGCACGACGCGGGTTTGACAGCCATGTCCTTGCTGAATAGCCTTTCTCGTATGTATTGGCCCTACCGTATTTATACCCATGTCGCACGGGACTCGCGCGCTGATCACCATCACCCGGCACCCTTCATGATGAAGCAACGAATACTCACGGTGTTCATGGGGACGCTCCTGTGCGCGTCACAGGCGTTCGCCCAGACGAGAACCGTGACGGGCAAAGTGACCCGCGACGTCGGCGTCCCGCTCTCCGGCGTCTCCGTCGTCGTGAAGGGTACGCCGACAGTCGTGCAGACCAACAACAACGGCGACTACAACATCCGCGCCGACGTCGGTCAGGTGCTGCAATTCCGCCTCATCGGCTACCTCCCCCAGGAGCGCACGGTACCGTCCACCGGCAACATTAATGTCGACATGGACAAGTCCGCGACCAGCCTCGACGCCATGGTCGTGACGGCGCTTGGTGAGGAGCGGACCCGGCGAACCCTGGGTGTGTCCCAGCAGTCGGTGGCCGGTAGCGACATCGCGCAGACTGGCCGCGAGAACTTCATCAACGGGCTGCAAGGTCGAATCGCCGGCGTCGAAGTCACGAGCAGCTCCGGCATGCCCGGTGCCTCGTCCTCGATCACCATCCGAGGCGTCAGCTCGATCTCCGGGAGCAACCAGCCGCTGGTCATCGTGGACGGCCTGCCACTCGATAACAAGACGCTCAATACCGGCGTGTTGGCCTCCGACGCACCGGGCTCCACGATCGCCTTTAGCAATCGCGGCGTGGACTTCACCAACCGCGCGGCCGACATCAACCCGGATGACATCGAAAGCATTACGGTGCTCAAGGGACCGGAAGCCGCTGCCCTGTACGGCATCGATGCGGCCAACGGCGCGATTGTCATCACGACCAAGCGCGGCCAGCCGGGCACCGGCGGGTTCGTGTACACCAACAACGTTCGGATGGACGCGCCCCGCGGCCTCCCCGAAGTGCAGCGGGTCTATGGGCCCACGACCGTGGTGGGCGACCTCCTGTCCTCGTTCAATTACTTTGGCCCGCAGTACGCACCGAACACCCAGCTCTACGACAACGTGGACGGCTTCTTCCGCACCGCCATGTCGCAGACGCACAACCTGACCTTCAGCGGCGGCACGAGTGACAGTAAGGTCACCTACCGCGTGGGTCTCGGCGGCCTGTCGCAGGGAAGCGTGGTGCCGAACACCGGATTGACGCGACTGAACCTCACGGGTGCCACCACGGCGCAAGTGAACAGGTGGCTCAAGACCGACCTCAGCCTGCAGTGGTCGCTGTCGGACAACGACCAGGCGCTGAAAGGCAACAACGGTCCGCTCCTCGGCTTGCTCCTCTGGCCAGCCACCGATAACGCGCAGGATTTCCTGACACCGGCTGGCACTCGTCGTCGCATCACCACGGCAGCGTCGCCGAGCGGTGAGGTCGACAATCCGTATTTCAGTCTCAACAAGAACCAGCTGAGCGCGCGGAACAACCGCTTGGTGGCCAACCTTGGCTTCGTGTTCACCCCGATGTCGTGGGGCAGTATCCGTTTCAACATGGGGTCCGACGGATACACCAACGAGAACCTCGTCCTCCGTCACCCCGAAACCGCCGGTGCCGGTTTCGACAACAGTGGTGTGATCGATCAGGCGAACGACATCACGCGCAGTCTGAACAGTCAGCTCGTGCTGAACATCAAGCCCGTCAAGCTGTTTGGCGGCCTCTCCCTCGGCGGCCTCGTCGGCAGCCAGATCAACGACTACAAGTCCACCGTCCAGGCCTCGCAGGGACTCCAGTTCCTCGAGCCGGAGTTCGTGTCGGTGAACAACGCCTCGGTGCGCACCAGCCGCTCGACCATTGCCCAGCGCCGCCTCATGGGCGTGTACGCACAGGCGGTCGCGAATTTCCGCGACTACTGGTACGTGACGGTGCAGGCGCGCAACGACTGGACCTCCACCATCCCGATTGATCGCAACTCGTTCTTCTATCCGTCGGTCAACACCAGCTTCGTTCTCACCGACGCGTTGCCCGCAACACGCAAGATCTTCAGCACCGCGCGGCTGCGCGCCGGATATGCTGAAGTGGGTAAGGATGCGCGGCCGTATGCCTTCCGCCCGGCGCTCGAGTCCCGGCTCTCCACAGGCGGTGGTTTCAGCTACGGCTTTACGGGTCCGAACTTCTCGCTGCGCCCGGAGTTCGCCGTCTCCTATGAGTACGGTGGTGACTTCGGGTTCCTCGACAACCGCCTCGGGATCGACGTCACGACGTACCGCAAGCGCACACGCGACCAGATCGTGAACGACATCCGTGGCAGCTACGGCACGGGATTCATTCTGTTCAATCTGAACGGCGCCGAGACCGAGAATACGGGTCTCGAAATGACCCTTCGTGGCAAGGCCGTGTCGACCAAGAACTTCGGCTGGGACGTGCTGGCCAATTTCGAGCGCGCCCGAGGCAAGGTGCTCAAGCTGCCCAACGCGCTCCCCGAGTCGTACGTGTCCGATACGTGGCTGTATGGCAACGTGCGCAACGGCGTCGGCCCCGGCATGTCCACCCGATCGCTCACCGGGCGCTACTATCTCCGCAACAACCAGGGACAGCTGCTCATCGATCCCACGACCGGACTACCGTTGCGTGAACCGACGGCGTTCCTCGATGCGGGCTACGACCGTCAGCCCGATTGGACGCTCGGCCTCACCAACACGGTGCGCTGGGGCAAGCTCTCGGTGACGGCGCTGGTCGACTTCCGCCGCGGTGGTGATGTGTTCAACGCCACGCAGCACTTCCTCACCATTCGCGGACTCACGCCGCGGACGCTCGACCGCGACGTACCGCGCGTGATCGACGGCGTGATCCGTGACGGGCGCGAGAACAGCGCCAACCCCACGAAGAACAGCATCGTCGTGACGCCGGCCATCCAGACCGGGTACTACTCGAACATGAGCGAAGAGCTGTTTATCGAGAAGGACGTGAACTGGATGCGCCTGCGTGACGTCACGGTGCGCTACCAGATCCCGCCGCGCCTCTTGGGCGCCCGCGACGCGAGCATCGCGCTGACCATGACCGACCTTTTCGTGATCACCAACTACTCCGGCCTTGACCCCATCGTGAACGGCAACACGGCGGCCGTTGGCGGTTCCGGGGCCGCGGGCATCGACTTCGGCAACTTCGCCATGCCGCGCGGCATCGCCTTCAGCATGCGCGTGGGGTACTGAACATGAAGCGACTTTCCCTTCTGCTCCTTTCCGGGAGCCTCGCCATCGCATCCACGGGCTGTGACCGATTCGTGGATGTCAACCAAAACCCGAACGCCCCGGAAACGGTCTCGGCCAACCTGTATCTGGCGCCGATGATCTACAACGTGGTGACGGGACCGCTGTTGGACGGCCGCTTCGTGGGACAGTACACCCAGATGTGGACCGTGCCCGGAACGGCGCTCCCCACGTGGACGCGGCATGGCTACGATCAGGGCTCGGATGGCGGCGGCGAGCAATGGCGCAACGCCTACTGGCACCTTGGTCAGAACCTCGTCGACATGATGACCATCGCCGAACGCGAGCAGCGATGGGACGTCCTCGGCGTCGGCTACATTCTCAAGTCGTGGGGCTGGCTGTCTACCACGCAGCTGCACGGCGAGATCATCATCAAGGAAGCGTTCACACCGAACACCTTCTTCTTCAACTTTGATTCGCAGGAGTTCGCGTACCAGGAGGCGGAGCGCCTGCTCAACGAGGCGATCAAGAACCTGCAGCGGACCGACGGCAGCGTCAATCAGACCTACCTGGCCCGCAGCGACAGGATCTATGGTGGTGATCGCACGCGGTGGCTCAAGCTGGCGTACGGCATGCTGGCAACCCTGCAGAACCAGTACTCCAATAAGGGCAGCTACAAGCCGCTCGATGTGATCGCCAACGTCGACCGTTCGTTGGCCAGCAACGCCGAGGACCCCCTGCTCTCCTTCGGCGGGACGGTAAACGACGACCGCAATTTCTTCGGGTGGACGCGTAACAACGTTCGCGGGTACCGGCAAACGGCCTTCGCCGTCAACCTGATGAACGGCACGCAGTTCGGTGGGGCCGTCGATCCCCGCCTCAGCCGCATGCTCTCGCCAGCCCCCGATGGCCAGTATCGCGGCTACGACATCAACGTCGTCGGCAGCACGCAGTTCACCGCGGCGAATACGGCACCGAACAACTTCTACGGCTACACCGCCGCGAACGGTGGCGGGGCGGCACGTTATCTGTTTGACGACCGGTCGCGCATGCCGTTCATCCTCACCTACGCCGAGCTGCAGTTCGTCAAGGCGGAGGCGGCGTTCAAGCTGGGGAATCGTGCGCTGGCACTGCAGGCGTACACGAACGGTATCGCCGCGCACATCGACTTCGTGAACGCGCGCAACAACGACGCCGGACAGTCACCGCCGCAGATCACGGCGGCGGAGCGCGCGGCGTTCCTCGCCAACCCGGCCATCGTCCCCACGGCGGCGAACCTCACGCTCAGCCACATCATGAGCCAGAAGTTCATCGCGCTCTGGGGATGGGGGTTCAATGAGGCGTGGATGGACATGCGTCGCTACAACTACACGGCGCTCGACCCGAACGCACGCGATTTGCAGGTCTTCCGCGGTTTCACGCTGCCGTCACAAGCAAACATCTTCGTGGACAACGCCGGCAAGTTCGCGCAGCGCATCCGCGCCCGTTTCAACTCGGAGTATGTGTGGAACCGTGATGCGCTCGCGAAGTTCGGCGGGCTCGATGCCGACTTCCACACCAAGCCCATGTGGATCACTCAACCGTGAAGGCGATGACCTCCCATATTTCCATTCGCTCCGCCGCCCGCCGCGCGCTCGCGGCGATCGGCTGCGCCTTGACGTTGGCGGCGTGTGAGAAGAACGCCGTGCAGGATATCACCGGTACACTGCCGGCGTCCCGCATCCGATTCTTCAACTTCGGGCTGAACGCACCCAGCGTGAACTTCTACGCCAATGACACCAAAGTGTCGGCGACGTCGTCTACGACAGGTGTGGAGGCAGTCACGGGAGTGAACTTCGGCGGCGTGTCGTTCGGCGGCCTCTACGCCGGGATCGCGCCAGGCGGCTACACCATTTCCGGAAGGATAGCGGCCGCCGTCGACAAAGACGTGCCGGTATCGCGCCTGCCGGTCACCCTTGCTGACGGGAAGCGTTACTCGGTGTACCTCGCCGGCCTCTACGATGCGACGGCGAAGCAGCAGGATTCGTTCATCGTTGAAGATCCGTTCTCGGACAGCACGGACTTCAGCCAAGCGCTGGTGCGCTTCGTGAACGCCAGCCATAACGCAAACCCGTTGGCGCTCGTCGTACGCAACACAACCACCACGACACAGACTCCGATCGGTGCCGCGGTGGCCTACAAGGCGGCCGGGGCGTTCGTGGGTGTACCGGCGGGTGTCTACGATCTTTCCGCGCTCGAGGTCGGCAGCACCACAGGCCCGATCACTCGCACCGCGGTCTCATTCGCGGCCGGTCGTATCTACACCATCACGGCGCGTGGCGATATCACGATCGGCGGCACCACCAACGTCAATCGCGCCCAGCTCGACAACACGCCGAACCGGTAACGTCGTCGCGCGTGAAGAACCATGTAGGACGAAAGGCCCCCGGTATGCACCGGGGGCCTTTTGTTGTCAGCGTACCACGCCGCAGCGCGCCGTCACGGAATCGGCTTCGGTGCTCCGCCCGAACGCAGGAAGTCCATCGCCATGTTCGTCATGGCGCGCACACCGACCGCCAACGCGCGGTCGTCACCCTGGAACAGCGGTGAGTGATTGCTGGCCACCGTCTTCGGATCGAGATTCGGCGGCGTAACACTCAGGTTGAAGAAGAACCCCGGCGCGAGCTCGGAGAAGCGCGAGAAATCCTCGCCGGCCATCGTGACATCACCTTCCGTGGCGCCCGCCGCCCCCGCCACGCGCTTGAGCGTGGGGAAGAACTTAGCGACCATGGCGTCGCTGTTCACCGAGCTCGGATAGCCGATGTCCACGATTACGTCGGCCGTGGCCCCGTGCGCTTCGGCAATGTTGGTCGCGATGCGCTTCATGCGCTCGTGAATCGTCCTCCGCGCCTCGGCGTCGAACGCGCGGATGGTACCGATCATCCACACCGAGTCGGGGATGATGTTCTCACGCAGTCCCCCGTGAATCGCACCCACGGTCACCACCGCCGGCGCCTTCGACAAGTCGAGCTGTCGCGACACGATCGTCTGCAGCGCCGTCACGATCTCCGCGCTCACCACGATCGGATCGACCGTATTCGCCGGCATGGCCCCATGCCCCTGACGGCCGTGCACCACGATGCGCCAGCCGTCGGCGCTGGCCGAGATCGCACCGGCGCGGTACCGCATGGCGCCGAGCGGTCCAGGCCCCACATGCAAGCCGAACACGCCGTCCACGCCCTTCATCACCCCGGCGTCGATCATCGGCTGCGCGCCACCGCGCGGCGGCACTTCTTCCGCCGGCTGAAAGAGAAACTTCACCGTGCCCGGGAGCCGATCCTTGAGGCCGGCCAGCACTTCGGCCGTGCCCATCAGCATGGCCGTGTGCATGTCATGGCCGCAGGCGTGCATCACGCCGGTTTCCTGCCCGTTGTACACCGTGCGCACCGTGGACTTGAACGGCACGTCCACCAGTTCGGTCACCGGCAGCGCGTCCATGTCGGCCCGCAGCGCCACCGTGGGGCCGGGCTTGGCACCCTTGAGAATCCCCACCACGCCGGGAATACCGCCCACGTTCTCCTGCACCTCCATCCCCAGCGCCTTGAGATGCGCCGCCACCAACGCCGCCGTGCGCTTCTCGGCGTAGCCCAACTCAGGATGCTGGTGAATGTCGTGCCGCCAGGCAGTGACCTTGTCGGCGATCGCGGCGGTGCGACGATCGATCTCAGCGGCCAACGCAGGGTCGGCGGTGACCTGTTGCGCGCGCAGAGAGGGCGCGACGCTCAGCGACGCCGAGAGCAGCAGGACGGCGAACACACGGGAAGAGTACATGGCAGGACTCGGGGCAAGAACGCGTGAAGCGCGGATGGCGAATCCTGGAGAAGATGGGGGACGCGTCGCGTTTTCGCTGCCCCCGCCGGGGGGACGATCATCGCCACTGGCCGTTGGCCACGTGCTACCGCGAGAGCAAACGCTTCAGCAATTCCGGCATCGCGTGCAGCTGATCGATGTGGTCCGGCGCCGTCGTCCCCGCGAATCCCAGCACCCGGAAGTGCCCCGCGTGCACCTCACTGAGTTGCTGCATGCCGCGCGGCCCCCAGTTCAGCACCGGCGTCCGGCGCAGCCCCAGCGCGCCAATCGTCCAGTCGGCCGTTTCGGTGGTGCTGGCATACGTACCGGGAAAGATCTCCGAGTGCGCGATCAGCATCCGCTTCTCGCCCCGCGCCGCCGCCCGCGCGAACGCCGCGAGCGACTGCAGGTTCATCGTATCGAGCGTACCGCCCGCTGCCAGCACCTGCCCCTCCGGTACGTACGACGTGTGCATGCCGTCCAGCAGCAGCACCGCATCCACCCGGCCCATGTGGCGTGGCTCGCGCAGGATCGCCCGCACCGCCCCATGCCCCGCCGAGAACCCCACGAGCGTCACGCGGTCCAGCCGCGAGGGGCGACCGGTGGCCGCGGCGACCTCGCGGGTAACGGTGGCCAGCAGCGTGTCGAATACCGAGGGATCGGCGAAGCTGCGATCGTAGATGCCCGAGCCGGCCCCGAGGTTGAGCACCACGGCTACGGTGCGGGCTCCGAGCGCGGCCACCGCCTGCTCGGGCAGCCACGCGGCCCCATGAAAGTGGATCACGACATCGCACGCGTCGCGGGTCCGCGCGCGCTCGGGCACCCACAACTCCACCGCCTTGCCCCCGGGGCCGGGGAAGGCGCGCACGGTGCCGCCCAGCGCACGCGATGTCAGCCGTTCGTGCGCCCGTGTAGACTCCAGCATGGGCGACGGATTTTGCGGGGCTGGCGGCGGCACCACGGGACCCTGCGCCGACACCGGCACCAGCGGCCACGCAAGCGCCACGACAACCATGACCGCGCGCAGCACCCGACCGCCGTTCGCGGCCCTATCGAACCACTCCATGGATCTCCGTGCGAACGACGGGGCGAACAGCAGGGCGCGCATGAGGCGTGATGTGAAATCTACCGACAACGTAGACCGACGCGACTTTCTCAAGCAGCTCGCCGTGGCGGCCCCGTTGGTGTTGGCGGCGCCGGGTTGCCTCGCGGTGCGAACAGGCCGATCAAGCGCGAATGCCAACGAACGCTCCGCCGACGAACTCGCCGCCGATTTCGTGATCATCGGCGGCGGCCTCGGCGGCTCGGCCGCCGCGCTGGCCGCGGCGCGACGCGGCCTCCGCGTGATCATGACCGAAGAGACCGACTGGATCGGCGGACAGCTCACGCAGCAAGCGGTGCCGCCCGACGAGAACGCGTGGATCGAAACCATCGGGGGGACCCGCAGTTACCTGGCGCTGCGCACCGGCATGCGCGACTACTACCGCACGCACGCCCCGCTCACCGCGCGGGCCAGAGCAAACGCCCGTCTCAATCCCGGCAACTGCTGGGTGTCGCGCATCGGCTGCGAACCGCGCGTCGCCCTGGCGGTCATCGAGGCGATGCTCGCTCCGTATGTGCAAAGCGGACAGCTGCGCATCCTGCGCGAGCACACCGCCGTGGCGGCCGACGTGCACCGCGACCGCGTGCAGGCGGTACGCGTGCGGCATCGCGACAGCGCACGCGATGTCGTGCTCCGTGCCCCCTACTTCGCCGACGCCACCGAGCTTGGCGATCTGCTGCCGCTGACGCGCACCGAGTATGTCACGGGCGCCGAGTCGGTCGCGCAGACGGGCGAGCCGCACGCCAAGCGCGAGGCCGAGCCGGACAACGTGCAAGCGTTCACGATGTGTTTCGCCCTCGAGCATCGATCGGGTGAGCACCACGTGATCGACCGGCCGAGTGACTATGCCTACTGGCGCGACCTCGCGATTCCCGCCGCCGACGGCGTGCCGTATCGGCTGCTCAGCTTCGACGAGCCGGCCAACCAGCGCATCGGCTTCGACCCCGAGCGGCGCACCGGCTATTGGTCGTACCGTCGCGTGATCGACCGCGACCTGTTCACGCCGCAACCCACCGGCGATGCGCGGTACCAGCACGATGTCAGCATCGTGAATTGGGGACTGAACGACTACTCGTTCGGGTCGCTCATCGACGTGGACACGGCCACGGCGCAGCAGCATGTGGCGCGCGCGAAAATGCAGAGCCGCTCGCTGCTGTACTGGCTGCAGACGGAGGCCCCACGCCCCGATGGCGGCGCCGGCTGGCCGGGGCTGCAACTTCGCCCGGATATCATGGGCACCGACGACGGCTTCGCGAAGTATCCATACATCCGCGAAAGCCGTCGCCTGGCCGCCGAGTTCACCGTGTGTGAGCAGCACGTGACCGCCGACGCCCGTCCCAACGCCACGCACGCGGCGGACTTTCCCGACAGCGTGGGGATCGGCCATTACAGCATGGACCTGCACCGCACCACCCGCGGTGACTACGGACGCTACGGCGCCACCCTGCCCTTTCAGATTCCGCTGGGCGCGCTGCTGCCGACGCGCATGGAGAACCTGCTCCCCGCATGCAAGAACCTGGGCGTGACGCACCTCACGAACGGCTGCTACCGCCTGCATCCGATCGAATGGAACATCGGAGAAAGCGTGGGGAGCTTGGTGGCCTTCTGCCTCGCCCACCGCTGCCCGCCACGCGCCGTGCGTCGGCAGCAGCCGCGCCTGCAGGATTTCCAGCGGGAACTCGAGCGCGACGGAGTGCCACGACAGTGGCCGCGCGAGCTGCCACGATAGTCACGCTCCGCTCGCGATTCGGCCTCGACTCGCCCGCCCCGAATGCGCCGAGTCCTCACATCGCAGACACGACGTGAGGACTCAGGACCAGTAGGCTCATGCAGCGCGAACGCCGACCGGAACGATCAGCGCCCGGCGAACCACGTCGCCGGGTTGAAGCCCTGCGGATTGACCACGAACACCTGACTGCGTGTCCACCGCCCCGTGGTCGGGAAGTACGGGGGCGGATACTGCAGCAGGCAGCGATTGAACGAGAGATCGTCGTGGTAGCCGTGGAGAAAGGTGCCGCTCATGGTACCCGTTTGCCCGATGCGATCCTCGATGGTTCCACCGATCAGCCGCGTCGTACCGCGCGTGACGAAGCGATTCGCGGGGATTCCCACGGGCGAGGCATTCTCGGCCGCGACCGACTTCAAGGCGAGCACGGACGCGTGGATGACCACGTCGGGACTGTTGGGCGACGGATCGAAATCCTTCCGCGGCCACGACCACGCTGCGCCCGTGGCGCCCGTCCGTCTCCCCTGTGGGGTGGCCAGCGTGTTGTCGGAGTACATCACGTACTCGCCGGACATCAGGCCAATCACGTCGTCATCCGGGGTGCAGACGCCGGCGACGACCGCCGGACTGGTGGCCTGCGTGAGGTTGTGCGCGATCACCATGACGTTCCGCGACGCCACCGTCACGCGACCACGCGCCACGCCACTCACGGCCACCTTCCCTTCGACGAAGATCACACCCCGGAAGTTGTGGTTGTACGCGGGGCTCAGCGGCCACAGGTAGGCGCCGTCGGCCCGCGCCGCGACCGCGGCGGGGACACTGCCCGAGGTGCGCGGCATCCAGTATCCGCCGACGTCCTCGGCTTGGAACACGCCCGTCGGCGTCAACCGCTCGTCGCCACCGAGAAAACAGCGGGTCGAGACATCATCGAAGGCGGCGGCCTTGTCCGCCATGCGGGTGGCGTAGTCGCCGGCGGCGCGATGCGCGATCGCTTGCATCGTGACCGGCACCGCGTTTCGCCCGGCCACATTCACCACGCGACCGCAGTTCGGCGAATAGAGCAGGCTGTCGATCGGTACGGGGGCGCCCGCCGGGACGGGCGCGCCGGTCGCGGCCGCCGGAGGCACGGGTGGCCGCGCCATGGCATAGCCCGCCCCGAGCGGCGACCCCGCCTTGGTCTGGAACACACGGAAGTAGCCGTCGTCAGGACCGGTCGTGTTGCCGTCGCCATCGGCGTCGATCGCCACGAACTCGATGCGCATCGTCGCGAGCGCCGAATCGCCGATCACCACATTGGGGGTGAAGCTATAGCCCGCCTTGGTGGCGATGGTCTTGAGCGTGTTCAGGTCCGCGGACGTCGGCATCGGGATCTTGGCGATGTTCTCGCTCGGCGGCCCCTTCTTGAACAGCGCGAAGGTCTTGTTCCGAACGATGCGGGCCGACGTGACGACGTCGTGGAAGGTCGCCTGCGGTGACGGAGATCCGCCGTTCCAGATATTGATCGTGTCGTTGCTGTGCACCGGGCCCTGCGCCTGCGCACCGAGCGCCCACCAGAGAATCCAGCCCGCCGTCGAACGCGCCTTGTCGGTGAACGACGCGTATCGGGCGAACGACTCCTGATACAGCTGCTCGCGCAGGATCGTGGTGTTGCCGTGCGCGTCCTTGGCCTGCGCCACCACTTCCGCCTGCACGCCGAACTCGCCCACGCTGGCGAGCGAGTCGGAATTGCCGATGCGAGAGATCCAGACGGAGCGCGTGATGCCCCCACCGGCACTCTGGTTGTTGGCGACCGTGCGATAGCCTTCCAGCGGCACCGTGTCGAGGCGCGCGTTGAGCCGCGAGCGCGCGAGCGATAGCGCGGTCAACGCGGCATCGTCCACACTGGACGCGCGCTCGGAGCCCGCCTGGACGAGCTTGCCCGACATCGCCATCATCCCGGAGGCAAGCGCGAGCACGGTCGCGACAATCGCGATCAGCAGCACGGCGAGCAGCGCGAATCCACGGCGATCGGAGACGAGGCGCCGTGCGCCCCGGAGCATACGTTGCTTGGTCATGGCACCACCACCGTGGCTGAGGCCGAAAGTGTGGACAGATTGGGCGTGCAGTCTTGCACCGCGATTCCATACTGGTACGTTCTCCCGAGGCCGCGCTCCACCCCCGCATCCTTGAGCGAGTATGTGGTGGTACCGCCGACCACGCTGACGGTGCTGAGTGGCTCACCCCAGATCGGATCGCCGGCCAGACGGCGCCACAGTACGTAGCGCACCGCATCCGTTTCGCCGCTGCCGTCATCGACGGCCTTGCCCCACGAGAGCATGACGGCGTTGCTGTCGGCATTCCACGCCACCGCTGCCGCACTGGGGGCAATGGGTGCTCGCCCGCAGGCGCGGGACTGACGCGCCCCCATGGTGTTGGGCATCGGCACCATGTAGCGCACCACATTGCGCGTGCCACCGCTGGGTTTGGTCGCTTCGTACGTGACTTCGACGCCACGCACCTGATCGATCCGCGTCGTGACGGCCGTGCCCGTGTCGGGGGTGACGCCCCGATACATCGCGGTCTTCGCGAGCGGGAGCCAGCTACGCGGCACGGTGTCGAGCGCGGTCAGCGTCGTGTTGTAGCGGGTCGGGTCGTACCAGTACCGGAAGAATGGCGTCGTCAGCGACTTCCGGAGTCCCGTCGCAATGATCTCCGGCGCCACGTTGTTCACTTGTCGCAGCAGCATGTAGTCGGCGGCATTCGTCGAGGACGTGTCGCGCGCGAAGCGAAAGATCACGAGCTCCGCATCGCCGCTCGTCCCGGCGATACTCGTATAGTTGGCCAGCGGATAGGAGAACCCTGACCCGGGAATCGTGATCGCGTTGGCAAGCGTGATCGCACCGACTTCCGCCGGGGTAGCATATGGATCCACGTACACGGCCCCGGTGAATCGTGCCGAGTCCGCGTCGTTGGTGGTGAGATCGGCGTTGAACGCGAAGACGCTGTCGTTGGCGTACACGACGATCGGTTGGTTGTCCAACACGTTCGTCCCGGCGGTCCGGAGCTCCGTTCGCATGATGTCGCGACCGAACCGTCCGTTCTGCACGGAGATGGACTTGTCGGAGAGTGCGCGGAATCCCTTGCTCTGGGCAAGCAGAAATCCGAAGGCCGCGCTCGTGATGAGCCCGAAGACGACCAGGGCCACCATGACCTCAGCGAGCGTGAATCCGCGGCGAGGACGAGAGGAATAGGTAGGTTGGCTCATGGCGCGGCGATGGTGATGGTTCGACTGACGGGTGTTGGCAGATTCGACGAAACGACTGCCGAGATCTGTACGGTCACCGTGGTGGTGTTCATGCCGTTCAGCGTATCACGCGACACGGTGGTCGCGGTGACGAGCCCGTCCGCCGTGCCGTTGTACCGGGCGGCGGTCAGCTCCGACAGGGTGGAATAGGTCGGCCACGTACGCGCCCGCCCGATCTGCATCTCGGCGACCGACTGGGCGCGGTTCTTGAAGTCCGCATCGCGCACGGATTTCGACGCGGTGGTGGTGCTCATGCCCATGGCCAGAATCACCCCGGCGAGGATCACCAGCGCGATCATGACCTCGATGAGCGTGAACCCCTTCCGGGTGTGCACGCTCGGATGACGGTGGGTACTCATCGTCCGTGCCGCCATTCGGTGCTGCCCCACGCGTACCATTCGGGCCGGGCCGTCGCGCGCGAGATCACCACGGCTCGCGTGTCTTTGTCGGTCCCCCCGGCCATTGCGCTGATCGTGGAGAGATAGATCGTGACCGAGCGATCGACGCTGCCATTGCGCTGCAGCACTAGCATGGGACTGCTGTTGCTGGTCAGCATCTCCGGGATGCTGGCCGTCGCCGTGCCCAGCGCACCCACCGACGAGGGGCGTCCGAGCACCACGCGCTCCGGCAGCAGGAACAACCGACTCTTCTCGTCGCTGTCGAATCGCGCGTTGTTGTTGACGTCCCACACGGTCCGGATGAAATGCGCCGTCGTGTCGAAGACGAGCAGCACGTTGTGCTGCCGCGACGCCGCATCGCGTTGGGCGACCATCAGAGCCATGCCGAACGACCGCGCGGCGGTGTCCACCTGGGAATTGTCGAGTCGCACTCGTGGCATCACCAGCGCGGCCATGGTGCCGACGATGGCGATCGTGATCAGAAGCTCGAGGAGCGAATAGCCTCGCGAGATTCGTGATCGCAGTGATCGTGGAGGCGCAGTTGTCACGGTTGTACCCTGGAGTGAGGGGGGCTGTCTCAGCACACCGACGCCCACTCGTTTCAGGGGGTCACGAATCGTCACATCACTGGTGCATTTCGTTCAATCGCGTGCATTGGCGGGGCGGTGCGAGGCCCATACGCCCTCAAGACGGCCGGAAGGCGGCCCGGGTCACAACGACGGTGGGGTCGTGGCAACGTCGCCGCTACGTGCGCGTGGACAGCTGAATGCCCGCGAACACCGCCAGCAGCGCCGCCAGCAGTCGGCCGGTAACGGGTTCGCCCAACAGCACCACGCCGAGCGCGATCGCGGTGATCGGATTGAGCGCCAGAAACACCGCCACCTTCGACGGCGTGGAGCGGCGCAGCGCGTAGCCCCACAGCCCGAAGCCCAGCGCGCCGCCGAGGCTGCCGAGGAACAGCACGGCCAGCCATCCCCCCGGGGCGATGGAGCGGGTGTGCACGGCCAGCCCCTGCGCCAGCGCCAGCGGTGCCAGCGCCAGCGTCCCCGCGGCCATGGCCTGGACGGTGATCACCGCCGAGGGATAGCGCAGCAGCAAGGAACGGGACCACACGTTGTACACGGCGCCACACAGCACCGTGGTGCCCACCTCGGCGTACCCGATCCACAGGCCGGCATCGGTGCTCAGCGCGCGGGCAGCACCGGGTGGGAGGGCGAGGGCGATTCCGCCCAGCGCCAGCAGCTGCCCCGCGATCGCCCGACCGGTGAGGCGCTCGGTCCCACGGAGCGCGGAAAGCGCGAGCGTCACCAGCGGCATCGTCGCCACCACGAGCGCCACCGTGGCCGACGGCAGATGGGTCAACGACGCACTGAAGCTCCACGGAAAGACGCCGAAATACAGCACACCCAGCGCCGCAACCCGCCACCGGTCGCGCGGAGGCATCGGGCAGAACGCGCCGCGACCGACGATCGTGAGCATGCACAGCGTGGCGATCGTGTAGCGCAGAAACGCCAGCACCAGCGGCGTCGTCTGCGGCACCACGTATCGCGTCACGACCACCGAGGACCCGAAACAGATACACGCGACCGTCGCCGCGAGGGTGGCCCGGCGCGAGGACTCGGTCACTGGGGAGCGACCACGATGCGCGAGGTGATCGCGAAACGGAAATCGAGCATCGCGAAATCAAACGAACGCCGCCATCGAGCGACATGGTCACGACCCGCGGCGACCACGCGCTACGTGCCCACCTCGTGCCACAGGGCGCGCGCGCGCCGCGCGAACAGCAGGGCGGAGAGCAGCAGCACCAGCCACGCTGTCCTGACACAGGCGTTGGCGAGTGCCTGATCCATCGGCAGCAGATCGAGGCGCTCCAGCAGGTAGTTCCAATCGTGAATGATGTCACCGTCGCCCGGACTCACGAGATCGAGGGCCATGTCCCGCGCATCGCGAATGTAGGCCGACAGATTCCCCAGGCTGCTCGCCAGCCAGAAGAGCGGGATGAGCGCCCCCAGGCGGTCTTCCTGCCGTCGGAGCACCAGGCAGGCCGCCAGCGGCGCGAGCAGCTGTGTAAGGCTGCCACCGGCGACCGCCATGAACTCGCCGAAGGGACTCCAGAGGACATGCCCCAGTTCATGCACACCAAGCGTGATCCCGCCAAACAGCCCCGCGCTGTCGGGGGCCTCACGGATGACGCGCTGCGCGTCGACGGCGAGCAGCAGCGCCAGCAGCGACACGAACACGATGCGGAAACGAGCGGACATGGGGCCTCGGGCGCCACACCGCGTGGCGCCGAACGTAGTCGGGGGAGCGGGGCCGTCCAGGCGACTCACCTGTGGTGTCGCCGGCCGGCCGGTGTGTACGGAGACGACGCCCGTCATCGGTGCGTTTCCGATCCGTCCGTGTGAGCCGGCGCCGGCGCGGCGGCACTCACGCGCGGGCCCGTCGCGTACGACATTACCGCGACGATGCCTGCACGACACGCCACCGCGCGATGACGACGAACGCTCCGCTGGAGTATCAGCCATGAACACCATTGCCCACGCGGCCACGGCGGCAGCGCTGCTGTGCGGGGTGCTCGCCACCGATGCGTCGGCGCAGCTCGCACCGGTCCGGGTGCGCCTCCCCGGCTACAATCTCCCCCTGTCGCTCGATTCGGTGGCCGGACCACCGGAAACGATCTCGGCGGGTTTCGAGGTCACGCGCGCCGCCGCCGCGGCCGTCCTCGAGGAGCTCAAGATCCCGGCCACGACCAACGATCCCGCGGGACTCGTGGGGAATGGTGGATTCCGGCTCCTCCGCCGTTTCGGCAACGATCGCCTCTCGACGTTCTTCGAATGCGGCACCGGTTTGAGTGGGCCACAAGCCGATATCTGGCGCCTGACCGCCGCGGTCATGCTGTGGGTCGAACGGGCCGGCGACGCCGGGAGTCGCGTGCGCATCGCGTTGGTGGCCGGGGCACAGGACCTGGACCCGAGTACGCGCCGGAGCGCCGGGTGCGGCTCCACCGGTGCCCTCGAGACCATCGTGATCGACCGGATCCGGAAGCGGGCGACCACGCCGCAACCGTAACCGACGGGCCGTCCTAGGGGCCGGCCCGGATGCCGTACACGCGGCAGTCGAGACTGCCGAAGTACAGCACGTTGTCCCGAAGCACCGGCGGACCGGTCGTCGCCGGGGCGTTGATCCACTCGTTGGCGGCAAACCGCCACCGCACCACCCCAGTGGCCGGATCGAGGGCGTGCAGAAACCGCCCACCGGCCACGTACATGATCCCGTCGTGCATCACCGGGGTCCCGACCGGCCCCTCGGCCAGTGCGTACGTTCGGGCGGCCCCGGTGGCGAGACGGACCGCGTACAGGCGGTCGGCGCCGTAGTACACCCACTCGCCGTCGATCAGCGGCGTCGCCTGGCTCAGCGTCCGGGTATCGACCGACCACCGGACCTCCGCCCGCGCGACATCGTAGGCGATCAGCGAAAAGCCGCTGGCCACTTCCGCGTTGAACACCAGCAACGACCCGTGACGCACCAGCGGGCTCAGGATGCGGGTGGCCACCGTCGCCACCGTCGCCGTGCGGTCCATCAGATTCAGCGAGACCAGCCGGCCGCTGTGCGTCCCGTAGGTGATCGTGTTGCCGTCGATCAACGGGGTTCCATCCGGGCGCTCCGGGATCGGGATCTCATCGACCGATGTCCCGTTGCGCGGGTCCACCACCAGCAAGGCGGAACTCGTACCGGCGCTCAGGAACACGCGACCGTCGACCTCGAACGGCAGCCCCACCACATCGCCCCGCGTCCACAGCGTAGAGCCGCCCGTGTTGAACGCGCTGAGCTCCCGGCCGTCCCAGAGGGAGATCACCCCCCCGATCACCCGGAGGGCCCCGCATCCGCTCGGCCGCAGCTGCCGCCACACTTCCTGCTTCGTCCGGCGGTCGACCGCGACCAGCCGCGTCTGATCCTTCCAGCCATTGCCGCCGCAGAACACGAGCAGGTCGTCGGTGGCCACGGGAGCCGGGCAAACGCAATCGCCGTCCCAGAAGCGCGGATGGTACGTGGCGTAGCTGAACACCAGCCGATCGTCGCCGCGTTGGCCGAGCCCGATCGAGAGCGCGATCGGCAGGGCAACGACGGCCATGACGCCGAGGCCCACCTGCCCGGAGCGTGTTGCGGGAAGCCGCAGGAAAGCCATGGGGTATGTCGTGAGGCGGCGGGTGGTGGGCATCGCGTGGGCGCGCAGCGGACGTGCCCGCTGGTCTGTGCGCCAGACGATCCAGCCGGGTCGGAGGTGTCGCCGGATCTTCGGATCGGGACCGCGTGTCCATCAGCGCGCGGTGCGGGTGCCGCGCCGACGCGGCTCTGCGGCACCCCTCAGGGCACCGTCACCGACGCCGCGACGCCCACCAGCACACCCGCGATGACGATGACCGGCGCGGGGTTCTCGTTGGCGATTACCACCACGGTGAAACGCCCCGCCGGGTCGTGCGCCGCCACCGACGCGAAGCCGCGGATCTCCCCGGTGTGCGACCACACCGGCCGCCCCGCCAGCTGCCGGCGCACGATCCCCAGCCCGTACCCCTCACTCCCCACGGTGGTCATCATGGCGGCCAGCGACGTGGCCCCCACCAGCCGCCCAGTCATGAGCCCCTGCCACCAGCGGGCAAGTTCCTCGGGGGTGGAGAAGTACGCCCCCGCAGCCCACGCGGCGCTGTAGGTGGAGGTGCGCGCGTCCATGACATTCTGGGTCCCTCCCGCCCACCCGCCGGCGAGCGGCCCCGTGGGTGCCTCGTGTTGGTCCAGGAAGGGCGCCGTGAGTCCCAGCGGGGCCAGCAGCTCGTCGCGCACCTGCTGGTGCAGCGGGCGCCCGCCGACGGCCTCGGCCACCAGCCCCGCCAGCTGGTAATTGGAGTTGGAGTAGCTCCACCCCGTGCCACGCGCGAACAGCGGCGGGCGCAGCAGCGCCAGCATCCGCTGCGGCGTCCACCGGGCGTTCACGTTCGCCAGAATGGAGTCGCGATACCCGGGGGCGTCGGTGACATCGTAAACACCGCTGGTGTGGTTGAGGAGCTGGCGCACCGTGATGGCCGGGTCCACATACGCGATGGGGGGGAGCCAGCGCCCGACCGGATCGTCCAGCGACAGCCGTCCCCGTTCGGCCAGGCGCACCAGCAACGTGGCCGTGATGCTCTTGGAGATGCTACCGATCCCCAGGCGCATGGCGGTGTCCATGAGCACGCCGGGCTGGGACAAACCGGCGACCCCGCGCCAGATGCGGCCGTCAGCCAGCACCACGGCCGCCGAGGCCCCGCGCAGCGGGACGGCCCGGACGGCGCTGTCGAGCGTCCGCTGCATCCGCGCCATCCATGTCGTATCGACGGCGACGGTGGGCGGTGAGGGGATCGAGGTATCGACCGTGGTCGGCGCCGACGACGTGCAGGCGATCGGACCCGTGCTGGCGCACACGATCAGCACGCCGATCACGGCGATCAAGAGGCGGGCAGGCATCCGGGAATACTCCGCGTAACGAGAGGGACGGCGCCGGGCGGGGCGCACCGCGCGCTCCCGCGTTCCTGAAGAATGACGTCACGATGAGCCCGGCGTTAATGGCGCGTCGAACGACGGACCGTGCGTGGGCGCGCAGCGGTCCGCCCCCACCGGCTCAGGTTGGCGTCACGCGGACACGATTTCTCGCTATCGTTCCTCTGCATGAGAATCACACACGCGCTGTATCTGCTGTCGGCCGCCGCCTGGATGTTCGTGGCGAGCGAGGCCCACGCCCAGGACGTACGCACCGTGGTCCTGCGCTTCCGCAAGGCGGGCGACACGGTCGCCATTCGCAATGCCCAGATCACCATCGATCACACCATCGAGGCCGGCGTCACGGATTCGCTCGGCATGGTGTCGATCCCGGACCTCGAGGACGGTGGACACATCGTCGAGGCGGTGGCGCGCGGCTATCAGGCGTTCTTCGACAAGTTCACGAGCGGCCCCGGCGTGCCCATGCCGATCGATCTCGAGATTCTGGCCTTTGCCCCGCCCACCAAGCCCAAGGGCGTGATGACAACGCTTACACTCGAGGGCGTGGCCGCACGTCGCGCCAAGGGGCAAGGACGATTCTTTACCCTCGCACAGCTCAAGGCGGCCGACGGACGTCCGCTCGCGAACCTGCTGAAGGTCGATGCCGGTGCCGGCATTGCCACGGGACCGAACGGCGAATCATTCCTTGCCGCGAGCGGCCGCGCGACCTGCTACGCGGCAGTGATTCGCGACGGCCTGCGCGTGTATCCGTTCGAGAATGCCGCACCGCCGGATCTCGACAAGATCTTCACCGACGACCTGTCGGCCGTGGAACTGTACGCCACCATGCCCGCTGAGTTGAGAGACGCGGGAAGCTGCGGCGCGCTGGTGCTCTGGCGTCGGTAACCCACGCGTCACGGCCTGTACACCAACAACACGGGCGCCCCTCGCAAGAAGGGCGCCCGTGATCGTTCATGCTGGTCGGTGTCGGATTACTTCGACGCCGCCGCCAGCCGCCGGATCTCGCCGGCCATCGTCTTCACCCGCGCGCCATCCTTGGCGCCGGCGATGTCCTTGTCCACCTGCAACGCGAGCGCGTTGAGCGCCGTCGCGCGCGCCAGCCCCGACTTCATCTCCGCCGCATCGAGCGCCGCGTAAATCGCCGTCGTGCGATCGGACGCGAGGCCGTTGCCGCGCACCAGCTGATCGAGGTACGAGCGCACCACCACGAACGCCGCCGGCCACGTCATCTTCGGCTGGCTCTGCGGATTGTAATCCGTGAAGGTCACCAGCTTGGCCGCCGCGATCTCGTTCGCCGACAGCTGCGCACTCGGCGTGAGTTCGAGGATGTCCATGCCGCGATCGAGCTCAGACGAGAAGATGAGGCCGTTCCAGTAGTACGCGCCCCATGAGCCGCCAATGGTGTTGCTGCGCGGACGCGCGCCCGGCGCGGCGGACGCGGCGGCGGCGGGAACGTCCACCGGCTGCGGCGGATCGATCGGACCACGATCGAAGTAGCCGATTTCAATCGCCTTGTCGGGGTCGGTGAAGTCCATGATGTTCACGCCGCCCTGATACCAGCCCTGCACATACAGGTCGCGTCCCGGCACGGGGATGATGCCACCATTGTGCGACACGCAGTTCTCTTCGGCCGTCTGCGCCGAGGGCAGCTTGAAGTACGCGCGCTGATTCTGCTTCTTTTTCGCGTCGAGCGAGATGACCGTGTTGCCGCCCAGCTCGATCATGCTGGAGGCCTGACACATCGGGCCCGTGCCGCCGCCCCACTCGTCCGTCTGGATCAGCTTCTTGCCGTCGTTGCTGAACGCCGCCGTGTGCCGCCCCTGATAATTGTTCGTGTCGGCGAGGGCACTGATGCGGAACGGCTTCTCGGGGTTGGAAATGTCCACGAGAATGGAGTGCGTCGAGCAGGACGCCGCGAGCAGATTCATGGCGGGATACGCCGTCACGTCATGGCAGTTGCGCGGTCCGGTGGGCATGGTCGGATCAGCCACCGGGCGGGCGCGCCCCGCCGCGCGGCGCGCGTCGGTCGGCGCGCAAAAGCGCATGCACTCGCTCGCCCCGTCCAGACCGGTGAAGATACGCGCACCGGGAATCACCTTGGCCTGCTCAGGACGATCGAGCTGCACCTTGATGATGTCGAGCTGGAAGAGGGAGTTCGTGGGATCCGCCGGATCACTGCCGTTCTTGCACCCGGCCAGCTCCGTCTCCGGCCGCGCCGCCTGCTGTCCCGACACGTAGATGTAGATCGTGCGCGGATCAGTCGGGCTGGGCACGATCGTGTGCGTGTGCGAACCTTTGCACGTCTGCACGTTCTTCACGAGCTTCGGCGCCTTCGGATTGGACACGTCGAAGATGCGCACGCCAGCCATGTGATCCTTGGGATCCTGCACGCCGCCGCTGCCGCAATCGTTGCGGTTGCCCGCTCCCTCGGCGGAGATGAACAGCAGGTTGCCGTAGATCGACGGATCACCCTGCGAGGTGATGCACTGCACCACCGCCGTCATCGTCGGCTTGGCGGGATCGGTGATGTCCCAGATCGAGAAGCCGGCGAAGTTCGCCTGGTAGACGTAGTGCGTGCCGAAGGCGAGGTCGGAGTTGACGAACGTCAGGCCGCGCACCGTGTCGAACTGGGCCGGCTTCGGCGTGAACGACAACAGCTTCATGTTGCTCGCCGCGACGCCCGCATCGAGTCGGCCCGACTTCAGATTGTTCCGGGGATCGGACTTGCTCGGGTACGTCTGCGCCGACGCCAGCGTCGGCACAACGGCAGTCGCAAACAGCAGAATCAAGCCACGCATGACGCGCATCAGTTCACACTCCACTCGGTGAGGATGGGGAAAACGAAACGCCGGCTGGCGTTGTACGTCCGTGCTACTTCGGGGGGAGCTTGGCCAGCAGGCCGCGCATGATGCCGATCTCGGCGGTCTGCGCACTGACCACATCGTTGGCGAAAGTGTTGGCGTCTACCTCCTGACCGGCGCCTTTCACCTTGAAGAGATCATCGACCATCTTGAGCGCGCCCTCATGGTGCTTGATCATGCCGACGAGGAAGAGCCGATCGAACATGACGCCCTTCGCTTTATCGAGCGCCGCGATCTCCTCGTCCGTCAGCATGCCGTCCATCCGCATGCCGTGCCACGACGCGGTGTCCGGTGCGAACTGATCGTGTCGGCGCAGCCACTGCTGCATGATTTCGATCTCGGGCACCTGCGACTGATCGATCTTCCGCGACAACTTGAGCACCTGCGGATTGGCGCCGTTCTTTTCCGCTAGGCGCGACATCACGATCGCCTGCGCGTGATGGGCGATCATGCCCTGCATGAATTCAACGTCGGCCTTCGTGTACAGCACACCGTTCGGGATGACAATCTCCGGGCCCATCCGGTGCATGCTGTGGTCCATGCCCGCCTGAGCGGATGCGGACGACGAGGCGCCCGCCAGCAGGGAAAGGACCGAGAACGCGAGAATCGGACGTCGGGACATCATAGAGGGGTGCTCCATCGGTGTGCCGGGCCAACGCGCGAGCCGGGCGGAGGGGGGTCGTAGCATGAGAAATGTACTTGAGGATACGGCGCGAAGGGGCGGCGCACTAGGCGTCGTGCCCTCTCGTCGGGTCCACCGGGCGCTGATCCAGCATCTCGCGGACCAGCCCTACGGTTTCTTCTCGAACGTGGCCGTCATCAGCACCCACAGGTTCGGATCCAAGCGTACGCTATCCGGCGCGGTCAGGGCGGCGATGGTGAACGAGTTGGATTTCGCCGACACCCGCACCCGCTCCAAGGTCGGTGTGGGCTGCCCCTTGCTGTACACGCCGATCTCGATCGGCATCGTGAACAGGCTCCCGTCGCGCTGCACCTGATCGAGCGTTACGCGTACTTGGCGGGCCGCAGCATCATACGTCCAACGGCCCGCCAGCTCGAGGGTGCCCGGTTTGTAGAGCCACTGCTCGAAGAACCACCCGAGCTCCTGGCCCGACGCTTCCTCCATGGCACGCCGGAAGTCGGCGGTGGTGGCGCTGCCGTTGAAATGCCGCGCGTAATACGCGCGAATGCCGCGCTGGAACGCCGCCTCGCCGATCACGCCGCGCAGCATGTGCAACGTCCAGCTCCCCTTCTGATAGGTGTGGGAGCTGGTGACATCCTCCATGCGGCTCAGGTTGTTGTGGATGATGGTGTACGCCGGATTCTTCGCCGCGAAGCCCATGACCGTGTTGCGGCTGGCCTGTAGCCCGCGCACGAATTCGTCGCGGCCGTACGCGTGCTCGATGTACAACAGCGTGAAGTATGTCGCGAAGCCTTCACTGAGCCACACATCGTCCCAGTCGGCCTCGGTCACGGCGTTGCCGAACCACTGATGGGCGATCTCGTGGATCACCACATTGCGCCACCGCACACTGCCGGTTCCCGTGACCGAACTCTCGCTGTACAAAATGGCCGATGCCGCCTCCATACCACCGCTCACGCTATTCGACTGGATGTTGGCCAAGCGTTCGTAGGCAAACGGCCCGACGTAGTCGCTGTAGTAGGCCAGGACGTCCTTCGTGGGCGTCGCAAAATCGGCAAACCCGGCGTCGCGATCCTGCGCATACACCCACGTCTCGATGGCCTTCCCCTCGAACGTCCCCACGCGTTGCACGGCAAAGCGCGCCGCACCCAGCACGTACAGCCACGGCGCAATCGGCACCGAATTCTTCCAGTGCGTGCGACGGCGGCCACCGGCCACATCGGTGATCTCCACCTGCACGCCATTGGACACGATCTGATACTGACTCGGGGCCGTGACGATGAACTCGCTGGTGGCCTTGTCGTACGGATGGTCGATCGTCGGCAGCCAGTGGCGGGCCTTATCGGGCCAGTTGTCGCTGAAGAACGTGCGATCGCCGTACTTGTTGTTGCCGATCTTGAGCCCGGTGGCGGCTTTGCCCCGATAGCGTACCACCAACCGCGCGCGCTGATGCACCGCCGGCGCCGACGCCAGCGGCACCAGGAGCACATCGTTGTCGTGCGTGAACGGCATCGGTGTGCCATCCATCGTCACCCCCGATACGCGCATCCCTGTGCCGCCTCGCGCCGCACTCGTACTCACGAGATCGAGTCGCACCACACGCACGCCGGGCCCCACGAAACGGAGGTCCAGCGTCAACTCGCCCACGATCAGGTCGGTCGTATCCGACAGCTCGATCGTGAACGCGTAGTTGAGCGCATCGATGTTGGGATTCTTGGGGTACGTATCCGTGCGCGTGGGTGGCGCGAGGAACGCGCCCACGACGGCCAGCACGGCGGCGGAAAGGTGGTATCTCATTTGCGGAATTGAATCACGCCGGCTTCGCCGATCGTGCGTTGTACATCACTGATGCGAGTCGGCACAAAGCCACTCAGATTTTCCACGCCGTCGGCGGTGACGAGTGCCATGTCTTCAATGCGGATGTAGAGTCGCTCCTCGGGAATCCAGATCATGGGATCGATCGTGAACACCATCCCCGCCCTGAGTGGCACGCCGCGCACCCGACCCACGTCGTGCACGGCCATACCCACCGGATGCTGGAAGTGTCCGCGGAACACCAGCCCTTGCTGCACGGCTTTCAGATGGGCCGGTGACGCAAATGTTTTCCCGACCAGATACTGCGTCATGTCGGCGGCCGCGCGGTCGAGCACCTCATCAGCGGTGACGCCGGGCTTGATATACCGGAAGAGCGCATCGCGATATGCCACGATGTACTCGTACAGCGCCGCTTGGGCCGCGGTGTACGTCCCGTTCACCGGCCAGATGCGTGTCACGTCGCTCGTATAGTAGCGGTAGTCGGGGGCGTAGTCCATCAGCACCAGATCGCCGTCGCGCAGCGCATCCGACTTGCGGAAGTAGTGGCCCAGAAACGCGTTCGTGCCGCCGCCGATGATCGAGGCGTAGCCGTCGCCGCGTGCACCACCCGCATGGAACACGTACTTGGCGGCCGCATCGAGCTGATACTCGTACACGCCGGGGCTCGTGGAACGCATCGCTTCCATGATGCCGAGTCCTGCGAGTTGCGTGGCCCGGCGAATGAGCACGATCTCGGCGGCGCTCTTGATCACCCGCAGACTGTCGAGCGCGGGCGACAGATCGCGCACTACGAACTGCGGGAAGCGCTCGTTCACGAGTCGCACGAAATGCGCCT
This sequence comes from Gemmatimonas sp., assembly GCF_044376735.1. Taxonomy (GTDB): domain Bacteria; phylum Gemmatimonadota; class Gemmatimonadetes; order Gemmatimonadales; family Gemmatimonadaceae; genus Gemmatimonas. The sequence continues at coordinate 40,860 of NZ_JBILKJ010000009.1, forward strand.
CGCGAGACGGGCGGCCATCCCACGGATCACTCGCCGCGCGTGCCTGACCCGCCAACAGTTCGTCGCGACTGTCGTTGCCGGTCTCCATGGGGCTGAGTGGCGTGTAAAGCGCCAACGCCGGCGGACGAATGAGGTCGGCGCTTACGAGATCGAGCGCGAGACTCTCCAGTCCCTTCACCTGCGTGACGCCGGTGAGTCGTGTCACGAGGGCCGAATCCTCCGCCGAAAGAATCTTCCCCTCGGAGCGCTCCCGTCCCTCGTCGCGATGCGGGAGATACAGCGTGGCCGTTCGTGTCCGGCCGTTCAGCAGCAGGTACGCGTGCGCCGATTCGAGGCCGCACAGGTAGTAGAAATCGTTCGATTGGCGAAACACGCTGAAGCCGGGCACGCCGCTGGCGCCTTGCACGACGGCGATCGCCTGCGTGCCGATCGCGTCGAAGATCCTGGCGCGGCGAGCGGCGAATTCCGCCACCGTGAAGTCGGTCTGGTAGGCGTGCTTCTCCTGGGCGCGGCTGGCCGACGGTGCGGCGAGCAGCAGACAGGCGGTCAGACACCACGAACGCGGAGAACACATGAGGCGGCGGGGAGGCGAGGGCGGCGGGTGGGCGAGGACCCGGAAAGCATACGGCCCCTGTCGCGGCGGCAGCAATCCCTGAGTTTCGCGATCGATCACCCCATCAACGCCGACTATGAACCTTCACCGAGCCACTAGGTGGGACGCCGGGCAAGCAGCGCGCGCAACAGCGGCGGCTGATACTGTCGCGTCACACGGATCGCGTGAAACTCCTCGAGGAGATCCGGCACCGCGCCGTGCTCCCGCAGCGCGACGTCACGGAGCTCGTCGCGCACCACCACGGCGGGCACCGGGGCCATGGCATTGAGTTCGCGGGCCAGCAGGCGCAGGGTGCGTCCGACAATCATCGCCGAGGCGGACGACATGGCGATGCCCAGAACCGTGCAGCGCACCACAACGCACCTAATTTCGAGCAGTTGTTGACTCGTTGGCGGAGGTGATCGATGGCATGATCGCGAAACACGCGCTGGTGCGACCGCTGGTCGAGCACGGGTGGCTGCACCTGTTTCGCATCGATCCCGCGACTGACCCGTGCGGCGCGCTACCCGTGGTGTGACACGACCTCGACGCCATCACTCGCGAGAAGCGCGTCTTCCCACGCATAATCCCGCGTCACGCGCGGCTGCGCTGCATACCACGCATACGTGTCGCCCATCCCCGCCTCCAGCGGCGTGAGCGTAAGACCGAGCTGCTCCGTCACGCCCGAGGAGTCAACCGTGATGGCGGGGAGATCGAGATACACACCGAAGTAATTGGGTGGCTGCATCAGACCGCCGCCCATCTGCTGAATCTGTGCGCGCGGCACGTGGGCCACCTGCAACGCGTGTCCCGATGCCCGCGCCAGCAGCCTCACAAAATCAAGCTGCGTAATCGGCGGAAAGCTCCCCAGATTGTACGCCTGCCCGATCGCGACGTCGTGCGTGGCGGCGAGGATGGCCGCCCGGGCCACGTCGTGCGCAGACACCCACTGCATCGTCGCCTGCCCAGCATCGGGAATGATGATGGGCCGGTGGTCGCGCAGGCGATCGAAGAAGAACGCTTCGCGATCGAATGCGTTATTCGGTCCGTAAATGAACGCCGGACGCAAGGTGCTCACCGGCACCCCTTCGTGCGCACCTAGCGCAAACAGCGCGCGCTCCGTATTGGCCTTCTGCGCGCCGTACACCTCCGGATGATCCTCGGCCACCAGCGCGGAATCCTCGGTATATACGCCACCCGTGGGATACACCGCGACACTCGACGTGAACACGTAGCGGGACAGACCGGGAGCCGTGGCGCGCGCCGCCGCCAGCACCTGCTCGGGCGTCGTCCCGCGCTGCCAATCGTACACATTGTCGTACACGACATCGAACCGTTCACCGGTCAGCGCACCCTGCACCGCCGCGGCATCGTTACGATCGCAGCGAATGGATCGTACGCGGTCGCCAAAGGGCGTGTCGTGTCCCCGGTGCATCAGTGCCACCTCGTCGCCACGCGCCAGCAACTGCTCCACCAGCGCGCGCCCGATGAGTTGGGTGCCGCCGATCACAAGGACACGCGCCATGGTTTACTCCGCTGAGTGCGAGAGGGGCAAGAACGGGGATCGAGAGCGCGTACGCGACGCCGCGCGAGGGCTCATCGCGCACGCGATTGCAGGAACGAGACGCCATCCATCTCTCGGCTCACGGCCGTCGGCACCGCGATACCCAGATGCTGCAGGATCGAGGGCGCGATGTCCACGATCGCCGATGCTCCGCTGGTAAAGCGCGCACGGAGACGCGACTGGTTCGTCACGATCCACGTGGTGCGTTCCCGTTCCGACTGACCGCCGTGCCCCTTACCGTTGCGCGCGTCGCGCCCGTGATCGGTCGTCACCACGATCATCCAATCCTCGCCGAGGGCTTGACGCTGCTTCACCGCCGCCCAGATGCGCCCCACCCGTTCATCCGCTTCCCGCACCGACGTGTGGAATGCGTCGCTGTCGCCGCGCGCGTGCGCCACATCGTCGGTGTGTTCGAGGTACACCCACGTCAGGTCGGGCCCGTTCGCCGCAATGTACGCAGCGGCCTCGGAGGCAACGCGCTCGTCGATGGCCTGGATATATCGCGACGCCGGATCGTGCGGAAAGGCGACCGTATCCCGTTCGAATCCGTCGGCCGCATGATCGAGCCGGAAGTCGCCCGCCCCGGGGCGCCCTTCGCCCACGAGCACGGTGCGGTTGTCCAGCCACGTGGAAAACAACGCGGTCTTCCGGGAGGCATCGACCGACTCCACGATGCGGAAGATGTTCCAGTACGCGTAGTTGGGGGACTGGTTGTTGTTGTTCCAGACGTTGTGCTTATTGGCCCACGTGCCCGTGAGCAGGCTCATGTAGCCGGGCGCCGAAATCGTCGGGGTCTCGGTGCGGCCTCCCTTCTCGCCACCCACGTGGGCGCGCGCGTAGCCACCGGCCTTGGCGATCTCATCGAGCACCGGCGTGGGGACTTGCTCGATCACATCGGCCGGGATGCCATCGAGCAGGATGAAGACGGCTTTGCGGGGGATTCCCGCGGTCTTACCCACGGGCACGCGGCAGGCCGACAACAGCGTGAGGCCGAGCAGGACGGGGAGGAGGGTACGCATCCGGTGTAATTTACGACGATCTCTTCCACTCGACGCCTTCCTTCGCCTCGTGACGCTTCTTTCCTGCTCCAATATCGGTATCTCGTTCGGAGCCACCGAACTCCTCAAAGAGATCACCTTCACCGTCGCCGAAGGTGAGCGGTGGGGGATCATCGGTCGCAATGGCGCCGGGAAGACGTCGATCTTCGGCGTCATCACCGGCGAGATCCAGCCCACGGTCGGTGCCGTCGCCCGCAAGCCGGGGCTCCGTCATGCGCTCCTCGACCAGCACCGGGCGTTCGAAGGGGCCACCACGGTGTGGCAGGCCGGCGCCGCGGCATGGCGCGAGGTCATCGCCCTCGAGCAGCGCATCGCCGAGCAAGCGATGGCCCTCGGGGAGATGGGCGACAAATGCACCGATGAGATGCTCGAGAAGTTCGGGCACGATCAGGAACGCTTCGCCGACCTCGGCGGCTACATCTACCACGCCCGCGTAGATGCCGTGCTGCAGGGACTCGGCTTCGACGCCGAGGAGTCGAAAACGCGGCTCGTCTCCACGCTATCGGGCGGAGAGCGCGGACGGGTGGGGTTGGCGGCGCAGCTCATCGCGCCCGCCGACCTGCTCATGCTCGACGAACCCACCAATCACCTCGACCTCGACACCACCACGTGGCTGCAGGAGTGGCTCAAGGAGTGCGACGAAACCGTGCTCGTGGTGTCGCACGATCGGGCGTTCATGGACGCCGTGTGCACGAACATCCTGCACATCGAGGCCAAGTCGTGCGAGGCGTACAAGGGGAACTACAGTCAATTCGTGCCGCAGCGCGCCGAACGACGACTCACCCGCGAGCGCGAAGTGGAGAAGCAGCGCGCGTACGTGAAGAAGGAAGAGGAATACATCCGCCGGAATCTGGCCGGCGTCAACTCGTTCCAGGCGAAGGGCAAGCGCAAGCGACTCGAACGCCTGCCGCGCCTCGCGCCACCGGTGGGTGATCCAGCCGCGATGTCGCTCCAGTTCACCGTCGCGGAGCGCGGCGGCGACCAAGTGGTCTCCATCGATGAACTGCGCGTCGAAGTGCCGGGGCGCGTGCTCGTGAATGACTTCACAACGACGCTGCGGCGCAACGACTTCGTGGCGCTCGTCGGCCCCAACGGTGCCGGCAAATCCACGTTCATCTCGACCATGCTGGGAGATCTCGCGCCGGCCAGTGGTCAGGCGCGCGTGGGCAGTTCGATCACGCCGGCGTGGTTCCGGCAAGACCTGGGAGATCTCCCGCTTCGCCTGTCACTGTCGGACGCCATTCAGGCCCAGCGGCCGCTCTGGAGCCGCGGCAACATCCAGAACCATCTCGGCGCCTTCGGCTTCAGCGGCGACGAAGTGTTCCGTGAAATCCGCACCCTCAGTGGTGGCGAGCGCGCCCGCATGGCGCTGGCCCTCATGACGCTCACCGGGGCCAACCTGCTGGTGCTCGACGAGCCCACGAATCACCTCGACGTCGAGAACATCGAAGTGCTCGAAGACGCGCTCGACGAGTACGAGGGCACGGTGCTGATCGTGAGCCACGACCGGGCGTTCCTGCGCCAGGTGGCCACGCGCGTCTGGTGGTTCAACGGGACGCGGCTGATGGACTTCGATGGCCCGTTCGAGGAATGGGAGGCGGATCAGGCACGCCGCGCGAAGTAGCGCGGGGGGAGACCGGCCCACCGGACTCCCCCCTTGACCGCTCAAGTTTACACTGTTAACATAAAGTCGTATGATCGCACATCACGCGCCTCCCACCGCCGACTTGGGCGAAAAATCACCGACCACGCGGGCGGAACGCGTTCGCACCCGGTCGATCGCGCGGCGGGAAGCCGAGCGACTCCAGCTTCGGGACACGGTGCTGGAGATCGCCAGTCGGCAGCTGGTGGCCAACGGCTACGAGCGCTTTTCCCTGCGCGAGGTGGCGGAGGAGGCTGGGTATTCGCCCACGGCGCTGTACCGCTACTTCGCCGACCGGGATGCGTTGCTGGAGGAGGTGTGTCAGGGGTACTTCGCGCAGTTCGGCGAGGTACTGCGCGCCGCCGACCGGTCGGCGACCATGCCGCGGGAACGGCTTCTGGCGCAGGCGCAGGCCTATGTGCAGTACGCCATCGAGAACCCGGCCATCTACAAGCTGATGTTCTTGGAGCGCCCCGACTGGGGGATGGGAATGTCCATGGACGACGTTGCCGCAGATACCGGCTTCATGGTCCTCAGCGACGCCGTCGCGGCGCTCGCCGCGGCCGGTGGTCTGGGAAAGTTGGAAGTGGGTCCGGCCAGTCTCATCCTCTGGAGCGGTGTCCACGGCATGGCGGCGATGGCGGTCACCATGAACCTCCTCCCCCCCGCCCAGCTCCTCGCGATGACCCACGCCATGTCGGAGGTCGTGCTTGCTGGATTTCACTCTCCCTGACCGCCGGTCCGGTCCGACGCCATCGGCCCACGAAGCGAACCGCGTTTTTTTTGGGCTTTAAAGATTACAGCGTTAACAAAATCGTTGCCGTACATCACGCTACTACCAACAACACCACACGACTCGCCACCATGCGCCCGAACACTCCCCGCCCCCGCCACCCGCTCGCCGCCTCCACGCTCGCTTGGGCCACCACCGTCGTGGCGTCCGCCCTCGCGGCCTCAGCCCCCATCGCCTCGGCCCAGTCGACCACGCCGCCCCCATCCGCCACTCGTCAATCCGCACCCACGGCGGCAACCGGACGGATCACCGGCGCCGTGCTCGATCTTACGACGAGACACCCGGTGCCCGACGCCCAGATCACCGTCGTCGGCACCACCCTGACCGCTCGTACCGACTCCGCCGGGCGCTTCGCCGTCGCGCGCGTTCCCGATGGGACCTACACCCTTCGCATCACCCGCCTCGGTTATCGCATCGCGCTCAAGCCGGATCTGCTGGTCGTGCCCGCCCGCACCACCCAAACGATCGTCGAGCTGGAAACCGCCGCCGCCGCGCTCTCGGCGGTCACGGTCGAGGGCGGTGGCCAATCGCTCACACCCCCGCGCCAGATGCCCAACTCGCGCGTGGCCCTCAGCTACGAGGAAATCCGACGCTCCCCCGGTGCCGTCGGCGACGTCAGCCGCCTTGTCCAGGCTCTCCCCGGCGTGGTTTCCGGCAACGATTCGCGCAACGATATCATCGCCCGGGGCGGCTCCCCCATCGAGAATCTCACCCTGATCGACGGCATCGAGGTGGCCAACATCAATCACTTTGCCGATCAGGGGACCACCGGTGGACCCATCGGCATGATCAACAACGAACTCGTGCGCGACGCCACCTTCATGGCCGGCGGGTTCGCCTCCAAGTACGGCAATCGTCTCTCCAGCGTCCTCGACATCGGCCTGCGGGAAGGGACCACCGACGCGTGGCGCACTGAATTCGATCTGAGCACGGCCGGCGCCGGCCTGATCGCCGAAGGCCCACTCGGCCGCTCCGCCTCGGTCATCATGTCCGCCCGCCAGAGCTACCTCGACCTGCTGGCTCCCGCGCTGGGGCTGACGGCCACCCCGTACACCACGAATTTCCAGACCAAGCTGGCCTGGCATCCGACTTCGCGCAGCACCATCGCTTTCGTCGGCCTGGGTGGGCTCGACAACATCACCTTCAAGAGCGGCGCCGCCGATACCAGCGACGCCCGCCCCCTGGGCAGCACGCGCTTCCGCGGCGATCGCTGGATTGGCGGCGTCACCTGGAATCAGCTGCTCGGACAGCGAGGCTCCAGTCGGCTGGTGTTGAGCGCGGCCACCACGAATACGGCCGTGCGCACGATCGAAACGGTGGTGAGCACCACCCCGGTGCTGGATACCGATTCGCGTGACACGGACCTGACCGCGCGGTACGAGCTCCAGTGGTCATTCCCCGGCGTGGCCGATCTCTCCACCGGCGTCAGCGCGAAGCGGCTGTCGCTTCGCAGCGATCTCCAGGCCCCGTTCGGTGTCGAGAATCCACTCACACCCGTACCCGGACGCGTGGATGCCATCGAGGTGATGCAATCCACCGCCACCCCGCTGCTCGGCAGTTGGCTCGAACTCACGCGCTCCATCGGTGCGGTGGATCTCGTCGCCAGCGCCCGCGTGGACCGGTATCAGGCGCGACAGGCGGTGCGCGTGTCGCCCCGGGCGTCAGCCACGTGGCACCTCTCCGATCAGTTGGCGCTCAGTGGAACCTGGGGCCGGTATCATCAGCAGGTCCCGCTGTTCATCACCGCCAACATTGAGGACAACGCCGACTTATCACCCATGCGTGCCGATCAGGCCATCGCCTCGCTGCGCTGGACGCCGCGCAGCGACCTGCTGTTTTCGGTGGAGGGCTTCGACAAGCGCTACGCCGACTATCCCGTGTCGCGCGACTACCCCATGCTGTCGGTGGCGAACACTGGTGATGATTTCGGGATCGGCGCCGTCACGGTGCCGATGCTCAGCCGAGGCACGGGACGGGCCAAGGGGCTCGAGCTGTTCGTGCAGCAGAAGTTCACGGGACGCACGTACGGGCAACTCAGCTACACCCGCTCGTCCGTTCAGCATCGCGCCCGTGACGGCGTGTGGCGGCGCGGGGCGTACGACACCCCCGACCTCGTTACGATGATTCTGGGTGTGAAATCCGGATCGCGGCGCGAGCTCTCCACCCGGCTCAGCTGGGGAACGGGCCGCCCGACCACGCCGCTGCTGAACAGCGCGAGTGCCGCACAGAACCGGCTGATCTTTGATGTCGCACAGCTGAACACCGGTCGGGCGCCCAACTACTTCCGGCTGGATATCCGCCTGGACAAGCGACTCCCCATTCGCGGCACCTGGCTCTCCACGTACATCGAACTGCAGAACGTGACCAACCGGCTCAACAAGACCACGCTCGACTGGAATCCGAAAACCGGCCGCGCCCAGTGGCGGGAGCAGACGTCGTTCCTGCCGGTGGGTGGCATCAACTGGAAGTTCTGACCGATGGCCGCGGGGGCGTTACTCGCCCCCGCGCACTTCACTCGCCGTCCGCGTTTGCCATCCCGCCAGCTGCTTTGCCACCGGCAACTGACGCACCCGCACGCCGGTGGCGGCGAAGATCGCATTCGCGATGGCCCCACCGGCCGGCGGCACACCGGGCTCGCCGATACCACCCGGCAATCCTTCGCTGCTCACCAGATGCACATCCACTACGTGCGGCGCCGCCCGCATACGTGTGACGCCATAGTCGCGGTAGTTCGACTGCACCACTTTGCCGCCGGCAAAGGTGACTTCGCTGGTCAGCAGGTTGCTCATCGCCATGATCAGCGCGCCTTCCATTTGCGCGCGCGCCCGATCGGGATTGGCGATGAAGCCGGCGTCGACCGCCACCGTGGTCTTCGGCACCAGCACCGTGCCATCGGGCTGCACCTCGACTTCCACCACCATCGCCACGTACGACAGAAAGCTGCGATGGATCGCGATGCCGCGTCCCTTGCCGCGCGGAAGTTTCGCCCCGCGCCATCCGCTCTTCTCGACGGCCAGCTCCACCACCGTGCGGGCGCGGGCAATGTCGAGCGGATGATCAGCCCACGTGGCGCCGTAGTTGCTCGCCGGTGCCACCAAGCCCGCCTTGGAGAGATCGACCACGCGATCGGGGCCCAGTAATCCAAGGAGAAAGTCCGCCGGATCCTTCTTCGCGGCATACGCCAGCTCATCCACGAACGAACCGATCGCGAAGCCGTGGTGAATCGCATTCACGCTGCGATACCAGCCGATGCGCGTGTGCGCCACCGCCTCGCAGATCTCGACGCGCATGTTCGGAATGTCAAACGGAATGTCGCTCGCACCATTTGTGAGTTCATCGGGCTCCGCGCCGGTCACATTCGGCGCGAAGGTGGCGCCGATCGCCGGATACGCCGACCGGTGCAGCCACGCCGTGACCCTGCCGTTCGCATCGAGCCCGGCTTCCAATCGATGCGCCGCCACCGAATGCAGATACGAATGGCGCAGGTCGTCTTCACGCGTCCACTGCACGCGCACCGGCGCACCCACCTCGCGAGACAGGAACGCCGCCTCGCAGATGAAATCCGGCTTCGATTTGCGACCGAATGCACCGCCCAGCAGCGTCACATGCACCGCCACGTGTGCGGCGTCCACCTTGAGATACTGCGCCACCGTATTGCGCGCGTCCTGCGGTGACTGCGTGGGCGCCCACACCTCCACCTTGCCGTTGGCCACGTTCGCCAAGGCGGCCACCGGCTCCATCTGCGCATGCGACAAGTGCGGCATGTAGTACTCCGCCGTCACGCGCTTCGTCGCGCCGGCCATCGCCTTCGGCACGTCGCCCACCGCACGCCCCGCCTTTCCTGGCGCCCGCACCGACGACAGCAGGGTGGCCTTGTAGGCGGTGCTGTCGTACGTCGCGTGAGGGCCGCTGTCCCACGTGATACGCAGCGCGTCGCGGCCCCGGATCGCCGCCCACGTGTTCGTCGCGATCACCGCCACACCACCCAGCGGGAAGAACGCACTCGGCACCGGCGTCTCGGGAATGCGCACCACCCGCTCCACCCCCGGCACCTTGAGCGCGAGGCTGTCGTCGACGCTCACGACCTTGCCGCCCCACACCGGCGGCCGGCTGATCACCGCCACCTTCATCCCCGGCAGCGTTATGTCCGCACCGTACATCGCCGTGCCCGTCGTCATCGGCACGAGATCGACCGACGGCATCCGCTTCCCTTCCCATCGCCGTTCGCTCGGTGCCTTGATGCGCACGCGCTCCTTGGCCGGCATCGGAATCGCGCGCGCCGTGCCCACCAGCGAGCCGAACGACTTCGTGCGACCACTTGCCGTGTGCACCACCGCACCGTTGCTGGCGCGTACCTCGCTCACCGCCACGCCCCATTCCTTCGCCGCCGCATCCTCGAGCAGCGCACGCACCGTGGCACCCGCTTGGCGATACGCCGGCAGGAAGTCGCGGATACTCGTGGAGCCGTCGGTGTTCTGATTGCCGTACTTCTTGTCGTCACCGAGGGCCTGCTCCACCCGGCAGGTGGCCCAGTCGGCGTCCATCTCGTCGGCGATGATCATCGGCATCGTGGTGCGGATGCCCTGCCCCATCTCCGAGCGATGACAGATAATCGTGATGATGCCGTCGTCGCCAAGGCGCACGTACGCATGCGGTTCCCACGGCTCGGCGTTGGGCGCGAAGGGCGCGTCGGTGGCCTCGAGCCGTCGCACACCGAGTGTGCTCGCGGCCACCAGCAAGCCGCCCATCCCCAACAGCTTCATGAAGTCACGACGATGCGTGTCCAACGTACCGGTGGACACCGACCCGAGCTCCGGCGAGCTGGCCGTGCGGGTGATCCAGGGCAGTCGCGGCGTCGCGCTCATCGTGTCGCCTCCGCCGCCGCCTTGATGGCCGCACGAATGCGTGGATACGTACCGCAGCGACAGATATGTCCGTTCATGGCCGTGTCGATGTCGGCATCGCTCGGCGTCGCATTGCGTGAGAGAAGCGTGGCGGCCTGCATGATCTGGCCGCTCTGACAGAATCCACACTGCGGCACGTCGATCTCGCGCCACGCCACCTGCAGCGGATGCCCGCCGGTCGGATGCAACCCTTCGATGGTGGTCACACTCGTGTTGGCCAGTGACTGCATACGCCGCTGGCAGGCGCGCACCGGGGCGCCGTCCACATGCACCGTGCACGCACCACACTGGGAGATACCGCAGCCGTACTTGGTACCCGTGAGCGCGAGCTCGTCACGCAGATACCACAACAGCGGCATGGTGGGATCGCCGTCGAACGTGCGAGCAGCACCGTTCACGGTGAGGGAAATCGGGGCGATACTCACGGGGTCTCCACGAAGTAGGATCCAGGACGCACGTCCGCCTGCGACCGTAGCGGGACACGCGCACCACGCGTCATGCCCGCGCGAGCGGGCACCACCAACGCTCGCCCTGCATACGCAGCTGGCGAGACCCGCCGCACGATGGTCGTCACGCGCCGCCCGGCCACCATCCGCGTCACCTCCACGTCCACCGCCTGCATCGACGTGAGGCCGATGTGCACCGGCATGTCGCTCTGCGCGTCGTATCCGGAGCCCGCATCGACCCATCGCGTGGCCAGCAGCACGCGGCTGCCGACGCGGTACACACGCACTTCCGCGCCGGCGGCGGTGGCGTGGCCGTTCGCATCGACCACGCGCACCTGCAGCGATCGTCGCGCTACCGCCGGCGGCAGCGCGTGGCGCAAGACGGGATGCGATGCCTCCGGCCGTGAGCCCGCCAACGCGAGATCGAGCGCACCATCGCCGTCCACATCGGCCCACTGCACCCCATGACTGGCGGTCAGCGCCAGCAGGTTGTCCGGCGTGGCGTCCACGAAGGCGGAGGCTTTTCGGGTAAACAAATAGTCGCGGAAGCTCTCCGTGGCCGACACCGTGCCGTTCACGTACAGATCCAGCAAGCCGTCGTGATCGATGTCAGCTGGCGCACACGTGTCGTAGCGCCCATCGATAGCCACTCCCCACGCCGTGCTCACGTCGCGGAACGATCCATTAACCGAGCCGAGGAAGAGCCCGTTGGGTCCGTAGTTGGCGGCGATGATGTCCGCGACGCCGTCGTTGTTCACATCGGCGACGCAGGGGCGCACGGTGCCTTGAGTGGCGACGTTCGCCCCGCGCCCGCCCCACGCCAAGCCGAGCGACTCCGCGACATCCGTGAAGGTGCCGCCGTCATTGCGGTAGAAGCCGTTCGCATCGCCGTCCTGATTGGCGACGTACAGATCGAAGTCCCCATCCTTCTGATAGTCGAACCACACCGCACCCACGCTCTTGCGCGGATCGGCCAGCCCGACCTGCGCCGCCACATCAGCGAACACCCCACCGGTATTGCGAAAGAGCATATTCGCGCGATCGCGAAACGCCACGAACAGATCGAGATCACCATCGCCATCCACATCGAGAAACGCCGGCTGACGTACCGCCCCGGTCTCCACGCTGAGCCCACTTGCCGCCGTAATATCGGTGAACCGCGCCCCGTCGTTGCGGTACAGGCGCAAGACAGGCCCCGCACCCGGCGTGAAGCCCAGCAGCAAGTCGGGGTCGCCGTCGGCATCAACATCACTCCACGCGGCGGCACGGGTGGCGCGCGCATCGGCCACACCGGCCTCGGCGCCAATGTCGCGGAACGTGCCGCCCGTGTTCAGGTACAGCCGGTTCGGCGTCCCGTTGAAGCCCACGAAGAGATCGAGATCGCCATCCCCGTCGATGTCGGCGAAGGCGTTGGCCAAGGCCCCACCAGCCGCGAACAGTTCGGGTTGTAGCGGCACGAAGCGGGGCCGGCCCGGCTGCGCCGACAGCGCGCCCGCGAAACCGATCCACCATGCCAGCGCCGCGTACACACATCGTCTCGTTCGTACCATCAGACATCGCTCGCTCGTATCGAGCCGCTGCGCGCACCGGAGCGTTCGCGTAGCGGCTCGGACCACCGCAACAATAGGACGACCAGCGCCACGGGGCTAGAGCGGCGGTGCGAGTCAAGCTCAGGCCAACCGTGGCACTCCCCTTCTGGCGTACCCGCCGGCCACGACGTACCCTAGAGAGGTGCGATCACCCTTACCTGGTACCGCGTCATGAAAGCTGTCGGCGAACTCCTCAAGAAGCACGACGGGACGCTCTGGCACGTGACCCCCGACACAACCGTGTATGCGGCCGTCGTGCAGCTGGCGCACTATGGTGTAGGCGCCTTGCTCGTGATGGACGGACACCGGCTGGCGGGTGTCTTCTCGGAGCGAGACTACACGCGCAAGATCACGTTGCAGGGTCGCAATTCGAAGGAGACCATAGTCTCCGAGATCATGACGGCCGATGTGTTCACGGTGAACGCGACTACGCGGACGCGCGACTGCATGGCGCTGATGAGTGCCAAGAAGATCCGCCACCTGCCCGTGCTCGATGGCGACCGCGTGCTCGGCATGATCTCCATCCGCGACATCATGGATGACATCATCGCCGATCACGAGAGCACCATCGCCACGCTGCACAGCTACATCCACTCGTAACCGCACCCCATCGTTGCCCATCATGACACGCGGCATGGCCGCCCGGGGGCTGGCGGTTGCCCTGCTGCTGTCCCTCGGCTCGACCCTTCGCGCGCAACGGGTAGTCGATCTCGACGCGGCCACCATCACCGAGCTCAACGCCGCCTTCGACGCCGGCACGCTCACCTCGGTGCAACTCGTGTCGCGCTATCTGTCGCGCATCGCCGCGTATGACCGGCAGGGACCGGCGATCCACGCCGTGATCACGCTGAATGCGAAGGCCCTCGAGACCGCCCGCGCACTTGACGCCGAGCGCAAGACGAAAGGCACGCGGTCGCCTCTGCACGGTATTCCGGTCGTACTCAAGGACAACTACGACACGCGCGATTTGCCGACCACGGGTGGGTCGGTGCTGCTCGAGGGCTACATCCCCGCCCGCGATGCGGTGCTGGTGCAGAAGCTGCGCGATGCCGGGGCGATCGTGCTCGCGAAGGTGAACATGTCGGAGTTCGCGTCATCGGGAGCCTACAGTTCGCTCGGTGGCCAAACCCTGAATCCGCACCAGCTGGCCTTTGCGCCGGGGGGGTCATCGGGCGGCACTGGCGCGGCCATTGCCGCCGCATTCGCGCAGTTCGGACTCGGCACCGATACCGGCGGCAGCATTCGCGGACCAGCGACAGTGAACGGCATCGTGGCGCTCAAGCCGACGCACGGCCTGCTCAGCCGCACCGGTATCATTCCGCTAGCACTGTCATTCGACACCGGTGGCCCGATGGCGCGCAGCGTCACCGACATCGCGATCGCACTTGGCGCCATGACCGGCGTCGATGCCGCCGATACCGCCACGCGTCGCAGCGAGGGACATGCCGAGCGCGATTACACCAGGTACCTGAAGGCCGATGCGCTCAAAGGCGCGCGGATTGGTATCGCGCGCGACTTTACCGGCTTCGACACCGAGGTCGACTGGATCGTGGAGTCGTCGCTCAGCGCGATGCGCAAGGCTGGCGCCACGATCGTCGAGGTACGCTTTCCGACGTGGATGCTCGAGGCCAAGGATGCGTGGTACACGGCCGTGCGCTTCCCCGAGTTTCCTCCGCAGATTGCCGACTACCTGCGGAGCACGCCGGCGGGCTACCCGAAGACGCTCGCCGAGTTGATCGAGCGCAGTCAAGGGTTCACGTCGCTTGGCGCGAGCGGCACGGCCCCGAACGCCTCGCGCTGGGCGAAGTTCGTGAGTGAATTGGCCAGCGGCACCACCGAAGACTATCGCTATCGCTCGGTGTACGATCATGCGCTGCCGATGATGCGCAACGTAGTGAACGGCGTGCTGGCGTCGAACCAGCTCGATGCCATCGTGTACCCGACGCAGTCCGTGAAGCCCGGGCGCATCGACGCCGCCGGGAGCAGTGCGGCACCCGATGCGCAGAACATCGCCAATCTGACCGGCTTTCCTGACCTCATCGTGCCGGCCGGCTTCAGCGACAACCGACTGCCGATCGGGATCTCGTTTCTGGGCACCGCGTGGAGCGAACCGAAGCTCATCGCGCTCGGCTACAGCTTTGAGCAGATCACCCGCGCCCGCCGGCGGCCGGTGACGACACCGGCACTGCCGGGCGAGGCGGTGGTGGTCAAGTAGGGGTCATCCAGGCATCACGCGTGGATGTACTTCTCGAAGACCGCGCTGAAATCCTTGCGCGTGTGATCGTCGCGCACCGCGTCGTTCATGGCATCGAGCACGGCGCGATAATGACTGACCACCGACGCCGGATCGGTGACCGTGTTGTTCAGCTTCATCATGGCACCGAGCACCGAGGCCGCGGTCATCGCGTGCGCCCGTCCCACTTCGTCACGCTTCTGCAGCTTGCCGATGGTGTGGAGCGCCTTGTACATGTCCTTGAGCGCTTCCAGATGGCTCTTGCGCACATCGATGCTGAACGGCTTGTCGCCGATCGTGAACTTGAGCTCGATGTCGAGATCCACCGTGCCGGCGGTCTCGATCGATACGTGGGCGATCGGGTACTGCGCGTAGTCGTAGCGACGGATCACGCGCTTCGCCGAGATGGCGGATTCACCATCCACGTGAATGAGCGCCAAGTTCGTGAAGCAGTACTCGTCCTTCCGTGACTTGATCAGGAAGTAGATCCGTTCCTGATCCTCGTGAAACAGGTAGTCGTCGGCGTCAACCTTGTCGAAGTCCTTGGATTCGACGATCACACCGATGTCGCTGAGGCCCAGCGCCTCGGCGGCGAATTTCTTGAACATGTCATCTCCAGAAGTTGGAAGGTGGGACGGCGCGGGACCGACGAAGGCTACTGCATCGCCATCACCGCAGCCAACCGGGCCACGGATTTCGCACGGCGCAGCATCGCAGGAGTATCGGCGAATTCCCCAGGTTCAGCCCGCACGTAGTCAGCGGGACGCCGCCAGGTCGTGGTGGTAGACATGTGTCAGATCCGGCTCGATCGCCACGAAGCCGGCTCCCGGCTGCTCGTCGGCAAACACGACGATGGTCACGGCACCGCCGACTGGCTGCGTTGACAGCACGCGATGCCGATGCGTCATGTACGGTACCGCTTCAGGCGTAACGCGGGCCTCCCAGACCCGCCCCCGGAATTCATCGAGTACCCGATCTGCGGCCCCGTCCCGCAGGACGCGACCACGATGGAGCAGCACGATCTGCACGAGACGATCACGAATCAGGTGTGGCTTCGAAGTCGCAAGAAGCACGAGACGGTGCTCAGCGGCCTCCTCGGCAAGGTCCAGCAGGGAAGAAAAGTCGGCATCGTCGAGTTCGTGACACGGCGCATCCAACAACAGCAGTCGTGGTGATCCCAGCAAGGCGATAGCCAGCATCATTCGCCAGCGCATCGCAGGCGTCAGTTCACCGACGCGCAGCGTCCGCGCGTGCCACAGCCCGACACGGTTCAACTGCGCCTCCACACGCGCCGACCGGATCTGGGGAGCGGACGGCGCGTGGAGCGCGGCGAAGTGCTCCAGCGCCACATGGACGGGCATCGGGAGCGGGACCTGCGTATCCCTCGGTACGTGCGCGGCAATCGGTCGCAGCAGCGCCGGACTGCCGAGGACATCGATCTCTCCGAAGCATACGGTGCCCTCATCGGGTCGCTCGCGCGCACCCAGCACGTTCAACAGCGTCGACTTGCCGGCCCCCGGTGGACCGATCACGCATGTGAGCCCGCTCATCAGGGTGAGCGACACGTCGTCCAGGGCGCGGGGGCAGTGGGCGTAGTGCTTCGTCAGGTGATCCACCCGCATCTGCTGCGTGCGACGCTCCCGGAGCGCCTCGATCGCGATCGACGGATGCATCAGCTGTCCGGCCGCGGGCGGAGTGACCGCCCAGGTGCCTCAGGCGGTGCCGACGGTGGGCGCTCGGCCAGTGGACGTCGCAACTCGGCCACGATCGCCCTGGTGATGTCGATCGAGTCATCGGCGTCAACCTCGAGGCCACTCGTCGCACGATCGAGCGCGAGGTGGTATCCCTCGCGCACGCGTACCACGCGGACGGCATCGCGAATCCGAAGCAATAGGGGTCCACGCAGTTCGTCGAGGCGCTGCTGAATGATGCCATCGAGGTTCTCGAGCATCTGCTCCACGAGCAGCTCCCTCGCCCGCAAGTTGAGTTTGCCGGCTTCACGCTCGCGCGGTGTGAGCCGCTGTTCAACCTTCACCAGTTCATCAAGCGAGCGTCGCAGCGAATCCGACGCCTCCGCCACCATGGTGCGCGCCTTCGCCTGGTCGAGGGCGAACTCCGATTCCACCGCGCTCCGCTCCGGCATGGAATCGAAGACCACGCGCGAGTCGTACACCGCGATTCGGGTGGCAGGCACACGTGGCGGGCGTGGCGCTTGCTGGGCAGTCACGCAGTCCGGCAAGCCCACGACGACCACAGCGACACACAGCAGCGTCGTTCGCATCAGAACCTCGCTCCGATCAGTAGGGGCATGAACGTCATCCATTGCTCGCCCGTCCGCGCCGGTGTGCGAACCGCGTGCAGTCGGAGTTCGACAAAGAAGTCTCGACGACCGAGCGCAATGATCTCGCCGACGCCGACATTGATGCCGGGTGCCTGCCGCTCGGCAAAGGAATCCGTCGGCCCGTTACGCCAGTACCATCCCGCTCCGGCTACGCCGTATAGCTCGAGCTTTCGCTCATGTCGGCGGGTCGTGACATTGGCGAGCACCGCGCCGACGTGGGTGTTCTCAGACGCCACGTTGGGTCGCGCATCGCGAAACTGCGCGTACATCCCTTCAAGGGTCAACCCGACCGGCACACGCGGAGCGCGCAACCAGAGCGCCCCCTTGAACGTGACACTCTCGGCGACATCGCGGCTGAAGGCGCCCGCGGGGACCGCCGTACCCAGAGCGACGGAGGGTGCAATGGACCACTGGGCCTGCGCCGGCCGGACGACACCGAGCGCGGGAACGCACAACAACGCGAGCGCGAACCTGACGGTGAAACGCATACGACCTGCTCCGGAAGAGATGGTGCTGCTCGTCGCGGTCCCGAGGGTGGCACCGCGACGACGATGCGTGATGTTCGACTACGGCGTTCGCGGCGGCAGCGGCGGCAGCGGCGCCAGCGGCGCCAGCGGACGCTCGACCCGCCGCGCACCCGGCGACGTGGTGGATGGTGTGCTCAGCGACGCCGAGCCGCCTGGCGGTGCCGCTCGCACCACGGACGCGTCACCGCCCGCCTCGGCGTTCAGCAGCATCGGGGTCTTGCCGTCGGTCACGATCACCTTGGCGTTCGGGCTCCGCGCCAACTCGCGAAACGCTTCGATCGACTGATACGAGATGATGGATGGGGTCAGTCCCTGTGCGATGATGGCCCAGGCATCACGAATGCCGGTGGCTTCGATCGTGCGCCGCTCAGCCTCCTGGCGTTCGCGGTCCAACACGAAGCGCATCTGCTCCGACCGCTGCTCCGCCTCAAGCTTCTCCTCGATGGATCGGGCGAGGTCGGCGGGAAGACGAATACTCTTGAGCAGCACCGTCTCCACTTCGAAGCCGCGGGCGTCGAGCACCGACATCATCTGGTCCTTGATGGCGCGTTCGATACCGGAGCGTGTACCGGAGTGCAGATCCTTCGCCATGTAGCGCGACGATACATCGGCCGCGGCCGAGCGGAAGACGGGGATGATGACGTCCTCTTCGTATCGCACGCCGCTCGTCTCGAGGATGCGCGCCACCTGCTCCGGGCGTGCACGATACAGGATCGACACTTCCGCCGACACGTTCAGCCCCTCGCGGGTCGGCATCTCGAGACGCACCTCGCGGTTCACGACGCGCGATGGCACACGCAGCACGGAGTTGACGCCCGGTATCAGCAGCTGCGCACCGGGCTGCAGCGGACCGCTGGCCACGCGCCCGAAGCGCGTCTTGACGCCGATCTCGTCCTGACGAATCGTCGCGCATGCCCCAAGCGGTACTACGAGGAGAACGGCAACCGCGACACGGAGGGATTTCGGCGAGGGGACGCGCGACGTCGCAATCTGGGACTTGGACATGAGAGGCTCACGTCGGAAGGTGGCGCGAAGCGCGAGTAGCTTCGCAAGGCCACCGCACAGGCGTGCGGTGGATGCGAAGGTCTCGCGCAGTCCGGCTCTCCATCACTGGAGCCGGAGCCCAGCCAACCCGTGCGCACTCGCGAGCGCAGTCTTGACGGATTGGTTGCACGGGCCGTGGCCCGCGGTGCTACTCCCCTTCTTCGTTTAAAATAGGCGCATGCTGCGCGATGGCCAGCACCGAGCAGATTGATTGTTCAATATGAATCCATAGAGAAAACCGATGTGTTGGCTGTCGTGGGGCACGCCCTCACGAGCATTCGCGTGGTGACCGCGAAGCGCCGACGCGCGCCACGGCCGCATTCCCAGCGGGCTCGATGCACCGCATCTTTCCCGGTATGACGTCACGAGCTCCCCGTCGCGTGTTCATGCTGGGCGCCACCGGCACCATCGGTCGCGCCACCGTGCGCGCGTTGGTCCGACAGGGACATGACGTCGTGTGCTTTGGTCGCCCACCGCGCAGATCGCACGGAGTGCCGCCCGCGCCTCCCGCGCCGCCCGCCGGCGTGATCGTCCGCACGGGCGATGTCGGCGACCCTACGTCCATCGCTCGCGATGGCTTCAAGGGCGAGCACTTCGATGCCGTCGTCTCCTGCATGGCGTCGCGCACCGGTACCCCGCGCGATGCATGGGCCATCGACCATCGGGCGCATATCCACGTGCTCGAGGCGGCGAAGGCGGCTGGCGTGCCGCAGATGGTGCTACTGTCGGCCATCTGCGTGCAGAAGCCGCAGCTGGCCTTTCAGCAGGCCAAGTTGGCGTTCGAGCAGGCGCTGATCGACTCCGGACTGACCTGGTCCATCGTGCGCCCCACCGCATTCTTCAAATCGCTGTCAGGGCAGGTCGAACGCGTGAAGCGCGGGAAGCCATTCTTGATCTTTGGTGACGGCACGCTCACCGCCTGCAAGCCGATCAGCGATGACGACCTCGCGGCGTTCATCGCGTCCTGTCTCGACGACCCGGAGCGCCAGAACCGTGTGCTCCCGATCGGCGGTCCGGGCGACGCCCAAACACCGCGTCAGCAGGGCGAGCAGTTGTTCGCGCTGCTCGGACGCGAGCCGCGATTCAAGCAGGTGCCCGTGGGGCTGCTCGACACGATCATCAGCGTGCTCACCGTCGTGGGCCGCGTCATCCCGCCGCTGGCCGACAAGGCGCAGCTGGCGCGCATCGGGCGCTACTACGCCACCGAATCGATGCTCGTCTGGGACGCAAAGCGTGCGCGCTACGATGCCGACGCCACGCCATCGACCGGACACGACACGCTCACGGACTTCTTCGCCAAGCGTTTGCGCGGCGAGGCGACCGACGATCGCGGCAAGCACGCGGTGTTCTCGTGACGCGACGCCCCGCCTAGCGCAGTCCGCGCACGAACTGCAGATACACGGCGCGCTGCGCGTCCACCGCCGCGACCGGACCGAAGCACTGAAAGAACAGCGTCCCGCGCGGCGTCTCCGCCACGACGGCAATCAGTTTGTGCCCCGGACGTGCCGCATCGGGCGCCGATCCCGCACCCGTGCCGCGCGCATAGGTGCCGCTGTACTCGGCGACCGTAAGCGGAAACGCACCCGTCGTATCACGGCGCACCGTCTCCGCGACGTCGCCACCGGCCGGATTGCTGAACTGACTCTTCCATCGGTCCAGATTCGCCTGCGACGAGCCTCCCTGCCCCGGACCGAAGAAGTACACCACGATCTCCACCGGGATCGCGCTACCGGTCGCTGGCACACGATACTCCGCGAGACGCATACTGGACGACGGCGTGGAAGCGACCCATCCCGCCGGCACGGTCGTACGGTACTCCAGAAACGTGGCCGGTACCGTGGAGCCGGGGGTCGTGACGCCCTGCGCCTGAATCGAGACGGTGGGCGCGACGAACAGCAGCAGGCTGGCGGCGAACGGGAGGAAACGCAGGACGTTCATCGGGGATGGGGCGAGAGAGAAGGACGACCGGTACAACGTACGCCTCGCCATACGGTGAAGCAAAAGCCCGGCCTCCTGCTCGCCATCGACCCGCCGTAAGTCGGTGGCAGTCCGCGATGATCGTCGGGTAGCGGCCACCCACAGCGTCTCGCATCTTCCGCGAGTCCGACGCACCTGCTGGCTTGGAATCCCCGCTACCTACGCCATGTCGCCCACGCGCCGCGAAGCCCTCGCGCAGTTCAGCGCCCTGCTCGCCATGCCACTCGTTGGCTGGCCCGTGCGCGCCGACGATCCGCTCGCCGGAACCATCGCGCAGTTTCAGGCCGGCCGACTTCGCGGCGACTTCTCCGCCGTCGAGGTCACCACCGAAGCGCTCAAGCGCTGCCGCGCCAGCAACGACGCCCTGCGCGCGATCGATCAACTCGCCAACAACGCCCTCGAGGAAGCCCGGGCCTCCG
>NZ_JBILKJ010000156.1:0-5831 GCF_044376735.1 Gemmatimonas sp.
CCGCCGAGGTGTCGCCGTATCTGCGCGCCGGCGGCCGCTTCGAAGTGAACGTCGCCTCCATGGGTGACGCGCGCTCGCTGCGCGGCGGCACGCTCTACATGACGCCGCTGGTCGCCGATGCCAGCGGGTCGCCGCTCGCCTCGGCGCAGGGCTCGCTGCTGGTCAGCGATGGTGGTACGAGCACGCGGTACATGCCGTCGCACGAAACGTCGGCGCGCATTCCCACCGGTGGTGTGCTCGAAGCCGATCTCCCCCGACCGGCCATCGTCGCGACCTCGCGCCTGCTGCTGCGCGAACCCGATCTCGGCACCGCCACCCGCATCGCCACCGCCATCAACGCCACCTACGGCGAGAAGACCGCGACGGTGGAAGACGAAGGCTCGGTGATCGTGACGCTCCCCGATTCGGTGCAGAAGCCTACGGCGCTGGCCCGCATCCGCGATCTCGCGGTCAAGCCCGAAGCACGTCCCCGCCTTGTCATCGACGGCAAGGACGGGACCGTCGTGGCCGGCGGCGACATGATCGTGGGGTCGGCCACCGTGAGCCATGGCGCCATCACTCTGGCCATCGGCAGCGAGACCGCCAACGACACCACCGCGATTCCGGGCAGTGTCCGCCTCCCGGCCGGCATTCCCGTGCAGCGGGTAGCCTCGGCCCTGCACGCCGTGCGCACGCCCCCGAACGAGATCGCGGCCATCTTTGCGGCCCTCCGTGAAGTGGGCGCGATCACCGCCGAGGTCATCGTTCGATGATCGACCGCATTCAAGCCGGCGGCCTGACCAACGCCAGCGCCCCCACGCCCCCACGATCCGCCAGGGAGCAGCGGGACGCCACGCTCATGAAGACCGCCAGTCAGCTCGAAGGCATGTTCGTGCAGCAACTGTACAAGGCCATGCGCGAGACCGTTCCCCAGCAGGAAGGGATCGTTTCAGGAGGGGCCGGAGAAGACATCTTCACGGGACTACTGGATCAGCACCTTGCTGCCGAGACTCCTAAACAATGGGAGCGTGGGATCGCGCAGGCCCTTTACCGACAACTGCGTCACGGCACCCCCGCTGACGCACCGCAGCCCTCAGTACCCACTCCCGATTCAAACACCCGCTGATGTCGACGATGACCCTCTTGCCACAAGAACCCGCTCCGCGTCTCGGCGTGCCGACCGGAGCACTGCTGGACGCACTGCATGATGCGTTGATCAGCGAGCGGAAGCTGCTCGACGATCTCATCGCGCAGATGCGTCGCCAGCGCGCGGCGGTCGCAGCGGACAACATCGAAGGCGTGGATGACAGCACCTTTGCCACCCACCGCATTCTGGCCACCCTCGGTCAGGCGCGCACCCGTCGCCGACAGCTCAACATCCTGATGGGTGGCTCCGAAGACTGCACCCTGCGCGAACTCGAAGACATGCTCGGCGATCAGGTCGACCCGCGACTGCGCGATGCGCGCGTGCGGCTCACGCAGGCCGCCGATCTCCTCACCCGCGAAGTCGGCATGAACCGCAAGCTGCTGCGCGAAGCGTTGACGAACACCGATCAGCACGTGCGCACCCTCGTGGGCGCACCAGCCCTGCCCACCACGTATGCCACCGAAGGCGCGACCGTTCCCAACAGCGGCGCGCCCCGCGGTGTGCTCGTAAACCGGACCGCCTGACATGTCCTCCGGCCTGTTGAGCATCGCGCGCACCGCGCTTCTCACGCATCAATCCGCGCTCCAGACGATCTCGCAGAACATCGCGAACGCGGAGACGCCGGGATACTCGCGCCAGGAAGCGCTGCTCGTGGCCAACACGCCAGTCGCGATGCCATACGGCTCGATGGGCACCGGCGTCCATGTCGAAACGATCATCCGCAAGCGCGACCTGCTGCTCGACGACAGTTTCCGCTCGGCCAACTCGCTCGCCGGCAATGCGGAGATGCGCCGCAGCCTCATGAGCCAGGTGGAAGGGGTATTCGGTGAGCCCAGCGACGAAGGGATGAGCAGCGCGCTCGACGCCTTCTGGAACTCCTGGAGCGATCTGTCCAGTTCGCCCAGCAGCCTGTCGGCGCGCTCGGTCGTGCAGCAGCGTGGTCGGCAGGTCGCACAGCTGTTCAACGCGTACGACACGCAGCTCACCCAGCAGCGCACGTCCACCATCGACCGGCTGCAGAGTACGGTGGGGACGATCAACGCGCTCGCCGCGCAGGTCGCCGAACTGAACTCGCGGATCATGTCGTCGGAGATGGCTGGCCGAACGAACAACGATCTGCGCGATCTACGCGACCTGAAGCTCGACGAGCTCGCGTCGGTCGCCGGCACGCGGGTCGTCAATCAGGTCGACGGCGGCATCGCCGTCCTCATCGGCAACTCCACGCTGGTGCAGGGTGACACGTCCACGCCGCTCACCCTCAAGCTCGAGACGCCGAATCCGTTGCCGGCCACGCCGCTCACGGATGTGAACGTGCGGATCCAGATCGGCTCGTCGCCCGATGCGCTCGCGCCCTTGGCGGGTTCGATCAAGGCGATGGTCGATGTGCTGAACGTCGATATCCCCGACGCGCGCAGCCGACTGGATGCCATGGCCGCGCAGCTCACCACGGCGGTGAATGCCGTGCACACCACCGGCTACACCTTCACCGGCACCACCGTCCCGGGCGTCGCCGCCGGCAACTTCTTCACGCCCGGCACGATGGCCAACCCGATCACCGCCGGCACGATCGCGGTGAACAGTGCGATTCTGAGCGATCCGCTCAAGATCGCGGCCAGCGGCAACGCCAACGGCCCGACCGACAACAGCGTGTCGCAGGGCCTGGCCAGCCTGCGCCTCGTTGAGAACAGCGTCAGCTGGACGTCGAGCACGGGCGCCACCGAAGTGGGCTCCTTCCTGAGCTTCTTCCGCAGCACCGTCTCCCGCGTGGGCATCGAGGCCGCCGCCGCGAGTGACAGCGCCACCGTGTACCGGAATCTGACCGAGCAGGCCAATGACCGTCGCCAGTCCGTCAGCGGCGTGAGCACCGACGAGGAACTGGTGAACATGATGCGCGTGCAGCAGTCTTATCAGGCGGCCACCAAGATGATCAAGATGGCCGACGAAATGCTGCAAACGCTTCTCTCACTGGTCTGATACGCGATGCTCATCCTCGGACGCCGCGAAGGCGACTCGATCATCATTGACGGCGGGATCCGGATTGTCGTGGTGTCCTGCGATCGCGGGGGCGTCCGCATCGGCATCGACGCGCCCAGCCACGTCAAGATTCTGCGCGGCGAGATCGCCGATCAGGTCAAGTCGGAGAACGAGCGCGCCGCGGCCCCGGTCGCCATGGAATGGCTGGCCACCCTCGGCGTGCCCATCGCCCACGCGGCGCCGGCCCCAACCGCCGACCCCAGCGGCAAACCCGCCGCCTGACGTCAGCGCAGGCGGCGAGCGGCCTGCAACGTAGGCAGCTCGATCAGGCAGCCGTACGCCGTGGCCTCCCCACGCCCGTGACTGCGCGCCAGCAGCCAGGTGATGGCGTCCGCATCGCGCGCCAGCGACGCGAGGTCGCCCGCACCGGTGCTGCCATCGGCCGACACCTCGATCCGGACCACCTCCCCCTCGGTCGAGAGGGCGACGCGCACACCCGCCTGCCCCGCCCCCACACGGCTGGCCCCCACCAACGCCACGCACAGCGCATGCTGCAGCGCCCCCGGATCGGCCCGCACCGGCTGCACGTCGTCGGCCATGACCACGGTACAGTGCACGTCGCGGTACTCCGGATGATGCGCCACCAGCGCCAGCGCGGCACGCACGCCGTCGCCCGGGATCATGGGCTCCAGATCGGCGCCCTCACGCCGGGGCAGCTGCCGCAGCTGCTCCAGCAGCCCCTCCAGACGGTCGGCATCCGCCCGTAAACCGGAGAGCACACGCTCGTCGGGCGCCCGCGACGGATCCAGGAGTCCGGCAAACGCCACGACCGTCGCCACCCGGTTGCTGAACGCATGTGCCAACCCGCGAAGTAAATCGTCATGGGTAGAGAGCCAGCGCGCCGCCCCGGCGTCGCCGCTCACGTCTGCTCGTTCCACTCGCACTCCGGGATCTGCCGCGTGTTCGTCATCATAGGCCTGGTCATTGTGTTGGGCTCCGTCATCGGTGGCTATGTGATGCACCATGGCGAGCTGGCCGTGCTCATCCAGCCCAACGAGTTTCTCATTCTCGGTGGCGCCGGACTGGGCTCCATGGTCATCGCGAATCCCCCCTCGGTGCTGAAGGGGGTGCTGGCACAGACGATGGGCCTGCTCAAGCCGAATCCGTTCGGTGCGTCCGCCTACGCCGAACTGCTGCAGGTACTCTACGAGATCTTCCAGAAGGCCCGCAAGGACGGACTGGTCGGCCTCGAGTCGCACATCGAAAATCCCGAGAACAGCGACATCTTCAAGAAGTACCCGTCGTTCCAGGGCAACCACCACGCCATGTCGCTGTTGTGCGACACGCTCAAGGTGCTGCTCACCGGCACGGTGGAAGACCACAATCTGGCCGAAATCCTCGACGTCGACCTCGAGAAGCATCATCACGAGGCGATGTTGGTGCCCAGTGCCGTGACCGCCGTCGGCGACGCCATGCCGGGCTTCGGCATCGTGGCCGCCGTGCTCGGCGTCATCATCACCATGGGCTCGATCGGAGGCGCCGCCTCCGAAATCGGTGAAAAGGTCGCCGCCGCACTGGTCGGCACATTCCTCGGCATCCTGCTCGCCTACGGCGTGTTCGGACCCATCGCCGCGGCGATGGGCAATCGCATCGCCGCCGAGCACGACTACATGCTGTGCGTGCGCACGGCGCTGCTGTCGTTTGCCCGTGGTGATGCGCCGATGACGGCCGTGGAGTTTGCCCGTCGCAACGTCGAGCCGCATGAGCGTCCCAGCTTCGCCGAGCTCGAAGAGCTGACGCGCCGGAAGGCGGCGTAGTACGATGGCGCCGCGCGGTGGCAAGAAGATCATCATCGTCAAGAAGAAGGTCGCCGGACACGGCGGCCATCACGGCGGATCATGGAAGGTGGCGTACGCCGACTTCGTGACCGCCATGATGGCGTTCTTCATGGTGATGTGGATTCTTGGCATGGACGACAAGACCAAGCAGGCCATCGAGGGCTACTTCGCCAATCCGGTCGGCTACAAGAAGGGCTACGGTGCGGGATCGAGCCCGCTGTCCACCGGCACCGCGCCCACGAAGGTGCAACAGACGCCGCTGCGTTCGCTCGTGCGCACCACCGAGCAGCGCACCTTCGAAGAGCTCAAGTCGTCGATTCTCGAAAAGGTCGCCTCGAACGATTCCCTCAAGGCGCTCAAGGCCCTGGTCGACGTGCAAGTCACGAGCGACGGCCTCCGTATCGAGCTCGTGGAAACCGGCAGCGGCGATGTGTACTTCCCGACCGGTTCGGCGCGCATGAAGTCGCCGACCATGCTCGCCCTGCAGCTGATCGGCACCGAACTCGCCAAGCTGCAGCATCCGGTGATTCTCGAGGGCCACACCGACGCCGCGCCCTTCGGCAGCGCCGGCGGCAGTTATGGCAACTGGGAACTCTCCGCCGACCGCGCCAACGCGGCGCGACGCGTGCTTGAAGACGTCGGCCTCAATGAACGCCGCATCGTGGAAGTGCGCGGGTACGCCGCCACCAAGCCGCGCATCCTCGACGACCCGCTCTCGGCTGCCAATCGCCGCATCTCGATCCTGTTGCCCTACAGCGTGGCGCCCGATGGGGCCGCCGACGCCAAGAGCATGGCGCGCTACAAGTCGGATTCGATGCTGGCGGAAATCTCCATGCGCGTCGCGAAGTAACCGCGCACCGTCGCCACCGTTTGTTCGAGCGCCGTTCCGTCGA
>NZ_JBILKJ010000157.1:0-5803 GCF_044376735.1 Gemmatimonas sp.
CGGCACCGAGATCGGCGTCACCCAGTTCGGCGCGTTCTTGCGCAAGTCGTCGAGCGTGACGAAGCCGTCCAGCGCCTTGAGGCGCGACACCAGCCGCTTGCCGATGCTCCCGCCGTAGAACGTGCCAATCCCGCTGTCGGCAATCGTTCTCAGCGTGCGCGCGTAGTCGGCGTTGCGGAACCACTCGCCCGCCTTCGGTGCGCGCCCGCCGGGCAGGAAGGTGGCGGCGGCCGCTGAGTCGCGTTGCAGGAACGCCGTCTCATCGGCCCACTGCGCTGCGATGATCGGCGACACCGGGAAGCCGTCGCGCGCATAGCCGATGGCCGGCTGCAGCACCTGCGCCAGCGTGCGTTTTCCGTAGCTGCGCACCAGCGTGTCCCACCCGGCCAATGCACCAGGTACCGTCACCGACATCACACCCTGCTGCGATCCCGCGCGAAAGCCGCGTGCCTGCAACGTGGCACGGGTCATCAGCGACCCCGCGCGGCCGCTGGCGTTGAGCGCCACGAGCTTCTGTTCCTTGGCGAGCCACACGATGGCGAACATGTCGCCGCCGATGCCGGTCATGTGCGGCTCGGTCACGCTGAGCACGGCGGCCGCGGCCACGGCGGCGTCGATCGCGTTGCCCCCGCGTCGCAGGATCTCGAGCCCCGCCGACGAGGCCAGTGGCTGGCTGGTGGCTACCATGCCGCTGGGCGCGTACACGGCGGATCGGCCGGCCATGGTGGTGGGCCGCTGGGCGTGGAGTGGCACGTGCAGCAGTGCGAACGCGGGCATGACGAGGGACGCGATGCCCGTGGATATGGCGAAACCGATGAATGGACTACGCATGCGCACGTTCTCCGAACCAGTAGCACAACCCATCGGGCGCGATCACATAGCACACGGTCCACGGGATGCCGTCGCGGTGCTCCGTACCGAAATCCGACGGGGCCGTCGGGAGCCCATTGGCGTGGAACTCGGCGAACAGCGCGCGCAGCCCACGCACATGAAACGCGCAGCCATCCTGCGTGGGATCTCCGCCGTTCTCTTCGAGTCCGATCTGCAGATCGTCGCGGGCAAGGACCGCCCGCGCGTGGGGCGTATCGCCGCGTGAGACCACGCGAAAACCGAGCACCGTTTCGTAGAACGGCACGGCGGCGGCCACGTTGGGCACCGGGAGATGCATCGTGTCGCCGCGATAGCCGAAGACCTTCTCGAGTGTAGCGGTCATGGCGTCACCTCGACAGCCATTGGATGGGAAGAGTGGCGGGATGGTACCAGCATCCGGGCAGCAACGCCAGCCGTGCCGACACGGGCGCGGCGGACACGCGCTATTCAGGTGTCAGTGGACAGGCGCAGGCGTCAGACTGGGTATAGTGGTCGGAATTCAGCAACGACAGTGCACAGTGCCGAGCTGTTTCATAGTGCCGTCCTTCAGTGATGCGGCGCGCAATACGAGCCGACGCACACGCGGGATCGCGGGTTCGCGCGATGGGCTCACGGATCGCCAGCG
This sequence comes from Gemmatimonas sp., assembly GCF_044376735.1. Classification (GTDB taxonomy): domain Bacteria; phylum Gemmatimonadota; class Gemmatimonadetes; order Gemmatimonadales; family Gemmatimonadaceae; genus Gemmatimonas. The sequence goes on from NZ_JBILKJ010000157.1 coordinate 1,496, forward strand.
CCACGAAACCCGCTCGACACCGTGCACTGCCGTTGCTGAATTCCGACCACTATACCCAGTCTGACGCCTGCGCCTGTGCACTGACCTCTGAGCCGTTACCCAACGCGCACCACTTCCCGCACGCACTCCACGAACGCTCGCGCGGCCGCCGACTGCGCCGCCCCTCGCCGCCATACCGCGACGATCTCGCGCTGCAACGCATGCTCGGCCAGCGGCACATACGCGCACTGCGGCGTGTTGTGGCGCACCGCCGCCATCGCCGGCACGATGGAGAGGCCCACCCCCGCCCCTACCAGCTCCAACACCGTCGCCAATTGCGCGCTGCGGCACACCACCGACGGCGACAGCTGCCGGCTGGAGCAGAAGCCGGCCACCTGCTCCCCCAGGCAGTGCGCCGGGTCGAGCGTGACCGCCGGCGCGTCGCGCAGCTGCGACAGCGTGATACGTCCCGCGCGCGCCGACGCATGCGACGCCGGCACCGCGACCACCAGCGCATCAGTGCCCAGCACCTCGGTGTCGAGATGCTCGAACGCATACGGCAGCGCCGCGATCACCACGTCCAGCGCGCCATCCAGCAACAGCTTGGCGAGCACCGCGCTGTAGTCCTCGCGCAGTTCCACCCGCGTGGCCGTATGACGCGCGCGCAGCCGCTGCACCGCCGCCGGCAACACATACGGCGCCACCGTGGGAATGGCCCCCACGCTCAGCGTCCCCGCCCCCTCCGCGCCCTCGCGACGGACGGCGTCTTCGGTGTTGCGCACCTCGTCCAGAATGCGGCGCGCCCGCGGATAGAGCGCTTCCCCCGCCTCGGTCAGCGTGACCCCGCGCCCGTGCCGGTCGAACAGCGGCGTCCCCAGATGAGCCTCCAGCCGCTGGATCTGCCCCGTGAGCGACGGCTGCGACAGCGCCAGGTGCCGCGCCGCCCGGCTCAGCGACCCGGCGTCGGCGGTTTCCACGAACGCGCGCAGCAGTGTCGTATCCATTCCGAAGTATAACGCTCGGCTATGGCTTGTATAGCGTTTCCCTGATTGCGGGCTATAGGTAGCGCCCGTAACTTTCCACGATCTGCCGCTAGACCAGCACCTCGGTTGTCGACCGAACCGTGCACGACCCGTAGCCTCAATCGGAGTACAACATGGAAGGGAATTCAGGGACCGGTGGGAAGTGCCCGGTCATGCATGGTGCCTCGGTCCCCACGGTCACGACGGCCGGCGGCCGCTCGAACCGCGACTGGTGGCCCAATGCGCTCAACGTGGGCATCCTGCACCAGCACTCGCCCCTCTCCAATCCGCTCGGCGCGACGTTCAAGTACTCCGAGTCGTTGAAGTCGCTGGACGTGGCGGCCCTCAAGCAGGACCTGTTCGCGCTGATGACGAACTCGCAGGACTGGTGGCCGGCCGACTATGGCCACTACGGCCCGTTCTTCGTGCGTATGGCGTGGCACAGCGCCGGCACCTACCGCACGGCCGACGGCCGTGGCGGCTCGTCCTCCGGCACCCAGCGCTTCGCGCCGCTCAACAGCTGGCCCGACAACGGGAACCTCGACAAGGCCCGTCGCCTGCTGTGGCCCATCAAGCAGAAGTACGGCAACGCCTTGTCGTGGGCCGACCTCATGATCTTCGCCGGCGACTGCGGCATGGAATCGATGGGCTTCAAGCCCTTCGGCTTCGCCTTCGGCCGCGAGGACGTGTACGAGCCCGAGCAGGACATCTACTGGGGCCCGGAGGCCGAATGGCTCGGCGACAAGCGGTATCAGGGCGACCGTGATCTCGAGCACCCGCTGGCTGCCGTGCAGATGGGGCTCATCTATGTGAACCCGGAAGGCCCGAACGGCACCCCCGACCCGATGGCGTCGGCCCGCGACATCCGCGAAACGTTCGCCCGCATGGCGATGAACGACGAAGAGACCGTCGCCCTGGTGGCCGGTGGTCACACCTTCGGCAAGGCGCACGGCGCCGGCGACACGGCCCACGTGGGCCCGGAGCCGGAAGGCGCCAGCATCGAACTGCAGGGACTCGGCTGGGCCAACACGTTCGGCACCGGCAAGGGCGGCGACACCATCACCAGCGGCCTCGAAGGCGCCTGGAAGCCCAACCCCACCACGTGGGACGGCGGCTACTTCAACACGCTCCTCGGCTACGAGTGGGAGCTCACCAAGAGCCCGGCCGGCGCCCAGCAGTGGACGCCGACGGACCCCGCCGCCGCCACCACGGTGGTGGACGCGCACGATCCCACCAAGCGCCATGCGCCGATGATGTCCACCGCCGACATGGCGCTGCGCACCGACCCGGCGTACCTCGAAATCTCCAAGCGCTACCGCGACAACTTCAGCGAGTTCGCCGACGCCTTCGCCCGTGCGTGGTTCAAGCTCACGCACCGTGACATGGGCCCGAACACGCGCTACGTCGGTCCGCTCGTGCCGACGGAAACGCTGATCTGGCAGGATCCCATCCCGGCCGTTGATCACGTGTTGATCGACGCGCACGACATCGCCGCCCTCAAGAGCACGATCCTGGCCTCGGGCTTGTCGATCGGGCAGCTCGTGAACACCGCGTGGGCGTCGGCCTCCACCTTCCGCGGCTCCGACAAGCGCGGTGGCGCGAACGGCGCGCGCATCCGTCTTGCGCCGGCCAAGCAGTGGGAAGTGAACCAGCCGGTGAAGCTTGGGCGTGCGCTCGAGATCTTCGAGACCATCCAGCAGCAGTTCAACGCCGCGCAGACCGGCGGCAAGAAAGTGTCAATCGCCGACCTGATCGTGCTCGGTGGCTGCGCCGCGATCGAGGCGGCGGCGGCGAAGGCCGGCACGCCGGTCACGGTGCCGTTCACGCCGGGGCGCATGGATGCATCGCAGGAGCAGACGGACACGCACTCGTACGCTGTGCTCGAGCCGCAGGCCGACGGGTTCCGCAACTACCAGAAGACGGCGTTCACCATGACCGCGGAAGAGCTGCTGGTGGACAAGGCGCAGCTGCTCACGCTCAGCGCGCCCGAGATGACGGTGCTCGTGGGTGGCCTGCGCACGCTGAACGCCAACGTGGGACAGTCGAAGCACGGCGTGTTCACCGACCGCCCCGAGACGCTCAGCAACGACTTCTTCGTGAACCTGCTCGACATCGGTACCACGTGGACGTCGATCTCGGAGTCGAAGGACGTGTTCGAAGGACGTGACCGCGCCACGGGTGACGTGAAGTGGACGGCCACGCGCGTGGACCTGATCTTCGGGTCGAACTCGCAGCTGCGCGCGCTCGCCGAGGTGTATGCCCAGGACGGTGCGAACGAGAAGTTCGTGCAGGACTTCGTGGCGGCCTGGACCAAGGTGATGCACCTCGATCGCTTCGACCTAGTCTGAGGGTACGAACCGGCGTGGCGACGCCGCGCAGGAACAAAGGGATGATGTGAGTGCTTGAGGGTTCACCGCGTACGTCAGCAGTGAACCCTCAATCGCATCAATATGTCGACTCATCCCAAGTCCCGCCGCATTGCCCGCGCCCTCGTTTCCCTTGCCGGTGCCCTGCTCGTCGGTGCCGTGCTCGCCAATTGCGGCGGCGACGACGACGCGGTGGTCGCCCCGACCCCGCTCGTGAAGTACCGCGCCACGTTGGTCGGCACGGAAGAAGTGCCCCCGGTGACCACGACCGCCACTGGCAGCGCCGAGTTCACGCTCAGCCGCACCAACGACACGCTGTTCGTGAACGTCACGGTGAACGGCCTCAACAACATGCGGTTTGGCCACTTCCACACCGGTGCCCGCGGTGCCAACGGCCCCGTGGTCGCGTTCGTGGTGGATGGACCCACGGTGGCGGGACCGTCCAACGGTCGCGTCGGCAAGCAGTTCATTACGGCCGCGAACCTGAGTGGCACGCTTGCCGGTCAGCCGCTCACCGCCTTGATCGATCAGATGCGGGCCGGTGGCATTTACGTGAACATCCACACCGACGCGAACACGGGTGGTGAACTGCGCGGCCAGGTGGCGTTGGTCCCGTAACGTCTGGTGGCGGTACGCGGTGGGAAGTAACCTTGGGCACCGGATCGGCAATCGCCGCCGGTGCCCTTTCCCTTTGCCCCTCAGCTGAGCGCCCCATGTACAGCCGTCGTGAATTCATCGGCACCGGTCTTGCTGCGTTCGGCGCCGTATCCGCCTTCGATCCGCGCGTGCTCGTGCCCGCGCGCGCCGCAAAGAGAATTCTCATCCTCGGCGGCACGGGCTTCGTGGGCCCGCACGATGTGCGCGAAGCGCTCAAGCGCGGACATCAGGTCACGATCTTCAATCGTGGCAAGAGCGCGCCCGGCATGTTCGGCAAGGATGTC
>NZ_JBILKJ010000049.1:0-19078 GCF_044376735.1 Gemmatimonas sp.
CGCGCATTACACCAAGGATCAAGCTCTACGCGGCCATTGCCGCGGCGCGCATCGTTCCCTGGGGGACCATGCGGATCGCTCGGCGCCTCACGGCGTCACGCCTGCACTCGTCGCACACACACCGCGATGAGATCGCCCGCTTTCTCCTGCTCACGCGAGCCACCACGCGACGCGGCTACATCAACCGGCTGCGGATTCTCACGCACTACGACCTGCGTCGACGACTCAAAGACATCCACGTACCCACGCTCTTCCTCGCCGCCGACGAGGACCACCTGATTCCCTCCGTCGAACAGGCCACCTACATGTCGGCGCGCGTCCCCAACGCCGCCATGCGCGTCCTCCGCGGCCATGGCCACTGCTGCTTCCTGGCCCCCGATCTCGATCTCCACGAGATCCTGCAGGGGTGGGGTAACCGCTGAACAGCAACTCGAACAGCAACAGCCAGAACACGGAGACCACGGATGCGACGGAAACAACACAGATAAGCGAGAAGCGCTTTTCATCTTATCCGTGTTGTTACCGTGAAATCCGCGGTCTCCGTGTTCTGGCTGTTGCTGTTGCTGTGGAGTTGCTGTTGCAAGCGCGGATGCGGAACGAGCCAACGGTCGCCTCGCGCGTTACTCGTCCTCGCCGCGGTACACGCACCCCGAGGTACACGTTTCCCGCACGACGATCTGACTGAGACCCGCCAGCGTGGGCACGAGTCGACGCCAGATCCACCGCGCGATCACTTCGCTGGTCGGATTCTCGAGACCGGCGATGTCGTTCAGGTAGTAGTGATCGAGCTCGTCGATGATCGGCTTCACCGAGGCCTTCAGATCAGCGAAATCCATGACCCATCCCTCGTGGGCCGAGAGCGGCCCCCGAACGTGGACGGTCACCTGGAACGAGTGCCCATGCAGCCGCGCGCACTGGTGCCCCGGTGGCACATTCGGCAACCGGTGCGCGGCTTCAAAAGTGAATTGCTTGTAGATCTCCATCGGCGCCTCCGCTTTCCGAAGTTAGCGGAGTCAGTGGTCCTCGCGGCACCGTCGCCCGGCACCCCACCCACACGGCGCGCATATTTGGGTATCCGCCCTCCCCCAAGCCCTTACGGATCCCCTCCCATGCCCGCTCGTCCCAGCCGCCGCGTATACCGTGCCGTTGCCATGGTGTGCTCGCTGTCCCTCATCGCCGCCGGTCGCGACGTCGGCGCGCAAGGGGCGAAATCAGTCGTGCTCCGCCGCACGCTCGACAGTCTTTCGGCAGCGCATCATGGTGTGGTCGGCTACAGCATCACGAACCTCGAAACCGGTGAGCATCTCGAACAGCGGGGCAACGAGACCTTCTCCACCGCCTCGCTGATCAAGGTGCCGATTCTCGTCACGCTGTTCGATCTGGCAGAGCAGAAGCAACTCACCCTCGACGATCCGATCGTCCTGACCGAGATCGACAAGGTCGGCGGCGCCGGACAGCTGCAGTATCTGCGTACCCCGCTCACGTTGCGACTGTGGGACGTGGCCTATCTCATGAGCACCCTCAGCGACAACACGGCCACCAATCTGGTCCTCGACCGCATCAAGATCCGGCGGGTGTGGCAGAAAATGGAGGCGCTCGGGCTGACGCACACCAAAGTGCATAGCGGATCAATGACCCGCATTGCCAGCGTGGCCCCCGACAGCTCGGCCAAGTACGGCCTGGGCGTGACGACGCCCAATGAAATGGCGCAGCTGTTCGTCCTGCTGGCGCAGGGCAAGGCGGTGAGCCCCACCGCTGACTCCACCATGCTGGGCATTCTGGCGAACAACGAGGACAACTCGAAGCTGGCCCGCTTCACCTACGGCACGCGCCTTGCCCACAAAAGTGGCGACGTCGACGCCGCACGCACCGACTGTGGCGTCTTCTCCCTGCCGGCGCGCGTCGTGGCCTGCGTGTTGACCAAGGAGAACACCGACACGCGCTACTGGGTGGATGCCGAAGGCAACGCCGTCATCGGCCGGATCGGCGAAGCGATCGTCAAGGCTTGGAAGTAGTAGAGGGTGAGCCGCTCAGGTGAGCAGCAGCAGCGTCTGGCCACCCTCGTGCACAACGCGCATCACCTGATCCCGACCCTCGGCACTGGTAATGGTGTGCACCGATTGGCAGCGCTGCATGCGATGACTGAGGTGCTCACCGATCAGGATCGACGCACCGAACATCAGCGTGATGCTGCGATCGTGCTTGTCGTAGGTGGCACCGACCAGCGGCAGGTCATGTCCCAGCGACTGGGCCCCGAGATCAGAACGATCCGTTTCGATCCGGCATAACCGTCCGACATTGCGGGTCGTGAACGCATGGAGCTCGGCATCCAGTCCGTCGAGCCCGTAACTGCGAGTCTGCTGCGTAGCGGTCGCATTGGCGCGAGCCGCCGCAATGGTCCGCGCACGTCCCGGAACGCACAACACCGAGCACGGCGCCGAACGCACCAGCTCTGTGGTCACACTGCCAAGTATCATGCGGCGCAGGAAGCCATAGCCGTGCGTTGCCGTCACCACGAGGTCGGCGTCGATCACATCGAGATACTCGATGAGGCGATCCGACGGATTGCCCTGCAGCGTTACCGTCTCCAGCGTGAACCCGTGCGGTTGCAGATGTTCCTTCAACAGGGCGAACCCCTTCTCCGCTTCCTTCGCATACCCGACGGCGTATGCCGCTAGCGTCGCATCGGCGTCGCTAACCGCCGGTTCCACATGCACGAGCCGGACCGTGGCACCGGGTGCGATCATGCCGATCGCCACCTGTGCGGCGTAGAGACTGAACGCACTGAAGTCGGTAGCAATCACCACGTTCTTCGGCAACGCCTCCACGCCGGGCTCCACCGCCAGCACTGGGGTGTCACCAAGCTGGAGCAGCCGGAGCACCGACTCACCGCCGAGCGTTCGGCTGATGCCGCTGTGGCGCCCACGGCCCACGACGATCACGCGGGCGTCGATGTTGCGCGCCTCGTCGATGATTTCGTGCAGCGGCTCACCGACGCGCACCCGCACCGGCCACGGGGTGGCGGACGGCACGGTACGCGCCATCTGCCGCTCGATCATCGACTGACGCCCTTCCACGACGTATGGCTCCGCCAGCATCGGGTACGGCACCGTGTCGAACGCGTACATCGGCATGGTGGTCGGCGACAGCCCACTCACCACGTCAACCGGCGCCTGCAGCGAGGCGGCGAGGAGCCGCGCCATGGGAAACGCGGCATCGGAGGCGGGCGACGTATCGGTGGCAACGAGGATGGGGCCCACGGGGGCAATCGTTGGTGCAAAGGTGCTCAGAACGTCGGTCGCCGTATGGATGGTCGGCGGTTGGGTCGGCATGGTCGACTCCGGAATGGCGTAAGAAAACAGGCCCATCGTGACGTGGTGCTACGCGCTGACGATCAGGTTGTCGATGACGGAGCGGACACCCGTCACCGTCCAGGCGGCGCGGACCGCCGCTGCGCGTTCGGCATGCGCATGTACAATGCCCTGCAGGATCACCGTCCCACCCACGGCTTGCACCGAGAGCTGCGGGAGCTCGGGAACGGCGGTGCGCCGCAGCGCATCGGCGATGCACCGGCGCACGTCGTTCGCCAGTGCCGGCGGCTCCACCACGATGCGATTGTCCACCGCACGTACGCCGGGAAGGAATCGCACCGCGCATTCGGCCGCCGCTCGCTCGAAGTAGAACGAGGTCCGTCCCTCGAGCACGACGATTCCATCGTTCACGCGCACGAGCACGCGGCCCTTCGGCACGTTCGCCGCATCGCGCAAGGCGTTGGTCGATGCCGTCAGCAGCTCACGATCGTCACGCGGCACGTACGGCCGATCGGCGAAGGGAGTGATCTCCGCCTCGACGCCGTTGTCGAACACGGTACGCGACATGAATGGGGGGACAGAGCGGGACGGCGAGGAGTTCGTATCGAACTCATGCGGCGTTGGGTTCGGCATCATGTACCCCCGTTGAAACAGTCGAGAAGGTGAGGCTGGATGCAAACATTGGGGTCGCTGCCTCGACGCAGCTGTCAGTCACCGCCTCACAGGCTGTCGGGGAACCCCCGGTCAATCGAAAGACCGCGGGCTGCACGCGGCATACATTGTCGTGGTGATGACGCCCTCCTCGACGCTGCTGCGTCAGCTGTTCCCGTCGTGGGAATTCTTCGACGTGACCGGACTGCCGCCCACCCTACAGATCAGGCTGCTCCCCAGCCGCGAGGCTGCAGCGGGTTGGCGCAACGTGGTCCGTCCGCCACGGCGCCGCTGGTGGCACGTACTGTTCAACCCCAAGGGGACGGAGACACTGGCCGTACAGACGCTGGTCGAACGCTGCTACACCGAGTTGGTCGAGCTCGGTGAGCAGGCGCCTGCGTACCGCGAATCGCTCGTGCTGGTGAGAGCCGTGGCCGAGCGATCGATAGCCGACGACGCGGTGGCCGCGTGGGCTGGATGCACTGGGTGGCAGCTTCGGATCATCGTGACCGACGAGGACGATGGCCTCATGCACGTCGTGTACGAGAGCGATCGCTGGGCGTTGCCGCAGCGTCGTGAGACGGTGTGAACAACCTCTCCGCGCTGTTGGCCACGACGGTGGTGTGGATGTGCCGTGCCGCCGCCGTGGCGGCGGCGATCAATGCGCTCGAGCTGCTGGCCATGCACCGCGCGCTGTCCGACCGCGGTATCTGGCGGGCCCCACTGCTCGCTGCCTCGTGGGGCGTCTGGCGACGACTACTCGGCGCGCGCGCATTCCGCGCCGTCCTGCTGTCGCAACTCATGCTCGCCGCCGCCATGGCGGCCGTGCCTGGCACGACAACCGGCTGTCTCGCCGCCGCCGGGTTGGCGTTCACCGCGTATCTGTCGGCGGTGCGCTTTCGCGGCAACGTCAATGGCGGCAGCGATGCCATGCTCTTTACGGTACTCGCGGGGCTCACCGTGGCGCAGCTCCCGCACGTACCGGGGGTCGTCCACGAGGGAGGCGTGCTGTACATCGCGATGCAGCTGACGTTGTCGTACGTGCGCGCCGGACTGGTCAAGGCGAAGGAGCGCAGCTGGTGGAGCGGGCGGGCGCTCGCCGGGTTCCTCGCCCTTCCGGCGTATGGCGTACCGGCGTGGGTGCCACGTCGAAAGCCGGAGCACCAACGGCTACTCCGTGTCGCATCCGTGGGCGTCATCGGTTTCGAGTGCCTCGCCCCACTGGCATGGCTCGATCCGCTTGCATGCCTCGTGCTGATGGCCGTGGCCGTGGCCTTTCATGCGACCACGGCCGCCCTCTTCGGGCTCAATCGCTTTCTGCTGGCGTGGACGGCCGCCCTCCCCGCCTTGTGGTACGCCGTCCATCGCGTCGGCTAGCACCGCGAACTACGCCAGCCACTCCTTCCACAACTTTTCGTCTACGCCCACGCAGATCTTGTTCTGCAGCCGAATCAGGGGCTGCTTCAGGATCATCGGTTCATCGGCGAGAATGCTGAGCCACCGCTCCTCGCCATACAGCGCCTGACGCAGTCCAAGATCCAGAAAGCGTTTCGACGTTCGATCGATGATCGCGTCCACGCCGAACTTCTGCGTGAACCGCTTAAGTTCGCCCACGGATGCCGGCCGCTCGGCAAGATCACAGAAATGGACCTTGATGCGGCGCTCCTGAAAGAAGCGCTGCGCTTTGCGGGTGTCGGCACTCTTCTTCGTGCCGAAGATCTGGACCACCGTGTCCATCGAACTCACAAACTGGCTTCCGCGATCTCCCGCTTCGCATCATCGAAGGCGTTTTCGCTGCGCGACACCACCAGCGTGGCCACGCCGTTGCCGATGAGGTTCGTGATTGCCCGCGCTTCCGACATGAAGCGGTCCACGCCCAGCAGCAGCGCCACACCTTCCACCGGCACCGTGCGCGTGGCGGCGAGGGTGCTGGCCAACACGATGAACCCCGAGCCGGTGACACCGGCCGCGCCCTTACTCGTGAGCATGAGAATGCCGAGGAGCGTGAGCTGCTGCGTGATACTGAGATCCACCTTGTATACCTGGGCGATGAAGATCGTCGCCATCGACAAGTAGATGCTCGTGCCGTCGAGGTTGAACGAGTAACCAGTGGGAATCACCAGCCCAACCACCGGCTTCGCACAGCCGTATTGTTCGAGCTTGATCAGCATACGCGGCAGCGCGGGCTCGGAGCTGGACGTACCCAGCACCAGCAGGATCTCTTCTTTGATGAAGCGCATGAACTTCCAGATGCGGAAGCCATATGCACGGCAGATCAGGCCAAGCACGACGAACACGAACACCGCCATGGTGAGGTAGACGTCGAGCATCAGACGCGCGAGCGGTACGAGCGTCTTGAGTCCGAAGGCGCCCACCGTGTAGGCCATCGCGCCGAAAGCACCGACCGGCGCCAGCACCATCACCATCGACACGATCTTGAAGAACACGGCCTGGAAGCGCACGAGCAGATCGGCAATGTCGCGTCCGGCATCACCGACCGCCGTGAGCGCGATGCCGAAGAGCACCGAGAAGAACACGACCGGCAACAGTTCACCGCTGGCAAAGGCCGCGACGATGTTGCTGGGCACGATGTGCAGCATGAACTCGAGCGTGCTCTGCTGGGCCCCGGCCGCCGTGTACTTGCTCACATCGCCCAGCTGCATCGTCGAAATGTCGAGGCCGACACCGGGCTTCGTCACGTTCACAATGACCAAGCCGATCACCAGCGCCAGCGTGGACACCAGCTCGAAGTACAGCAGCGCCTTGCCGCCCACGCGCCCGAGCTTGCGCAAGTCTGCCATGCTCGCGATGCCGTGCACAATCGTGAGGAAGATGATCGGCGTGATCACCATCTTCACGAGGTTGATGAACGTGTCGCCGATGGGCTTGAGGGACTTGGCCGTATCGGGGGCGATGACGCCGAGCAGAATGCCGAGCGAGACCGCGACGAGTACCTGAAAAGTCAGGTTCCGGAGGAGACGCGAGATCACGTGGGAGGGTCAGAGGGGAAGGCAGCGTTCCGAACATGGTACATATTGTCTCCATGTCCGCGACATCGCGCCCCTATCGGCCAGCTTGGTGGCTTCCCGATCCGCACACCGCCACGCTGTGGGGGCGGATCGGCCGCCGCGAACCCGCCCAGGCGGTCCGTGTGGAACGGTGGGACACCCCCGATGGCGACTTTCTCGAGGTGGCCCGGCTGGAGCGGGTGAGCGACCCGGCCGCTCCCCGCCTCCTGCTCTTCCACGGGCTCGAGGGGGGGCTGCACTCCCACTACGCCCGGGCGATGTTCCGCGAGGCGAGCCGGCGCGGGTGGGCGGCCGATCTCCTCCTGTTCCGGACGTGTGGCACCGAGCCGAATCGACTGCCTCGCAGCTACCACTCCGGCGAGACCACCGACCCGCTCTGGGTCGTCGAGCAGATTACCCGCCAATTCCCCGATGCGCCGCTCGGGCTGATGGGTGTCTCGTTGGGCGGCAATGTGCTGTGCAAGCTGCTGGGCGAGTGCGGCGACCGGCTTCCCGACCAAGTCATCGGCGCGGTCGCGGTGTCGGTGCCCTTCGACCTGGCGCGGGCCTCCCGGCACATCGGACGGGGCTTCGGCGCGATCTACGAGAAGTTTTTTCTCCGATCGCTGATCCCGAAGGCGCTGGCCAAGATCGACCGGCATCCGCCGCTGGCACCACTGCGCCGCGTGCAACAGGCCCGCACCCTGTGGGAGTTCGATGACGCGTTCACGGCGCCGCTCCACGGGTTTCGTGATGCGGCCGACTACTACGCCCGGGCCAGTTCGCTGCCCTATCTGGCGCGCATTCAGCTCCCGACCCTCCTGCTGAGCGCCATCGACGACCCGTTCCTGCCATCCGACGTGCTGGAGCAGGTGCGGCAGACGCTCCACGGGAATGATCAGGTGGAACTCGAATTCCCAGCCCGGGGCGGACACGTGGGGTTCACGGCCGGCCTGCGCCCGTGGAATCCATGGTACTATGGGGAGTGGCGGGCCGCCGAGTTTCTCGGCGCGCGGATGCAGCGGTTCGCTCGTGCCGTGGACGCCTGATGCCGGGACGCTGGAGCTGGACCGACGCGGCCATATTCATCGTCTTCTTCGTGACGATCCGCTTCGCGCTGATCTGGCTTGCCACCAAGGCGTTCGTCATGATGATCCCCGACGGGGACGTCTGCCCGATGTGCGACAGCGAAACGCTGGCCGTCGAACGCGTGGGTTGGTGGCGCGTGCTGGGTGAGCGCTTCCGCCGCAGCTGGTGCATCGGCTGCGGCTGGGAGGGGGTGCTCCGGCGCAGCGACGTGTGGCTATCGGCCGAGCGACACCGGAGACTGGTGAATCAGACCGACGCGTCCATGGCGAAAAGCCGGAGCCAGTCAGGCCAGTTGCCGCTCAATTCGAAGAAGTCGTCGTAATACACGAGGCCGGCCTCTTCGAGGCGCTCGATCAGGTCACTGAGTGTGTCCTCGCCCACCAGCGGCCCAATGGCGATCAGCGACCCTTCAATCCGGAACTCGTCGGGGGTCAGCCCCAGCGCTTCATCAACCTGCGCCCGGGTCATCTCGACGCGTTCGAACGCGGACTTCCGAATCAGCAGCGTGGGCGCGGTGGGCGGGAGGAGCAGCGGCATCGGTGGTCGTGGTCGGCGGGTGAGAACGGTGCAACGTGTGAGGGATATAGCAGCGGAACCCACCGTGAGGGAATCGACGGCCGCGCTGCCCTCGGAACCGGCTTGCTGCCGCATCTAGTTTGAGCGTCATGCACGTACCCGCAACCATGCATCCGACCGCGACGTCCGCCGGCCTCCACTCCGCCGCCAACGCTGCACACGAGGCGTCATTCGACGTGGTGGTCATCGGCGCCGGGCACGCGGGCACCGAAGCCGCCGTGGCCGCGGCCCGGTCGGGCGCCTCCGTGGCGCTGATCACCGGCGCACTCGAGCAGATCGGACAGCTCTCGTGCAACCCGGCCATCGGCGGGATCGCCAAAGGCACGGTGGTGCGCGAGGTGGATGCCCTGGGCGGCATCATGGCGCGCGCCACCGATCTGGCGTCGGTGCAGTTCCGCATGCTCAACCGCGGCAAAGGGCCGGCGGTGTGGGCCCCGCGCGCCCAGTGCGATCGCGGCCTCTATCGACGCGCGGTACGACAGTTGCTCGAAGCCCAGCCGAATCTGGTCACCATACAGGGGATGGTGGCCCGACTGTTGTTCGACGCGAGCGGCGAGCGGGTGTCAGGCGTGGAAACGATGGAAGGGCGTCGCTTCGGTGCCCGCGCCGTCGTGCTCACCACCGGGACCTTCGGGCGCGGCAAGATGCACATCGGCACCGGCACGCAGATTCAGGGCGGCCGCGCCGGCGAAGCGCCATCAGTGCGGCTCGGCGAGCAACTCGACGCGCTCGGCCTCACCACGGAGCGCTTCAAGACCGGCACGCCACCGCGCATCGATGGACGCAGTGTGCGCACCGACGATCTCGAATGGCAGCACAGCGAGATCGACGCGTTCGACTATTCATGGTCCCATTTCTGGACCACACCGCGCGCGCACGTGGTGAACGGCGCTCGACGCACGCGTCATCCGGAACAGATGCCCTGCTGGCTCACGATGCTCGACGAGTCGGGCACGTCGCTCATCGCCGATCATCTCGCCGAATCGGCGATGTACGGGGGCGCGATTGCCTCGCGTGGTCCGCGCTATTGCCCGAGCGTGGAAGACAAGGTGGTGAAGTTTCCCGACAAGGCGCAGCATCAACTCTTCCTCGAGCCGGAAGGGCACGACACGAGCGAGTTGTACGTGAACGGCTTGTCGACGTCACTGCCGGCACCGGTGCAGCTCGCCGTCCTGCGCAGTGTGCGCGGTCTGGAAGCGGTGCGCATGACGCGCGCCGGTTACGCCATCGAGTACGACTACTATCCGCCCACGCAGCTCTCATCGACGCTCGCGTCACGCGCGGTGCGCGGTCTGTATTTCGCCGGGCAGGTGAACGGCACGACGGGCTACGAGGAAGCCGCCGGACAGGGTGTGATCGCCGGCCTCAATGCGGCCCGGTGGGTCCAGGAACGCGATCCAGTCATCCTCGGCCGCGAGACGAGTTACATCGGAGTGCTGATCGACGATCTGGTCACGCGCGGGGTCGATGAACCGTACCGCTTGTTCACGTCGCGCAGCGAGTTCCGTCTCACGGTCCGGCAGGACAACGCGCTCGCCCGTCTGGGGGAGATCGCCGACGGCCTGGGGTTGCTGGCTCCGGCCGAGCAGGCACAGATGGCGGTGCGCCTCGGGGCAGTGCGCGAGGCATACGCGCTGGCGGAGCGTACGAGCATGACGCCTGCGGTGGCCGACCCGCTGCTGCTGGCGGTGGGTTCGGCACCGTTGCAGCACGCGGTGCGAGCGATCGAACTCACGCGACGTCAGGACGTATCGCTGCAGCTGCTGTTCGCGGCAGCGGGGGTGGGCGACGATCTCGCCGTGGACGCGGTCGTCGGCGCCGAGCTGGAGATCAAGTACGAGCGCTACTTCGAGAAGGAGCGCAATCGCGCCAATCGGCTGAAGGCACAGGGATCGGTGTCGCTGCATGCGTCGCTGAACTACGAGGCGATGCTCACGCTTTCGATCGAAGCGCGCCAGAAGCTCACGCGCATCCGGCCGGCCACCCTGGCCCAGGCGGGCCAGATCCCGGGTATCAGCCCAGCGGATCTGCAGAATCTGCTGATGGAGATCCGGCGGACGCCGGTTGGCGAATAGGATCGGCGCGCGTGCTAGCGACGTCGTCGGTATCCGCGAGCACCGCGGATCACGCGACGAGCGCGAAGCTCATTCACAATTCTTCGCGGTTCTTCGCGACCCTTCGCGAACTTCGCGTGAACCGCGGTGCTTTCGGACTTTTCGGCGCCGTCGGACGGCCAGCTGGTTCACGCGAAGAGCGCGAAGAGCCGCGAAGGATCGCGAAGGATCGCGAAGGACAGTGCGGGCGGTGTGCAAGTTTGGTGGATCTGTTCGTCTCCGAAACGGGAGGTCAGCTGTCCGCGGTCTTGCCGCTTGTTCGTAGATCGGATGTAGATGCACGATGTTGATATTTGTCGTGATGACGGCGCGAAAATGGCTTTATAGTGGCATAGTTTTTGATCACGCTTTACCACACATTTCGCACAGTTCGCCATCAAACTGTGCCGAATGTGACCGAAAATCGCGGCACAGGGTATACGCGGTTCACCACCACACGCCTTCTTTATAGAAGAGGAGAGTCAGCATGAACAATCGCTTGTCCAACCGGGCTGTTCGGCCACTAACGGCTGCGGCGTTCGTCCTTGGCGCGCTCGCCGCCCCGGCGATGGCAACGTCGGCGTCGGCCCAGCAGTCGATGCCGCAGCCGCCACAGATCGTGGTGAGTGGGCGTGGGGAGGTGCAGGTCGCGCCTGACCGTGCGCAGGTGCAGGTCGGCATGGAGACCCAAGCCAAGACCGCAGCGCTGGCTGCGCAGGAGAACAACCGCAAGCAGACCGCGATCCTGGCCGCGATCCGCGCGCTGGGGATTGCGGCGTCGCAGATCCAGACGCTGAACTACAGCGTCATGCCGATCCAGCGGTACGATGCGAAGACCCAGCGCGTGCAGATTGACGGCTACCAGGTGAGCAACATTGTGCAGGTGGTGACCGATAAGATCGAACAGGCGGGTCCGATCATCGATGCGGCGCTCACCAACGGTGGCAATCGGGTGGCCGGACTCGACTTTCTGGTGAAGGACCGGGCGAAGGCGCAAGAGGCGGCGTTGACCCAAGCGGTCGAGAGTGCCCGTCGGCAGGCGGAGGTAGCGGCCAAGGCGGCTGGCGGACAGATCGCCGAGCTCCTTGAGCTCACGATCAACGAGTACGAGCGGCAGCAGCCGCGGGCCGTGATGGCCATGGCGAAGATGGAAATGGCAGACGCGGCGGCACCGACGCCGGTGAGCGAAGGGATGGCAACGATCGCCGTGAGCGTGACGACGCGCTGGCGGTTCACGAAATAGCGCACCACCAACGGACAGCCGGTTGGGTGCAGGGAAACGGGGAGGCCTGACGATCAGGCCTCCCCGTTGTCTTGGTAACTGTTCCACGTGAAACGGCGTGATCTCTGTCCTCTGAACGCCGCGTACCACGGTAAACGCCATCTGGCGTTCCACGTGAAACAGCGGAGAGGGGGAAAACGGCGCGACCACCGAGAATACCGGCGAATTCCGCCCCAAAAGCGCCGGATTGGTCTGCTCCCACGATAGTCTCGGGCCCGCGAGGAGCCTATACTACCCGTCCCTACCTCACCCCATCGCAGACAACTCTTGGCACGCATCCTCGCTATCGCCAATCAGAAAGGTGGCGTCGGTAAGACCACCACCGCTGTGAACCTCGCCGCCTCGCTCGCGGTCGCCGAACAGCGTACGCTGCTGATCGATGCCGACCCCCAGGGAAACGCCACCAGCGGCTGCGGTATCGCGCGCGAAGACTTCACGGTCGACTGCTACGACGTCCTCATCGGCGGAGCCTCCATCGATCAGGCGCTCATCCGCAACGTGCAGTTCAGCCACCTCGATGTCCTCCCGACCACACCGGAACTGTCGGGGGCCGAGGTCGAACTCGTGGACGCGGAAGACCGCGGGACCCGGATGCGCGACGCGCTCGCCCCCATCCGTGATCGCTACGACTTCATCTTGATCGATTGTCCGCCATCACTGGGGCTCATCACGCTCAACATGCTTGTCGCCGCCGACGCGATTCTTATTCCGCTCCAGTGCGAGTACTACGCCCTCGAGGGACTCTCGCAACTGCTCGGCACCGTGCAGCGTGTCCAGGATTCCCTGAACCCGGCGCTTGAGGTCGACAGTGTACTCCTGACCATGTACGACGCGCGCCTCAATCTCTCGCGCCAAGTCGCGGCGGATGCGCGCGCTCATTTCGGCGACAAGGTATTCAGCACCGTCATCCCGAGAAACATCCGTCTCGCCGAAGCCCCGAGCTTCGGCAAGCCCATTGTCGTGTATGACGTCGCGTCCGTGGGCGCGCAGGCCTACATGGCCGTCGCCCACGAGCTCATCGCACGCACCGCCGCCGAATCGACGTCGGGCGAAGGCGCGTAACATATTTTGCATCAAGCACTTACGCAGCATTCATGACGCCTGAACCCCCACGCCGCCTCGGACGCGGGCTCGATGCCCTCTTGGCGCGCCGCGATGCGCCCAAAGGCGCGCCACCCGTCGCCGCGACCGGCGGCGCTGCCGCTGCGGGTGCCACCACCACGGCCGAGCCGACGCGCGATGATTCCCCGCTGCGCACGCTCAAGCTGTCGCAGATCCGTGCCAATCCCTATCAGCCCCGACAGGAGTTCCGCCCTGAAGAGCTCGCCGACCTGGAAGCGAGCTTGCGCGTCAACGGACTGCTTCAGCCGATCACCGTTCGCCCAGCCCCCAATGGCACCGGCTACGAACTGATCGCCGGCGAGCGGCGCTTCCGCGCCGCCACACGGTTAGGCTGGACCGAGATCCCCGCCCTCGTAAAGCCCGTCGACGACAAGACCCTGCTCGTCTTGGCGATGATCGAGAACCTGCAACGCGCCGACCTCGATCCCATCGAAGAGGCCGACGGCTATCAGCGGCTCGCCGACGAGTTCCAGCTCAGCAATCAGGAAATCGCCGATGTCGTCGGCAAGGATCGCTCGACCGTCGCCAACGCGCTCCGCCTGCGGCAACTCCCCGCCTCCGTGCGCCGGATGTTGCAGGAAAAGCAGCTTACCGCCGGTCACGCCCGCGCCATCCTCCCCCTTGCCACCGAACGGGCGATCGTCGACATGGCGCGTGAGATCGTCGACGGTGGCCTGTCGGTCCGCGAAGTCGAGCGTCGCGTGCAGGCCGGCCGCACCAAACCGCCGGCCGTCGGACAAAAGCAGGGCGCCACGGCAACCGCGGTACCCGCCGGCGCCTCCGCCGCGACCGTCCGACAGATCGAAGAGCGCCTCCGGCGGAAACTCCAAACGGGCGTGTCCATCCAGCTGACGGCCAAGGACAAAGGCGAGGTCCGCATCGCCTTCTTCTCCAATGATGATCTCGAGCGTCTCCTCGGCCTCCTCGGCGTCTCCCTCGACTAGCTTACCTTCAGTAATTACGCGTCAGTTTAGAGACACCAGCGACGCACTAAAGCGCCTCAAAGTCCATAATTTCCTATTTATGCTGAAGAACCACCTCACAACCATCGCCGCCGGCGCCATGCTGGGCCTGCTTGCGGCTTGTGCCGGCGAGAAGGCCGGCACCACCGCCGATTCCACCGGCACCAAGAAGATGCGGGTGGCCCTGCTGACCCCGGGTCCCATCTCGGACAAGTCGTGGAATGGCATCGCACACGAAGGGCTCCTCGCCATTCGCGATTCCTTGGGCGCAGAAACGTCGCACATCCAGACCAAAACGCCGGCCGAGTTCGACGAGAACTTTCGGCAGTATGGGGCGCAGGGGTACGACCTCGTGATCGGCAACGGCTTCGAGTATCAGGAAGCGGCCACACGCGTGGCGCCCAGCTACCCCAACACGAAGTACGCCATCACCTCCGGCCGGGTGACCGCCACTAACGTGGCCGGTCTCGCCTTCGCCTTCGAAGAGGCGTCGTACCAGGCCGGCATGATTGCTGGCGCGATCACGAAGTCCAACAAGATCGGCCTCATTGCCGGCACGGAACTGCCGCCGGTGAAGGCCAGCTTTGTCGCGTTCGAGCGCGGCGCCAAGTCGGTCAATCCCAAGGTCAGTGTCATCACGTCGTACCTCGGGAACTGGGAGGACGTCAGCGCCGGCAAGGAACAGGCACTGGCCCAGATCGCACAGGGCGTCGACATGATTTTCCAAAACGCCGACGCCGCCGGCCTGGGCGTGTTCCAGGCGGCCCGTGAGAAAAAGATCCTCGCCTTCGGCACGAATGCCGACCAGAACAGCGTCGCCCCCGACGTCATCGTGGCCAGCGTGGTCATCGATCTCCCGAAGGCGTTTCTGATGCTCGCCCGCGAAGTGCAGGCCGGCGCCTTCACGGGCCGCGTGATCACCCACGGCGTCAGTGACGACGTCGTCCGTCTCGTGGTGAATCCGACCATGCGTGACCGTGTGCCGGCCGCCGCCATGGCGGCCGTCGATTCCGTGGGCATCCTGCTGAAGGCCGGAACCTTCACCGGACTGGCCGATCTCCTGAACGGCACGGACAACCCGAAACCACTGCCACCGGCGGCGAAGTAAGCCATGTCCACGCCAGCGACGGATCGGATTCTCGCCGCGGCGAGCGCGAACGGCAGCACCCTCCCGTCCGTCCCGCTGCGCGACATCGTGGCCGCGCTCGACGCGGAGCTGCGCACCGGTGACATTCCCGACTATCCCGGTGCGGTGAATGGCCTCCAGGTGGCGAACCCGGGAGCCGTGCATCGGGTGGCGGTGGCGGTCGATGCGTCACGGGCCGCGATCGCGGAAGCGGTGATCTCCGGGGCCGACCTCCTGATCGTACACCACGGCCTGTTCTGGAGCGGCGTGCAACCGCTGGTCGGCGTGCAGTACGAGAAGTACCGCTCGATGCTGTCCAGCGGGCTGGCCGTGTATGCGTCGCATCTGCCCTTGGATCTGCACGCCGAGCATGGGAACAACGTGCGGTTGGCGCAGGCGCTGGGACTCGTCCCCGATGGCGGCTTTGCGCGATACAAGACGGTGGACATCGGGGTCACCGGCGCAGCCAACGAACCCACCGACGACCTGGTCGATCGTGTGCAGGCGTTCGTGTCGCGGTACGGCGGCTCGGTACGCACGTCGATCCCGGCGCAGGGACGACGGACGCATCGCTGGGCGATCTGCACCGGCGGCGGCGCCTCGTCGGAGACGCTGCGGGAAGCGCGCGACCGCGGCGTCGATACGCTGATCGTGGGCGAGGGGCCGCATCACACCACCGTCGATGCGATCGAACACGACCTGTGCGTCGTGTACGCCGGCCATTACGCCACGGAGACGCTTGGCGTTCAGGCGCTCGGTGCCTTTCTCGAATCGCGCTTCGGACTGCCCTGGACGTTCCTGCATCTCCCCACGGGATCGTGACCCCCACACACCGGTGACCGCGGCACCGACGGGAGCGCTCCTTCTCTCGCTCGACGGCATCACACACACGTTCGGGCGTGTGCGCGCGCTCGACGGCGCGGCGCTGCAGGTGCGGGCCGGTACCGTGCATGCCGTGCTCGGGGAAAACGGCGCCGGCAAGACAACGCTCATGCGCGTGGTGTTCGGTCTCTTGCGCGCGCAGCAGGGGGTGATGCACTGGCGCGGTGCGCCAGTCACCATGCGGTCGCCGTCGGATGCGCTGGCCCACGGCATCGGTATGGTGCATCAGCATTTTACACTGGTGCCCACCATGACGGTGGCCGAGAACATCGCACTCGGCGGACATGGCAGGTTCGACCCCGCGCGCGCGGCGGAGCGCGTACACGAGGTCGCGGCGAGGGCCGGACTCACCCTCGACCCGCACGCCCGTGTGCAGGATCTGCCGGTCGGTGCGCAGCAGCGCTGCGAAATCGTGAAGGCCCTCGCGCGCGACGTCAGCCTGCTCATTCTCGACGAGCCCACCGCCGTGCTCGCACCGGCGGAAGCGGCGGAGCTGCTGGGATGGCTTCGCAGATACGCCGAGCGCGGCAACGCGGTGGTCCTCATTACACACAAGCTGCGCGATGCGATCGCCGTGGCCGATGACATCACCGTGCTGCATCGCGGACGGACCGTACTCACCACGCCCGCGCGCCACACCGACGAGGCGCGCGTGGCCGATGCGATGCTTGGCGGGGCCGCGGGGCGTACGGCTGATGTGCACAGCGGAAGCGACACTGCCGAGACGGTCACCGGCAGCGCGAACGTCATGGACCACGGCGCCGGTGGCACTCGACCACGCACGGTCCTCGCGCTCGATGCCGTCACCGTACGCGACGCGAATGGCGTGAACCGCGTGCGATCGGCCACGCTGCAGGTGCGCGCCGGCGAGATCGTCGGGATCGGCGCCGTAGAGGGTGCGGGGCAGCACGAACTGCTGCGCGTCCTGGCCGGGCGTCTGGCGCCGACGTCGGGTACCCGTGTCATTCCCGAGCGCGTCGGGTTCGTGCCGGAGGATCGTCACCGCGACGCACTGCTGCTCGACGCACCGCTGTTCGAGAACACGGCCCTGCAGGGTGCGGGCGCGCGGCGTGGGGTCATGAACTGGACCGGCTTCCGCGCGCGCACGGCCGCCTTGCTGCAGCGATTCGATGTCCGCGCCTCGGGGGCCGATGCCATAGCGAGAACCCTCTCCGGCGGTAATCAGCAAAAGCTCGTGCTGGCCCGTGAACTCGAGGCGGCACGCGACGCGCTCGTGGTCGAGAACCCATCGCGCGGGCTCGACTTCGTCGCCACGAACGCGGTGCATCAGGCCCTGCGGTCGGCGCGCGACGCCGGGATGGCGGTGGTCGTGTACAGCAGTGATCTGGACGAAGTACTGCTGTTGGCCGATCGCGTGTTCGCGATGCACGACGGCACCGTGATCGAGAGCCAACAGCATCGCGACGCCCTCGGGCGGGCAATGCTGAGCGGATCCGGCGGCATGGCACCGGGAACCGACGCATGACGGCACGACGCGCCTTCGTCGCGACCGTGTCGCGCGTCGTGCTGCTGCTGGCGCTGGCCATCGCTATGCTGGCCGTGCTGCTGATCGCGACCGGACACGATGTCATCCCGGCGTTGGCGGCGATGGTGCGCGGGGCGTTCGGCTCGTACTACGCCATCACATCGGCCACGATCGTGCGTATGGTGCCGCTGGCGCTGGCCGGGCTCGCGGTCTCGGTGGCGTTCCGGGCAGGGATCCTGAACATCGGGGCCGAGGGCCAGCTGCTGGTCGGCGCGGCGGCGGCCACGGCGATCAGCGGCGCCGTGGGGGGGGTGCCGTGGTTCATCGGTATTCCCGTGATGCTGATGGCGGGGGCGACCGCCGGTGGCGCATGGGCGGCGATCGCGGGCGCGTTACGACTGCGGTTCGGCGTGCTGGAAGTGATCAGCACGATCATGCTGAACTTTGTGGCGCAGTATCTCACCGGGTGGCTGGTGCGTGGCCCGCTGCAGGAACCGACGCGGGTGAATCCGCAGTCGGCCAGTCTCGCCCCGGGATTGCAGATGCCGGTGCTGCTCGATGGCACGCGCCTTCACGCCGGGGTGGTGGTGGCCGTCGTCGCGGCGGTGGCCGTGTGGTGGTGGCTGCGCAGCACGTCGAGTGGGTTCCGGTTGCGCGCGGTCGGTGCCAACGCCACCGCAGCGGCCAGTGCTGGCGGCATCGATGTGCCGCGCACGATGTTCAGCGCATTCCTCATGAGCGGACTGCTGGCGGGGCTGGCCGGCGCGGTGGAGTACACCGGCATCACGTACGCGCTGTATGAGAACTTCTCACCGGGCTACGGCTACACCGCCATCGCGGTGGCCTTGCTGGCACGACTGCATCCGCTGGGCGTGCTGGCCACGGCGCTGCTGTTCGGCGCGCTCGAAGCGGGGGCGAACGCGATGCAGCGCGACGCGGGCGTCCCGAGTGTCGTGGTCTCCGTGGTGGAGGCGTTGCTGATTCTGCTGGTGCTGGCCGCCGACCGCTGGCGCCCGTCCCGCGCGGACGAGACAGGCACATGATGCTCGACGTGCCGGTTGGCGTGGGGGCCCTGGCAGTGGGGGCGAGCCTGTTGGAGGCCACGGTGCGCACCGCGACGCCACTGGCCTATGCGGCCTTGGGCGAGAGTGTGAGCGAGCGGGCGGGCGTGATCAACATCGGCCTCGAGGGGTCGATCATCGCGGGGGCGCTCAGCGCAACGATCGCGGCAGGGGCGGTCGGGGTGGGTGGTGGCTTTGCCGCTGGGGCCGTGGCCGGACTGCTGGTTGCGGCGCTGTTCGCCCTGTTCGCGGTGGGATTACGTGCCGACCAGATCATCACCGGAACGGCGATCACGCTGTTCGCGCTGGGGCTCACCGGCACCGTCTATCGAACGGTCTACGGTTCAGGCGGCGTAGCGCTCGACACCCCAACCGCCGCCGCGTACGCGCTGCCTGGGCTGTCGGCATTGCCCCTGATCGGTCGCGCCT
>NZ_JBILKJ010000158.1:0-5762 GCF_044376735.1 Gemmatimonas sp.
CGAGCGTGGCGCGATAGCGCGACAGCGGTGCCGGCGACGACGGCGCGAGAAAACTCGCGGGCGATGCCACCGCGACCGGTGTCGTCGGGCGCGCGGCGGGTGATTCGACACGATCGGCACTGCTCACCGCGATCGCGAGCATGAGCGAGCCAGCACCTAGTGCAACGACAGTTTTCATCCCAAAGCCTCGGGGCGGAGCGGGAACAGCAGTGCCGGGCGGGAACAACCACGAAGCGCGACCGCGCTCCTTCTTTGAACGATGTGCCCGCCCCGGATATCGGGCAAGGGCTCTCGTCTCTACGCGCACTGCCGCTAGGGCATTGCAGGATCGCTGTTTACGTTTTGTCTGAGGGTCGGGGGCCGCCTCCCGCTCGGTCGCCGGGGCGCCTCGAAGTCCAGCGCTACTCCTCAACGCTTCTGTGACACGCCTCAGCACTGATACGCCCTGCCGTCCAGTGCCGCCGGGCGACTCTCCTTCGCCAGCACACCCTCTATGACCCAACGCAGCACTGCGTCACCGACCGCGCCAAGCCCAACCCGAGGCGCCGAACAGTCTCTGGTCCGGGCCGTCGGCGTGTGGGGCCTCGCGGCAGCCATCGCGAATGTCACCATCGGCGGCGGGATTTTCCGCCTGCCGGCGTCGGTGGCGGCAGCACTCGGTGCCGCCGCGCCGCTCGCCTACTTGGTGTGCGCCGTCGCGATGGGACTCATCGTGATGTGTATCGCCGAAGCCGGCAGTCGCGTCTCGCTCACCGGCGGACCCTACGCGTATGTCGAACTGGCCTTTGGCCCGTTTTTCGGCTTTCAGGCTGGCGTCATGCTCTGGTTATTGGGTACCTACGCGGTGGCAGCGGTGGCCACGGTGTACGCCGACAACGCCGCCACCCTCATGCCCGCCTTGGCCGGACCGGGGCCGCGCGCCGCACTGCTCATCACGACCTTTGCGATCGTGGGCGGAGTGAACATGCTCGGCGTCAGCCAGGGGAGCCGGCTGAATCAGGTCACCACGGTGGCGAAGCTGGCGCCGCTGCTGCTGTTGGTCGTCGTCGGCGTGTTCTTCGTTCGCGGCGAGAATCTCGCGATCAGCACGGTCCCGGCGTCCGGCGATGTGTTGCGCGCCAGCATCGTCCTGATCTTTGCCTTCAGCGGAATCGAGACGGCCCTGGTGCCGAGCGGCGAGGTGCGCGACCCGGCGCGCACGGTACCGCGCGCGATTTTCGTCGCGATGATCGGCATCACGCTCCTGTATGTCGCCCTCCAGTACGTGGCGCAGGGCGTGCTCGGCGCGTCGTTGGCCACGTCTGCTACGCCCCTGGCTGATGCGGCCGGCGTCGTGCTCGGGCCCTGGGGACGCACGCTGTTGCTTGTCGGTGTGGTGGTCTCGACGTTCGGCTACCTCAGCGGCATGGCGCTGGCAGTGCCGCGCGCCCTGTATGCGTTCGCACGCGACGGGTTCCTGCCGTCGCCGATCGCGTCGGTGCATCCCACATGGAAAACGCCGCACATCGCGATCGCGCTGCAACTGACCGTCACCTGCACATTGGCGATCACCAGCGGATTCGGTCCGCTGGCGATCATCGCCAATGTCGCGGCGCTGCTGGTGTACTTTTTTTGCGCCGTGGCTGCGCTCGAATTGCGTCGGCGAAACGTCCAGTCCGGTGGTGTGCCGTTCCGTGTACCGGGCGCCGGCGTCGTGCCGGTCCTGGCGTGCGTGGTGATCGTCGGCTTGCTGACATCGATCACCATGGCGGAGTGGAGCAGCATTCTCATCACGGCCGCCGTGGCGGCCGGACTCTACGTGCTGTCGTATCGGAGCCGTGCGGCCCGGGCAAAAGAGAACGCGTCCTGACGCCGAATCAACGGGCGGGACTCGTCCCCGCCACCCGCTTCAGGGTGCGGAACAACATCTCGGTACCCTGACGTAGCGACTCGACACTGACCCGCTCGTCGTTCCCGTGCATGCGACGCAGCTCGTCGGTGCTGATGGGGTACGGGTAGATGCCGAAGACGGGAATGCCGCGATTGCGCCACGCGGCGGCGTCGGTACCGGCCTGGAACAGGTACGGCGTGACTTCGGCCTCCGGCCATTGGGCTTTCGACTCCATGGCCAGCGCGCGGTACAGCAAGGACGTGTCGGGGGACGCTGGCGACGGCGGCGCCACGGCGCCGGCCATCTTCACGGTGAGCAGCGGATCATTGAACAGTTTCTCGAGCGTGCTGATGAGCGCCGCCGGGTCGCTGCCCGGAATGAGGCGCACATTCAGTGTGAGCTCGGCCGACCCCGGGATCACGTTCGACCGGAATCCGCCGGCCACGATGACCGGGGCGATCGTATTGCGCATCAGCGAGTGGATGAGCGGATCACGCGAGAGCGTCGCATCGGCCGTGCGCACCTGCTCCGGCGTACCGCTCAGCAACTGCGTGTAGAGCCGCGCCGTTTCACCAGTGCTCGTCTTGGCCAGCGTCGTGAAGTACTTGCGCGAATCGGGGGTGAACTCGAGTGGCGTCTCATAGGCGCCGAGCTTCGCCAGCGCCCGACCGATCGTCACCAGCGCGTTGTCCGGCAGCGGCATGGACGCATGCGTGCTCGTGCCCTTCGCCGTAATCGTCACGCCCATCACGCGCTTGTCCGACGTGGAGATGCTCACGTACTGCACGCGCCCGTCGTCGCGCTTGATGATCCACCCGCCTTCGTTGAGCGCGAACTCGGCGTCCATCTTGTCCCAATGCTGGCGCGCCAGCCACGTCGTGTTCATCGGGGCGCCTTCCTCGTCGGCTTCGGCCAGGAAGATGACGTCGCGGTCGAGTGGCACCTTGCGGTCGGCCAGCAGCATCGCGGCGCGAGCGAAGACGGCGATGCCGCCCTTGAAGTCGATGGCGCCACGGCCGTACACCGCGCCGTCCTTGATCACGCCGCCGAACGGATCGACCGTCCACTTCTCACGCTCCACGCCCACGACATCGGCGTGCGCCGCGAGCAAGAGGGGCTTCTTCGACCCGTTGCCCTTGAGGCGCGCAAAGAAATGCACCTTGGCGGAGTCCGGCGTGGGAATGACGTCCACCTGAAAGCCACGGGCGCGAAAGAGCGGACCGAGAATATCGGCGATCTGCTGCGTGTGCCCCGGCGGGTTGCTGCTGTTGGCGCGAATGAGCTGCGCGAGCAGGAGGGCGGTGGAGTCGGACTCCTGGGCGGCGAGGGCGGCGGGTCCCGCGAGCAGGACGGCAGCGACGAGCGTCGACAGGCGACGGGTGAGACGGAGCATGCGGCAACCTCGGGCAGGATGTGGCAATGGGTCGCCCAACTTACCGCCCCTCGGTTCGCGAGGCTACGTTGCCACGGTCATCTACCGGAACACCCGATGCGCTACATCCCTGCCCCACGCAGCCGCCTGTCCTGCTCGTGATGCCCGCCGACACGGTTAACGCCATCCGGCTGCCGGCCGCCCTCGCGGTGCTGGCGCTGCTGGTACTCTGGGAATCCGCGCAGCCCTTCTTCCCGCTGTTCGAACGCGGACCGCACGCCGGGCGCGATCGCCTGTGGCACGGCGCCCGCAACGTCGCCCTTGGGTTGCTCAACGGCGCGCTGGTCCGGTTCGGATTCCTCGGCGTGTGGATCGCCGCGATGGCGTGGAGCCGCGAATACCCTTTCGGCCTGTTGCACTGGCTCGCGCTCCCCGAGTGGCTGGGCTGGCTCGCGGCGATCCTGTTGCTCGACGGCTGGACGTACACGTGGCATCGCCTGAATCACACCATGCCGGGCCTGTGGCGTTTCCACCGACTCCACCACAGCGATCAGCAGATGGACGCCACCACCGCGAGCCGGTTTCACGTGGGCGAGATCGTACTATCGTCGATCGCGCGGGTACCGGTGCTGGCGCTGATCGGCTGCAGCGTTGAGCAGCTCGCCGTATACGAGACCGTAATGTTCGCCGTCGTACAATTTCAGCATGCCAACATCGGCCTGCCCGACGCGCTGGACCGGATCCTGCGCGTCGTGATCGTGACGCCGCACCTGCACAAGGTGCACCACTCGGTGGTCGTCGCCGAGCAGCAGTCGAATTTCAGTTCGGTGTTCTCGTGGTGGGACCGGATGGCGCGCACGTTGCGCCTCGCACCCGATCTGTCGGCCGTGGTCTTCGGTGTCGACGAGCTCCCGCCGACGCGTTGACCGTCTGCCAGTGCCGCTTCCTTCCGCCCCTGCCTGATGCGCGCGCCAATTGCCCCGCCAGTCGACTGGCCTTCCGACATTCCGCTGCTCCCGTTCGACGACGCCAACGCGCAGTTGATGCGCACGGTCGCGCCGAAGGGTTGGATGGCGCCGGTGCCCAAGGACCGGTATCACCTGGTCGTGGTCGGTGCCGGCACGGCTGGCCTCGTGAGCGCCGCGATCGCGGCCGGACTCGGGGCCCGCGTCGCGCTGATCGAGCGCCACATGTTCGGCGGTGATTGCCTCAACTTCGGGTGCGTACCCTCGAAGGCGGTGATTCGTGCGGCCCGTGCGTGGCACGAGGCCCGCACCGCCGCCGAACGGTTCGGCGGGCCGCGCGTGACGCAGGACGGTGATTTCGGTGCCGTCATGGCGCGGCTGCGTCGCCTACGCGCCGACATCAGTCCCGTCGACGGCGTCGAGCGCTTCCGCTCCCTCGGCGTCGATGTATTCCTCGGCAACGCCACGTTCAGCGGTCCCGATACAGTCACCGTGAACGACACGGTACTGCGCTTCCGTCGAGCGATCATCGCGACCGGGGCGCGGGCGGCGCGGCCACCGATCCCCGGTCTCGCCGACACGCCGTACGACACCAACGAGTCGATCTTCTCGCTCACCGAACGTCCCGCGCGATTGATCGTGATCGGCGGAGGTCCCATCGGTACCGAGCTCGCGCAGGCGTTCGCGCGCTTCGGCAGTGCGGTGACGCTCGTGCATGCCGGTACGCATGTCCTACCGCGCGATGAAGTCGATGCCGCCGCCGTGGTGTCAACCACGCTTGAGACCGACGGCGTGCAGATCATCAATCAAGCGACCGTTGAACGCGTGTCGCACGACGGGCGGCAATTCACCCTGCAGCTCGCCGGCGACGCGCCAGCGGCACATGCTACGACGGCGCTGCAGGCCGATCGCCTGCTCGTCGCCACCGGGCGCACGCCGAACATCGAGGGGCTTGGCCTCGAGGCGGCCGACATCCGCTTCACCCCGCAAGGGGTCAGCGTCGATGATCGCCTGCGCACGTCGAATCCACGGGTGTACGCCATCGGCGACGTGTCGTCGGCGCTGCAGTTCACCCATGTGGCCGACGCCCAGGCACGACTCGCGGTGGCCAACGCGTTGTTCTTCGGCATCGGTGGGGGGCGTACCAGAAATCTGGTGGTGCCACGCGTGACGTACACCGATCCGGAGGTCGCGCATGTCGGCATGACGGTCGAGGAAGCGGCCGGACGCGGTGTGCGCATCGATACGATCCGAGTGAACCTCGAGGACAACGACCGGGCGCGTCTCGATGGCGAACCGCACGGGTTCCTGAAAGTGCATCTCGCCGCCGGTACGGATCGCATCGTGGGCGCGACGCTGGTGGCCACCCATGCCGGCGAGATGATCGGGGAGCTGGCCGTCGCCATCACCAACGGCGTTGGCCTCGGCGGCGTCGGCAAGACGATTCACGCCTATCCCACCCAGGCCGAGGTGTTCCGGCGGGCGGCCGACGCGTGGCGCAAGCGGGCGTTCACGGCGCGGGCGCGACAGTTCTTCGCCCTGTGGTTTCGCCTGT
>NZ_JBILKJ010000010.1:0-60861 GCF_044376735.1 Gemmatimonas sp.
CGCGAGACTCACGTGAGTTTCGGGTCACGAGTTCGAGTCCCGGGTCATGGGTAACTCACCACCCCAAACGCTGACTCGCGACGCGAGACTCACGTGAGTGTCGGGTCACGAGTTCGAGTCCCGGGTCGTGGGTAACTCACAACCCCAAACGCTGACTCGCAACGCGAGACTCACGTGAGTCTCGGGTCACGAGTTCGAGTCCAGGGTCATGGGTAGTCCCGGCTGGTGGGCGACGTCAGGCACCGTTTTCCAGTACGCGCCGCCGGAGCACGATGAGCATTTTCCGGACGGCAATGACGTCGTCGATCAATGGCATGACGGCCTCAGCTGGCATCACGGCGGTGCGGAGCGCGAGATCGAGGTGGCTCTCCGTTTCCGACGCGGAGGCGATCGCCATTTGCAGGTATCGCGCGAAATCACGTGAGCCGGCGGCATTGGCACCCTCGGCGATGTTTGCGGCGATGGATTGCGCGGCTCTCCGCAGTTGGCTTCTCAGCGACACGACATCTCGCCCGCTGAGGGCCGCCGTCGCGCCATACACCGTGGCGGCAAAGCTTTGCGCCCGATCCCAGACTTTGAGCTTCTTGAAGTCTTGCATCCGGAGAACCTGGCAGGGAGCACCCACCAGATTGTCACCAGAATTCCGCCCCCCGCTACATTTCACCGCGGGCGGAGCGCGTCGCGACTCCCTTCCCCCACCTCCGTACTCCCTCCTTCGTTTTTCATCGTGCTTCAACTCGGCATCGTCGGACTCCCCAACGTCGGCAAATCCACGCTCTTCAACGCCCTGACCTCGGCCAAGGCAGAAGCGGCGAACTATCCCTTCTGCACCGTCGATCCCAATGTCGGCATGGTGGAAGTGCCCGACGCGCGACTGGCGAAGCTGACCGAGATCGTGCAGCCCAAGCGCACGCTGCCGGCGGCGGTGCAGTTCGTCGACATCGCCGGGCTCGTGAAGGGGGCGTCGCAGGGCGAGGGGCTGGGCAACAAGTTCCTGCAGAACATCCGCGAAACGGACGCGATCGTCCACGTGATCCGGTGCTTCGCCGACGATGACGTGACGCACGTGATGGGCTCGCCCGACCCGGCGCGCGACAAGGAAACCATCGAGCTCGAGCTCGCCCTCGCCGACTTGGCTGTTGTGGAAAAGCGCCTCGACAAGGTGAAACGCGCGGCCAAGGCGAACGACAAGGACGCCTTGGCGGAGTTGCCGGCGCTGGAAGCCGCCTTCGCGACGCTGTCTGAAGGGATGCCGTTGCTTCGCGGCGGACTGTCGTCGGAGCACATGCTCTCGTTGGCCGGACTGCAGCTCATCACCGCGAAGCCGGTCTTGTATGCCGCGAATGTCACCGACGCCGAGCTGGCGGGCGACGAGGGCCCGTATCTCAAGGCATTGCGCGATGCCGTGGCGGCCACCGGCGAACACGCCGAGATCGTGGCCTTCTCAGCCAAGATCGAAGCCGAACTGTCGGAGCTGCCGCCCGAAGAGCGGAGCGAGTTCCTCGCCTCGCTCGGCATCGAAACGGCCGGCCTCGACCGTCTCATTCAGGGTGGCTACCACCTGCTCGGCCTGCAGACGTACTTCACGGCGGGTGAACAGGAAGTGCGCGCTTGGACCATTCATCGTGGCGACACCGCACCGAAGGCCGCCGGCGTCATCCATACCGACTTCGAGAAGGGCTTCATTCGCGCCGAGACGGTGGCCTACCAGGACTTCATCACGCACGGCGGCTGGAAGACGGCGAAAGAAAAGGGGGCGGTGCGCTCGGAAGGGAAGGAGTACGTGGTGCAGGACGGCGATGTGCTGCTGTTCCGTTTCAACGTCTAGCCGACCCTTTTCGCCCGCGGCGGGTAGCAGGTCGCCATGATGATCGGTTCCAGGACCTTGGCGGTGATGGCCGCGCTGGCGATCGCGAGCGGGTCGTTGCCGCTCGCCGCGCAAGCACCGGATGCGGCGGGCAGTCGTGCCGTCCAGCGACTTCCCGCCAACGCGGTGGCCGTGCCATTCATGGTCGGCGAACGGCTCGACTATGAAGTGCGCTTCGGCTCATTGAAGGTGGGCAATGGCAGCATGGAGGTGCGCGAGATCGCAGAGGTGCGTGGGCGTGCCGCATGGCATACGGTGTTCACGATCTCCGGCGGTATGCCGTTATATCGCGTGAATGACTTGTACGAATCGTGGTTCGACGTGACCACGCTCAATTCGCTCCGCTACCATCAGGATGTCGACGAGGGCAGCTACGAACGGACGCGTCGCTACGAGATCTTCCCCGAGCGCGGCATGTTCCGGGAGAACGAGTCCCCCGAGGAGCCGACCGTCGCGAATCCGCTCGACGATGGGTCGTTCCTGTACTTCGTGCGCACGGTTCCCCTGGACGTGGGCAAGTCGTACGAATTCCCGCGCTACTTCAAGGCCGCCGGCAATCCGGTGCGTATCCGCGTACTCCGCAAGGAGACGATCACGGTGCCGGGGGGGACCTACAAGACCGTCGTGCTGCAGCCCACGTTTCAGACGAAGGGCATCTTCAGCAAAAACGGCAGAGCCGAAGTGTGGATCACCGACGACGAGCGCCGCCTGATGGTGCAGATGAAATCGAAGCTGAGCTTCGGGTCGCTTAACCTGTACCTTCGCCGATCGAGCGGTACCAAGTAGCCGTTCGAATCGGTCGTCAGTCGTCGAAGTACTGCTCGCTGCGCTGCGCATCCGAGCGCACGAGCGGGGTGGCACACTGCGGATCGTCATTGCGGGTGGCGTTGACCCACGTTTTCACCTGATAGGCGTGCAGCGGTCCGTCATATGGGCGCAGTAGCCGGGCCGCATCGGCGGGGGGCGTCTCGGGATCGAGCCATGCCTCCACGTCGCTGAGCGGCAGAATGACCGGCATGCGATGATGAATCGACTCCATCGTCGCGTTCGCCTCCGTCGTGATGATGCAGCACGTGAGCACGGGATCGGCGATGGGATCATGCTTCGGCTGCCATCGGTCCCACAGGGCCGCGATCACGAACGGCGCGTCGTCGGGCAGTCGGATGCACCATGGCTGCTTCCCCTGATGCCCGGGGACCACCTGCCATTCGTAGAAGAGGTCGGCCGGTAGGAGCCCGCGCTGTTGCTTGAAGGCGGCGCGGAACGCCGGTTTGGCCCCGATGCCTTCGGCGCGGGCGTTGGCGAGCTTCTGCCCGATCCCGGGGTCATCGGCCCAGAACGGGATCAGCCCCCACTTCGCCATGTGTAGCGCGCGGGCGCCCCCCTCCTGCACCACCAAAGGCACCGACTGGGACGGTGCGACATTGTAGCGGGGAGCGAGCGCGGGAACGGTGACGCCCAGTGGGAGCGTCGCGAGTCGCGCGGGGTTGCTGAGTCCGTATCGGCCACACATGCTCGCAATGTACGGAGGGCCTCCCTTCCCTTCCAACCCCGGTCGGGCTAGGCTTAACGGCTCATCTGGAACGGATCACCGTTCCTCTGACCCTCCTCCCGCGGATCGGCACTGCGGGGGGCACCTTAGACCACAGGGAGGATTGCCGAGTGGCAAAGCTCAAAATCCGCCGCAACCCTACGCGGCGCTACGAAGCCGTGTACATCATCGATAGTGCGATCGAAGATGCGGCCATTCTGGAAAAGTTGGACAAGCTGCAGAGCCTGTTGAATCTCGCCGCGCCGGCTGAGATCGAGCATTGGGGCCGTCGCCAGCTCGCGTACAAGATCGGTCGTCACGAGACTGGCTACTACGCCATCTCCCGTTTCGAAACGACGCCCGCCGTGCTTCCCGAGTTCGAGCGTGCGCTCAAGCTCGATGAAGGGATCATCCGCTATCTCATCTCGCTCGCCGAGCATGAGTTGGGTGCCCCGAAGCTCAGCGATGAAGAGCTCGCTTCGCGCCGTCGCGCGAGCGATGACGACGACGACGACGAGGATTAAATCATGCGCCGCCAAAAGAAGCCCTGCCCGATCACGGAAGCGGGCATCCGCTACGTCGATTACAAGGATGACCGTCTGCTCGCCCGCTTCATCACGGACTACGGCAAGATCCTGCCGAGCCGCCTGAGCGGTGTCGACGCGCGTCACCAGCGTCAACTCTCGAAGGCCGTCAAGAAGGCGCGTTTCCTCGCGCTGCTGCCGTACGTGAAGGGGCAGACGGGCTGAGCATGATGGGAGCGGTCGCGTCGGAGGTCGCCGCGACCGCTCCTCAGGAGCGTGGGTGGCGGTGGTTTGTGTTTGCGCTGGTGCTGATGGTGCTCGTCACGGCCGCGCCGGCGTGGCCCGCGTCGCTGTCGCTCCTCTCCGCGGTCATTCGGCTGCTGCTGCCCATTGAGCAGTTCGCGCTGCTCGTCCTCGTGGCGATCGCCTCCTGTGCGATCATCGGTTGGTGGTCGGGCGGGCGGCTTGAGATGGCCCTGCTCTGGGTGGTGGTGGCTGGCTACGTGATCTGGAAGGTGCCCCTCCCGTTTACGGGGTACGGCGCGTTCGGACGCGGGTGGGCGCTCACGTTGGGTGCGTCGTTCGGCTTGGTCGGTCTGGCGTCGCCGCGTCAATCGCTACTCACGCGCGCGCTGGGAACGATCGGCGTAGCGGCGCTCGTCACGACCGCCGGCTTCACCACCCGCGCCACCGGTGGCAGTACGCTGTTTGACGGGCCGGCGCAGATGCTCTCTCAGGAGTATCAGCGCCGTCTCGGTGAGTCGCTGCAAAGCTGGCGCAGTCGGTCGGACACGGAGGCGTGGCGCGGGTTCGCGGAACGCTACCCCGAGGCCGCCGACCGCGCCACGCGGATGGAAAACCTGCTGGTCGCCCTCACGGAGCCAATCTCCGGCGCCGGCTCGGCACGTGGGTTGATCCCGGGGCCACTGGTCTCGATCGCGCCGGCGTTATTGGCGCTCGAGTCGCTCTTGGCGTTGGGGTTGGGGTGGGCCGCGTATCACCGGCTGTCGCGGGTGCGTATCGGTCCACCGCTGGGGGCGCTGCGCGACGTGCGATTCAACGACCAGTTGGTATGGGGGATCGTGGTCGGTGTGACCGTGCTGCTGTTGCCGACTCTCGCCGAGTGGCGAACGATCGGTGCGAATTTGTTGTGCTTTTTCGGGTCGCTGTACGCCTTCCGGGGCGCTGGCGTACTCACTTGGTGGATCCCCGACCGGCTCGCCGTTCCGGCGTTGCTTGTGTTGGTGGTGCTGGTCCCGATCCTAGGTCCGGTCTGGGGCGTGCTCGCCGTGCTGGCGGTCACCTTCGGCTTGGGGCTAGGTGACACCTGGCGTGACTTCCGAGCCGGCGCGCCGCCGCGCCGCTCGTCGCTGCGCTGACTTCTCACACCTTTTCTCGCTGGACCCGGAGCTCCCATGGAAGTCATCCTTCGTAACGCCGTCGACAAGCTCGGACATCCTGGTGACATCGTCTCCGTGTCCGCCGGCTTCGCCCGCAACTTCCTGATTCCGCGCGGCTTCGCGTTTGAAGCCACGACCGGCAATCGCAAGCGCATCGCGCTGGAAAAGGGGCGTCTCGAGGCGCTCGAGTCCGAGCGCGTCGCCGCCGCCCAAGCCATCGCGGACAAGCTGGCCGAGGTCTCCGTGACCTTCGCCGCGCGCGTGGGCGAAGAAGGCAAGCTGTTCGGCTCCGTCACCACGGCCGATATCGCCCACCAGCTGGAGGCGCAGGGCTTCCACATCGAAAAGCGCCAGATCGAACTCAACGAGCCGATCAAGGCGCTTGGCGTCTACCGCGTGGGCATCCGCCTGCACGCCGACGTGAAGCCCGAGATCAAGGTCTGGATCATCAAGCAGTAACCGGCACCGCGTCGCCGGCATTGGGGGAGTCCGGACTCGGACTCCCCTTTTTTTGCCCCTGTCCGACTCGCTGTCCAGCACGCAACGTTCCCAGATGCGCTGGGGTACAGCAGTAGGACCGCCGCATTCCATCTTTCGAATCCTCCCGACTCCATACATGGCTGAACGTCCGCCAAGTCCCGGCGAATCCATCGCCCGCCGCGCCGCTGCCCTCGCCAGTGACATGAAGGCCAACGATATCCTCGTCCTCGATTTGCGCGGGGTGACGGATATGACCGACTTTTTTGTTATTGCCAGTGGGACCTCCGACACGCACGTCCGTGCCGTGGCGGAGCACATCCAGGCAGGGTTGAAAGAGGGTGGCGTGTCTACCACCATGACGGAAGGCCTCACACAAGGACGATGGGCGCTGCTGGACTATGCGCACACGGTCATCCATGTCTTTCATCCGACGTTGCGGCAGTACTATCAGCTTGAGCGGCTGTGGGGCGACGCAACGCCGGTATCTCTGAACACCGAATCCATGCAGGGAGCCCGGTAAATGCCGCAGGCGCAGCGTTGGACACGATGGGGAGCGGCTCTCGTCTTCGCGATCGTCTCGATCGCGTCGCCGCTTCATGCCCAGTACTTCGGGCAGAATCAGGTCCAGTACGATCGGCTGCGCTGGCGCGTCATCGAAACCGAACACTTCCAGATTCACTACTATCCGGAAATCGCCGATGTGGCGCCGGATGCCGCCCGCATGGCCGAACGGTCGTACGCGCGGCTCTCGCGCCTCATGGCGCATCAGTTTCGCGAGAAGAAGCCGGTCCTGATCTTCGGCTCGTCGGGCGACTTCGCGCAGAGCAACGTGTTCGGCGATCTCGGCGAAGGCACGGGCGGTGTGACCGACCCGCTGCGCCAGCGCATGGCGCAGTTCTTCAGCGGCGACTGGGCGAGCTTCGAACACGTGCTCCAGCACGAAATGGTGCACGTGTTCCAGTTCGACATCTTCTCGCGCGGTCGGGCCGGCGCAGGGCTGCAGAACCTGGCGATGGTGAACCCACCGCTCTGGTTCATGGAAGGACTCGCCGAATACTTCTCGATCGGCGAACAGCACCCGTGGACCGACGCCTGGGTGCGCGATGCCGTGACCAACAACGCGCTCCCCACCATCCAGCAGATGACGGAGCGCCCCGACAAGTATTTCCCGTACCGCTACGGGTTGTCCGTGTGGCAGTACGTGGGCGCGCGGTGGGGCGACGAAGTCATTGGCGAGATCATGAACGCCGTGCCCAGCCTCGGCATCGACCGCGCCTTCCGTCGCGAAATCGGCCTCTCACTCGACGAGCTCAGCGCCGAGTGGAAGCAGGCCATGCAGAGCAAGTATCTGCCGACCGTGGCCGAGCTGCAGCGTCCGCGCAGCTTCGCCGAACCGCTGCTGTCGCAGAAGCGCTCGGGGAGCATCGCCAGCCTGTTCGTGGCGCCGGCGCTCTCCGACGACGGCAAGTACATCACGTACATCGCGTACGGCAGCTTCCTGCGCGGCGAAGTGTTCCCCGACATGTACCTCGCGAATGCCGAGACGGGGAAACGTATTGCCCGCCTGGTCAAGACGACCACGAATCCGGACTTCGAGCAGCTGCGTTTCATCTACTCGCAGCCGTCGTTCTCTCCGGACGCGAAGCTGCTGGCCTTCACCGGTCAGAGCGGCGGACGCGATGTGCTGTACGTGATGGACGTGAAGAGCCGCAGCATCCTGAAGAGGTTCGACTTCGAACTCGATCAGGTGCTGAGCCCGAGCTTCTCGCCAGACGGTCGTCGCATCGTGTTCAGCGGCATGCGGCACGGCGCGAGCGATCTCTACATTGCGTCGCTCGACACCGACGGGTACACGCAGGTCACGAAGGATCCCTACGGCGACCTGCAGCCGCAGTGGTCTCCCGATGGGCGCACGATCGCCTTCACCAGCGACCGCGGCGACGACATGGATCTCGATATCCTGAAGATCGGGAAGTGGAAGCTGTCGCTGCTCGATCTCGAGACGCAGAAGGTCACGATCGTCGAGGGACAAGGCGGACGAAGTCTCAATCCGCAGTGGGCCCCCGACGGCAAGTCGCTGGCGTACATCACCGACCGCACGGGCATCGCCAACATCTTCTTGTACGACCTGGAGTCGAAGGAACACTACCAGCTCACGAACGTGCTGGGGGCCGTGACGGCCGTGGCCGAACAGTCGCCCGCCATCACGTGGGCGCGCGGCGCCGACGTGCTGGCCTTCGTGTACTACGAGAAGACCGACCACGCCATCTGGAAGCTCAAGAATCCGCGGTCGCTGAAGAAGGCACCGTATCGCGATCCAGTCGTGGTGGCGCAGGGTGGCATGCCGACCAAGCCGACCACAGGGCCCGTCGCGCCGATTGCACCGGTTAAGGTCGATCCCACCGCGCACCTGAATCGCGCCACGCTCAGCGACACCGCCGCGGCCCGCCAGTCGTTCTACCGGCCCACGGTCGGTGCCTCGGCGCGCGCGTCGGACGACCTGCCCGTGTCCGTGGCGGCACGGCTCGCCGAAACGGTCAGCGTACGCGCCCTGATGGACAGCTTCGACTTCAACCTTCCCGACTCCACCAAGTTCCGCGACTACCGCTACAAGGCGCGCCTCACGCCCGAGTATGTGGCGCAGCCGTCCATCGGGTACCAGCAGGGTGGATTCGGCCAAGGGACATTCGGCGGCACCACCGTCGTGCTCAGCGACCTGCTCGGCGACCGGCGACTCGCACTGTCCGGTGCCATCAATGGGCAGCTCAGCGATGCGCAGGTGTTCGTGGGCTACACCAGCCTCGGACGCCGGCTGCAGTACACCACCGGTGTGGTGCAACAGCCGGTCTACCTGTTGTCGAACTACGTGCAGGAGAACCTCGGCAACAACCAGTACGCGGAATCCCAGGAGATCACGCGGCTCGTGGTGCGGCAGGCGTTCGCGGCCGGTCTGTATCCGCTCAATCGCTTCACGCGATTCGAGTTGGGCGCGCGCTTCCAGAATATCGACCAGCAGGTGTTCCCCTTCACGCGCCTGGTGGACTACCAGCAGGGATACGCCACGGGTTTCGAGCGCGGTCGCACGCGCAACGTGGCGTCGGCCAACACCATCTCGCCGTACCTCGCGTTCGTCACCGACAATACCCTGTTCGGGAACACCGGCCCGATCACGGGGCGCCGACTGCGCCTGGAAGCGGAGCCGAGCATCGGCACGTGGAAATGGACGGAATATCTCGCTGATATCCGGGCCTACTACCCCATTCTTTTCAACTACGTCACGTTCGCCACGCGATTTACGGGCAGCATGTCCGTCGGGCGCGACGAGCTGCGCTTCCCCAAGTGGATCGGTCGTCCCGACTTCATCCGCGGGTACAACCGCGAGAATCTCGGCTCGATCACCTGCACCGGTCTGCCCACCGACGACGGCACCTCGTGCAACTCCGTCGAACTGATCGGCAGCCGGGTGGCCTTCGCCAATGCGGAGCTGCGTTTCCCGATCATCCGGAGCTTGGGCGCTCGCGTGCCCATCGGTCTCCCGCCGATCGACGGCCTGTTCTTCTACGACGCGGGCGTGGCCTGGTCGAAGGGGCAGCAGGTGGTGGCGAGCCGCCCCGAAGGGTACGACTTCGCCCGCCAGCGTGCGCTCCTGCAGAGTTATGGGTTCGGCATCCGCCTGAACTTGTTCAACATCGCCATCGTGCGCTGGGACTGGGCGGTCCCGGTCAGCCGCCCCGGCACGAAGGGCTTCGGAACGTGGTTCTTCGGGGCGAGCTATTGAGCGGCCGCCCCCGTCGAGCCGAGGGTTGAGCACACGGGGGACCGCGGGGGGATTTCCCCGCCCGTCCCCCCTCCCTGCTCCAGCCTCCGGCAGGTACTTTTCGCTCGTGCGCACGCTCCTTGTGACGGCGTTCGTGCTCCTCGCGTGCGGTGTTGCCGGCGGCTGTGCCGATCGCTCGTCCCGCCCCTCCGGAGCCGACGCCCCTCCCAGCATTCCCGGTGGTCCGGATCCGATCGTGTTGCGCGTTTCGCGCGACGGCGGCGTGGTGAGCGCTACGCGCTATCCGGACCTTGAGGCGACCCTGTGGCGATCGAGCGCGCGCGTCCCGGCCCTCGATCGTGTCATCGCCTTCGGCGCCGAAGATGGATACCTCGCGGCGGTCGACACGACGGGTGCGCCACTCCGCATCGATCTCCGCCTCGGCACCGTCACGACGTCGCGTACCGACGACGTGGCCGTGGCGTCCTCGGCCGACGGCGGCGCGATCTATGCCCTCACGACCGATGGTGAGATCACGCGCTATACTCCGAGCGGTGGCGACTGGCGCTTCCGGCCCACCCTGCCGGCGCACGCGCTGTACGCGCAAGCCGACGGCTCCCTGATCGTGGCCGGTGCCAAGGGCGACCGTGCCATCGTGTGGCGCGTGCGTCCCCCCGGACAGCAGGTCACCGACAGTCTGTCGTTCGACATCGGCGGCAATGAGGCCACATTGCGCCGGTCGCTCGGCGCCACCGCTGGCGCCGTCGGTGATCGCGTGTTCTTCGGCGGGAATGAAGAAGTCATTGCGGTCCGCACGCGCGATCTCGCGAAGGCGCTGGAGGTGGACATCGGCGACCCCGTCGCGGCGATCGCCGCCACACCAAGCGGTGACCGCCTGTTTGTCGCCATTACCGACGACGAGCGACTGCGCGTGGTCGATCGATTCGAAGAAGGTGTCACGAGCAAGATCAAGCTCCCCGGCGTGCCACGGGCGCTGCGTATGGACCCATTGGGTCGCGTGTTGCTCGCGCGCGGTGGTGCCGATTCCGTGTACGTGATCAGCCTGGGCAGCGACGAGGTCCTCGGCGTGGTCCGCAGTGAGTGGCGCGGTGATCTGCCGCTGGTGCTCCCCGACGGGGCGATCGCCACCACGCGCGGGGACGACGTGGTATTCGCCCATCCGGCGTCGCTGACCGACATGCGTACCGTAGCTGGCGGCGCCAAGCAGTTCTGGTATACGCTGCGGTGGAACGGCTTCCGCCCGCGCGCGGCCGGCCTCGATCAGCCCGTGCAGTTCCGCACCAGTGCCCCGCGCGATTCGGCGGACTATGCGGACAGCGCTGCGGCGCGCGGCCTGGCGCCCGACAGCGCGCGGCGTGACAGCACGCGGCGTGACACGGCAACCAGTGCAGTGTTCACCGTCTCCTTCGCGGCCGTGCTCGACGAGCAGCAGGCGCGTCAGGTGGCGTCGCGCGTTCGTGTGAACGGCGAATCGCCGCGTATTACGACGGCCGACCGTGCAGGGAAAACCGTCTATCGCGTCGTGCTCGGTCCGTACCCGACACGCGCCGACGCCGAGCGCGTCGGGAAATCGTCGGGACAGAGTTTCTGGATCTTCGAGGGGGCCCCGTGACGCCGCTGAGCCAGTCTGCATCGTGGGAGATGGAGGGTCGACGCTTGGCACCGTTGGTTGACGGCCTTTGCTCCGTGGTGATCGCCGCGACCGACTCCGCCGTTGCGGCGTCGACGGCGCTGGGTCTGGCCCGGGCCCAGGGAGAGCGCCGTCGCGTGGCGGTCGCCGACTTGATCGGTGAAGCACCGG
Organism: Gemmatimonas sp.; assembly: GCF_044376735.1. Taxonomy (GTDB): domain Bacteria; phylum Gemmatimonadota; class Gemmatimonadetes; order Gemmatimonadales; family Gemmatimonadaceae; genus Gemmatimonas. The sequence goes on from NZ_JBILKJ010000010.1 coordinate 11,382, forward strand.
CCATCGAGTCGCTGCTCACCGGTGACGATCCGCACGGCATCTCCGACAGCTTTCTCTACGGCGTGTCGCTCAACAAGATCGCGCGGCCGATGGCCGGGGCCGACAACGTCTTTCTGATGCCCAGTGGGACCGAGGCGGTAGCACACCACGCGGTCTATGCGAACGAGCGGTGGCGCCGTCTGGCGGCCGGCTTTCATCAAGTCGGCGCGCTTCTGGTTGTGATCGCGAATCCAACCGCTCCCGGTTTCGACGAACTGTGCGCCTACGTCGGCGCGCTGCTGCCGGTGGGTGACACCGTCTTCCCCACGCCGCCAGGCATCCCGCTGATTGCCGCACCGGCCGCGCCCGCTCCCGAACCACCGCGCGCGGCGCCGCGTCCAGCCGCCGCGCGCGCGCGCGAGGCCGCCGGGAAAGACGAGCCGAGCCGCCGCCGTCGCGCGATCGCGATCATCGCGGTGCTCGGCGCCGTTGCCGTTGCCGCCGGCGCCTTCTGGCCACAGCTGCTGGCGCGACTGCCGGAGCCGGTCGCGTCGCTCATCCTGGGAGGGCAGCGGGGGCCGGACAGCACGGCCATTGTCGTGCCACCCACGCCGATGGACACCGCCGTGCGCGGCGACAGCGCCCAGCGGGATTCACTGTTGCGCGACACCACGGGCGCCATTCTTTCCGCGCTGGACAGCGTGCGTCCGACCGGCCTGCCGCTCACCGTGGAAAACGCGGCCGATTCGGCCTCGGCGTCGCGGTATGCCGTGTATTTCGCGACCGCCAACACGCGGGCGGCCGCCATGCCCGACGCCCGCGTGCGCGCCCTCGATGCCGTGGCGCTCTCGCCCGTCGCAGAAGGCGATGAGCAGTGGTTCCGCGTCACGGTTGGGGCGGCAGCGACTCGCGCGCAGGCCGATTCCTTGCTCACCAAGCTGCGCACACAAAAGATCGTTGGATCAGGGAGCATTGTATCGGTCCCGTATGCGCTGCGTCTCGCGCGCAACGTCACACCGACCGACATCCCGACGCAACTCGCCGAACTGGCGGATCGCGGCATCATGGCGTACGCGCTGCTGCAGCCGGATGGCAGCGCCATCGTGTATACCGGCGCGTTCGAATCGCCGACGCAAGCGACGCTGCTTGCGGATTCTTTGCGCGCCCTGCGCGTCGCGCCTGTGCTGGTTTATCGAACTGGGAGAGCGTTCTAGTGCGTCTGACGAAGCTCGAAGTCCATGGCTTCAAGGCCTTTGCCGATCACCTGGAGTTTGTGTTCGAGAAGGGTGTGACCGCCATCGTGGGCCCCAACGGGAGCGGCAAGTCGAATGTCTCCGACGCCGTGCGGTGGGTGCTGGGCGAGCAGCGTGCGCGCGCGATGCGCGGCGCGAAGATGGAAGACGTGATCTTCCACGGTTCGTCGGCACGCAAGGCCGTCAACATGGCGGAAGTGTCGCTGCATTTCGACAACACGGAGGGCGAACTTCCGGTCCCGTTCAAGGAAGTCGTGATCACGCGGCGCCTGCTCCGGTCGGGCGAAAGCGAGTACCTCCTGAATCGCGCGCCGTGCCGGTTGCGTGACATTCAGGATCTCGTGCGCGGCACCGGCCTCGGTGCCGACTCCGGCGTGGTGATCGAAAGCAAGATGATCGATGCCTTGCTCTCCGATCGCCCGGATGAACGTCGCGAACTTTTCGAGGAGGCGGCTGGCGTCGGCCTGTATCGCGATCGCCGTCGCAGTGCGGAGCGCCGACTCGAAGAAACCACGGTTGATCTGGCGCGCCTCGACGACCTGATCAACGAGGTGCAGAGTCAGGTACGGTCACTCGCGCGTCAGCGTCGTCGTGCTGAACGGCACGCCGAGCTGACGACACGCCGCTTCCAGGTCGAGATCTCGTTGGCCACACGCGAAATGGCGGCGTGGCGCGACGAACTCGCGGCGCTCGATGGCCGTCTCGAAGCACTGCAGCTGGACGTCCCAGGCGGGGAAGAAGCCATCGCCCACGCCGAGGGGCTGCGCGAGGAAGCGCACGGTGCGCGTTCCGCCGCCGAAGCGAGCCGCCTGGAACTCGCGCGCCTCGCCGCCGAGCAGCGCGACAAGACGCAGAGGCTGGAGCGCGAACTCGCCGTCAGCGAGGAGCGCCAGCGCAGCACGACCATGCGCAAGCAGCGCGCCGAGGAAGAGCGGAAAGAGAACGAAGCGTTTGGCCGTCGTCTGCGCGAGGACCGTGAGCGCGCCGTCGGTGATCGCACGACGCTCGAGCAGGAACTGGCGGACGCCGGCGAGGCCCTGCGGGAGCGCCTCGCCGCCGAACAGACCACGCGTGAAGCCGTGCAGCAGGCCCGTGCGGTGCTCGAACAGCTCGAGCGCCAGGTGCGCGAGCATCGCGACCAGGCCCGTCGCCTCGAGCTCGATCGCGACGGTGCCTCGCGCGAGCACCTCGACACGCAGAACCGCCGCGAGGCGCTTGAGATCGAACGTCAGCAGCTGGCCGACGCGCTCGACGTCACCGAACGGGAGCTGATTACCGCGCGCGAGCAGGTCGCGATCACGCAGGCGAATGCGCAGGATGCGCTGCATGCGCTGGAAGGGGCCCGTCTGGCTGCCGCCACCGCCCGAACCGCCGACGCCGAATCGCGCAGTGCCCTCGCCAGTGCCGTGCAGGCGCGTACGGCACTGGAAGGCCGCTTAAATGCGTTGGCCGCGCTCGAACGTGAGCGCGTGGGGCTCGCCCCCTCTGCCGCCAAGCTGCTGAAGGAACGCGCGCGCTTCGGCGACGGCGCCGTGCTTGGTCCGCTCACCGACTTCCTCACCGCCGATGGCGAGGCCGCGAAGCTGGTGGAGCGCTACCTCGGCGCCACCATGCACGCGATCGTCGTGCGGGATGCCGATGCCGCAGCTGCCGTGCGCCGTTGGCACGCCGACACGCAGCCCGGTCCGCTGCTGCTGCTGCCGCTCGATGTGGTCACCGACCTTGGTGCCGATGCCGATGCCCTCGCAGGGAGCGTTCAGTCGTCGGGGGCGGCGTCGCGTTGGGTGCGCGCCCTGTTGGGCAAGGTGCGCGCCATCGACAGCGGTGAAGCGTTCGTCGACGAACGTGGGGCGGTGTTCCTGCCGGGGACGGCCACGGGCCCCGGCCCGCTGCAGCGTCGCGCCGAGATCACGCGGCTCGAGTCGGATCTCGCGGCGGCCGATGCGCGTCGCGATGAATGCGTGCTGGCGGCCGAAGCCGCCCGCTTGGCGCTCGGTGACGCCGAGCGTGCGCAGCAGGCCTGTATGGAAACGTCGAATCGTGCGCAGCAGGAATCGCGTCGCGCGGCCGATGTGCAGCAAGAGGTCGAACGGCGCCGCGAACGGGCTGAGCGCGAACTGCAGCAGTCGAGCGCCCTGGCCGAACGGCTCGTCTCGCGTCTCGAGGAGCTCGACGCGCGCACGAAGCAGCTGGCCCAGCAGGCCGAGGCGCTGCACGCGCGCGCCGGTGAAGCCGACGCCGACATCACCGACGCCCGCGAAGCGATGTCGGTGGCCGAGCGCGATCAGGAGCAGGCGCGTGAGGCACGGGCCACGTGGCAGGTCGCGCAGGCCCAGGCCCAGGCGCGTCTTTCGGTCGCGATCGACCGTGAGAAGCGCCTCAACGAAGAAGACTCCACGGCGGCGGCTCGTCTCGAGTCGCTGGCGCGCGAACTCACCAACCTCTCCGACGCCGACCAACAACTGGCGCAGCAGCTCGACGGTTGGCGCTCCGAGTTGGAAACGGAACAGAAGACCCTCGCCGATGCCGACGCGCGACTCGCCGACGCCGAGCGTGCGGTCGCCGCCGCCACCGGCGCGCTCGCCGACGCCGAGCGCATGCTCGACGAGGCACGCCGTCGCGCCTCGGCACTCGGCGAACAGCTCCACGGGGCACAGCTGCGTCACACCGAACTGTCGGGTCGCCGCGAAGCCATCCGTCAGCGTACGGAAACCGAATGGCGTCGTACGCTCGAGGATCTGCTGGCCGGATTCGAGGAGCTGGACCTCGAGACCGACGCCTTGCGAACCGAAGCGAAGCAGCTGCGCGAATCGCTCGACGAGTTGGGCCCGGTCAACCCGCTGGCCATCGAGGAGCACGAGGAAGAGCAGCGCCGACTGGAGTTCCTGACCGGTCAACGCAATGACCTCGTGGCGGCCAAGCAGTCGCTGCATCAGGCCATCCGCGAAATCGACAGTACGGCCCGCGAGCTGTTCCTGGCCACGTTCTCGCAGGTCCGCGAGAACTTCCGGCAGATCTTCTTGCGCATGTTCGGCGGCGGCGAGTGCGACCTGCGGCTCGAGAACCCCGACGCGCCGCTCGATTGCGACATCGAAATCCACGCATCACCGCGCGGAAAGAAGACGCAGCGCATCCACTTGCTGTCCAGCGGGGAGCGTGCGCTGGTGGCGCTGTCGCTGCTGTTCGGCATCTTCCTCACCAAGCCGAGCCCCTTCTGTCTCATGGACGAAGTGGACGCGCCACTCGACGACCAGAACATCGGCCGTTTCGTGAAGATGCTGAATGACTTCAAGACGCGGACCCAGTTCATCGTGATTACCCACAACCCGCGAACCACCTCGGAAGCCGCCGATGCGGTGTACGGTGTGACCATGCAGGAGCCGGGGGTGTCGTCGATCGTGAGCGTACGCCTGCGGGGTGGTCAGCAGGTGGACGAGACCGTCGTCCCCGACGAAGACTCCGCCGCGGAACCGTCACCAGCGTGATGGGCGACGCGCGGCGGCGTTGGTGGGGTGCCGCCGCGCTGTGCTGCGGCGCGGCGCTGACAACCCTGCCCCGGATCCTCGCGGGGCAGACCGTCATCGTGGACGGCCCTACGGCCGCGCTCTTGCCATCGATCACCCCGTCGCTCGTGGTCCGTGCGCTCGGCTTCGCGAACGCGCGCCCGCTGCGCGTGCGGGTGCAGATCGCGACGTCGGCCGATTTCGGTGCCGCGTCGATCGCGGTGGATTCGACGTTCACCACGTCGGACACGACCATCGCCGTGCAGATCACGCGCGCCCTTCCCAGCGACGGGACGGTGTTCTGGCGAGCCGGCGTGCAGGGTGCGTCGGGCCTGTCGGCCGATTCGCCGGTCACCGGTCCGCGCACCGTGCCCACGTGGCTCACCCTCATTACGCCGAATTCGCCAACGGGCGACATCTTTGATCTCCGGCGTCCGCTGTTCGTCTGGAAAAGTGCGCGTGTCACCCCCGCCGCCGGCCCGTGGACCTACGCAGTAGAGATCACCAATGCGGGGCGTCCGGAACAGGCCACCACGGGTCTGCGCGACACCACCTTTCGCGCCGCGACCAACCTGCAGGCCAACACGTCGTACCGGTGGAGTGTGCGCGCCACGCTCCCCAACGGGGACTTCGTGCGCGTGGCGAGTCTCGCGTCGTTCCTGATCGTCGATCCGCCGCTGCCGACCACCACGATCTTATATCAGAACTTCCCGAACCCGTTTCCATCGGCCACAGCGTTCAGCACGTGCTTCTGGTTTGACGTGGGCGAGCCCGGCGGCGCGGTGTCGCTGGACGTGCTCGACCTTCGCGGGAACGTGGTGCGCACGATCGTCCCCGCGCTCGACGGCGTCACCCAGTTCGCCGCTGGCCGCTACGGCCGCGGCGCGCCGGGTGCCGGCAGCAACTGCGACAATCGGTTCGTGTGGGATGGCACGGCCAGCGACGGCCGCACCGTCGCCCCCGGCGTGTACGTGGCGCGGTTTCAGAGTGGAACCGGCGCGCCGACCTTCCGGCGCATGCTGTTCAAGGGACGCTGAGCATGAACCTTACGAGCGGCTCACCATGAAGCTCACCACAGTGGGTACGGGCACGGCTGCGCCGCACGCCAACCGGGTCAGTGCGGCGCATCTGGTGGAATGCGGTGGTGTCGCCGACACCGTCCGCCTGCTGCTCGACTGCGGCAGTGGCTCGGTGCATCGCATGGCCTCGCTTGGCGTGGACTGGACGACGATCACGCATGTGGCCATCACGCACTTCCATGCCGACCACATCAGTGATCTGCCGTTGCTGCTGATGGGCTGGCGATGGGGCCAGCTGCCGCCGCGCAGCGCCCCGGTGACGCTGTACGGGCCGCCCGGAACCGGCGCCCTGATCGAGCGCATGGCCAGCGTGTACGGTGCCTGGATGCTGGCGCCCGGCTTCCCGTTCACGGTCCGGGAACTGCTTCCCGACGAGATCGTGAAACTGGGCGGGCCCGTGACGCTGATGTCGCAGCCGGTACCCCATACGGCGGAGAGCGTAGCATATTCCGTGAGCGACGGGGAACGCCGTCTCGTGTACACCGGCGACACCGGGGTGAGCGAGGCGCTCGGGGTGTGGTCGGCCGGGTGCGACCTGCTGCTGGCCGAGTGCTCGTTGCCCGAGTCGATGGCCATTCGCGAGCACCTCACCCCGCGACAGGCCGGACAGCTCGCCGCTCGCGCCGCCGCGCGTCGACTCGTGTTGACGCATTTCTATCCGCCGGTAGAAGCCGCGAGCATTCTCGGTGAAGTGGCGGAGTGCTACACCGGCCCGGCGGTCCTGGCGACCGACGGCTGGTCCATCGAATTCTGAGGACGTGCCATGCTGGTCGTAATGCAGCCCAACGCGAGCGCCGCCGACATCGACAAGGTCTGCGATGAGATCGTGCGGCAGGGCTTCAAGCCCCTCCCCATGCCGGGCGCGGTGCGCACGGCGATCGGTCTCCTGGGCGACGACGCACAGGTGGATTGGTCGTACATCGAGGGGCTCCCCGGCGTGGCGAATGTCCTCATCGTGCAGAAGCCATATCGACAGGCCTCGCGTGAATGGAAGAACGAGAACACCATCGTCGAGATCGCCCCGGGTGTGCGCGTGGGCGGCCGTGATGTCGTGGTGTTCGCCGGCCCCTGCTCGGTGGAAACCGAAGCACAGATTCTCGCGTCGGCGCATGCGGTACGGAGTGCCGGCGCGCACGCGTTGCGCGGCGGTGCCTTCAAGCCCCGCTCATCGCCGTACGCGTTTCAAGGGCTCGGCCTCGAGGGGCTCAAGCTGCTCGCGCTCGCCCGAAACGAAACGGGACTCGCCATCGTGACAGAAGCGATGGACGAGCGCGGAGCCGACATGGTGGCCGAGTATGCGGATTGCATCCAGATCGGTGCGCGCAACATGCAGAACTACTCGCTGCTGCGTCACGTGGGCAAACTCGGCAAGCCCGTGCTGCTCAAGCGCGGCATGGCGGCCACCATTAACGATTTGCTGCTGAGCGCCGAGTACGTGCTGTCGGAAGGCAACCCGAACGTGATCCTGTGCGAGCGTGGGGTGCGCACCTTCGACAGCGCCACACGCAACCTGTTCGATCTCACGGCGATCCCGGTGGTGCAGAAGCTGTCGCACCTGCCCATCGTGGCTGACCCGAGCCACGGCACGGGGCTGCGCGACAAGGTCACACCGATGGCGCGCGCCGCAGTCGCGGCAGGTGCCGACGGGATCCTCGTGGAAGTGCATCCCACGCCCGACAAGGCCCTCTCCGATGGTGCGCAGTCGCTGTATCCCGAGCAGTTCACCGAGCTCGTTCGGCAACTGCGCCTGATCGCGGGCGCCATCGACCGACAGCTGGCCCCCACGCCGCCGATGCCGGCGGCGCGGGCGTAACCGCCCGCATCGCGCCGTCGCCCGTTGCGGACCACCGTCGACGCGCCGTCCCTCACGACGTTCAGCCGGGACCCGCGAGGGCACCGGCACTGCCCCTGCGTGTAGTCCCTCCTATGAGCACTCTGAATCAATTCACGGCCCGCGCGATCCTCATGGTCGCTGTGGCCCTGCCGGCGTCGGCTCCTCTGGCGGCGCAGAGCACCGCCGAGGCGGAGGCGGCCTACGCGCGCGTGGCCACGTCGTGGTCCACCACGCGCACCTTGCAAGCCAACTTCGATCAATCGATCACGAATCCGATCCTCGGTCGCACCGTGACCTCGCGCGGGGTGTTCGTGCAGGAGCGACCGAACCGCGTGTCGATCACCTTCATCGACCCGGCCGGCGATCGTATTGTCGGAGACGGCAAGAGCCTCTGGGTGTATCTACCCAGCAGCACCCCGGGGCAGGTGCTGAAGCTGCCGGCCGATGCGGACGGGGCAATTGTGGCGGACCTGCTTGGGCAGCTGCTCGACACCCCGCGCCGCGCGTTCACCATCACCGGCGGCGAAAGCGCGTCCATTGACGGACGCAGCACTCGTCGCGTCCAGCTGGTGCCGAAGAACCCCAGCACGGTGCCATTCAGCAAGGCCACGCTGTGGCTCGACGACAAGGACGCGCGCCCGGTGCGCGTGCAAGTGCTCGACCAGCAGGGCGTCGATCGCACCATCACGCTCACCAGCTGGTCGCCCAACGCCGTGTTGCCGAAGGACGCGTTCGTGTTCGTCACGCCCAAGGGCGTGAAAGTCTCGACGAAGATCCCCGGCAGTCGTTAGCGCGACACGCTCACGTGGCTCGCTAACGAATCGCCGGCGGCACGTCGATGGCGCGCTGCTCGAGCTTCGCGAAGACGTCGCGTGGGCTGCGCGTGCCCTGCAACAGCTCCGTTGCGCGCTGCAGCGCGCTGTCATCCTGGGTGCGACGCACGAAGTCGGCATCGGCACCGAAGGCGATCCGCGTCATCTCGTAGCCCAGCGAGCGCGAGATCCACGGCGAGGCACTGTCAAAGATGAAGCGTGGCGGGGCCACGCGGCGGGACACCAGATCGGCATACAGCGCGTCCAGCATAGCCGGTGTGACCGGATCACCGGGACCGTTCATCGTGCGTTTCTGCAACTGTGCCTGCTTGGCAAGCGCATCACGGTACGCCCCGGCATTCTTGCCCATCGCCCGCGCCAACGCCTGCACCTGCATCGGCGTCGTAGTATCACCGACGATCACATCCGGCGTGATCCCACCGCCACCGAACACGGTGCGCCCCGCATCCGTGCGAAAGCGCGGACGGATGGTATCGGGCAGCGACACCTCGGCGCTGTCATCGAACTCGGCGTCACGGTCGCGCGGCGCCGGGCGATTGATGCTCCGCCCCACGGGCGTGTACCACCGCGCCGTCGTCAGACGCAATGCACCACCGCTCGACAGCGGGTACACGTTCTGGGCACTGCCCTTCCCGAAGGACGTCACGCCCAACACGATGGCACGATCGTGATCCTGCAACGCACCGGCCACGATCTCCGACGCGCTCGCGCTGGCGCGGTCCACCAGCACCGCCAGCGGCAACGTGGGCCAGCGCTGCGGCAGACTGTCGGTGAACACTTGTGGCTGCGACCCTGGACGCGCGCGCAACTGCACGATGCTCTGGCCGCCATCGAGGAACAGTTCGGCCACGGCCACGCCCTGTTCGAGCAGGCCGCCGGGATTGCCACGCAAGTCCATGATGAGCGAACGCGCCCCGAGCTTCACCACGGAATCGACCGCCTCACTGAGCTCCGCCGCCGTCTGCGCGCTGAACACGTTCACGTCCACGTAGCCCACACCGTTCTGCAGCAGTTGCACCCGCTGCACGGCTCGCAGATGCACCTTGTCGCGCAGCAGCGTGAAGTTCACACGGGCATCGCCGCGCTCGACCGTGAAGGTCACGCGCGATCCGGGTGGGCCACGCATCGCCTTCGACGTTTCGTCGCGCGACCAGCCGCGCGTCGATTCTGTCCCGACCAGCACCACCCGGTCGCCGACCAGGACACCGGCGCGCTCCGATGGGCCACCGACAATCGGCTCGATGACCACCGGCCAGCCATCACGCACATCGATCTGCAACCCGACGCCCGCGTACGTGCCGCTGATCTGCTCGTTCAACCGACGCAGGCGGTCTTCGGCCAGATACGTGGTGTACGGATCCTTCAGCTCGCGCAGCAAGCCGGCGACCGCCTTGTCGTAGATCGCGCTGCCATCGAGCGAGTCCACATACTTCCTCGCCACGGCCGCGACCACCTGATCGAACAGGCGCGCGCCACCCAGCGGCGCCCGCGTCTGCCGCGAGGCGGCGGTGAGATCACGCCCCGCCCACCAGCCCCCAAGCGACAACAGCCCCACGAACAGCGCGGCCGCCGCCAGCGCGCGCGAACGGCGCCGCGTCGGCGGCGGCGAATCCGGCAGTTGCTCAGCCATGCGTCACCTCGATCGCCGACATCCGCCCCTCCTCCTTTGGCCCCTCGGAAAAACGATCGGGCCACGTGGCCGCCAGCGCCGCTAAACAGCGCATCGTCACCACTTCGACGTCGCCCCCCGCATCGACGGCAACGACCGGACCGGTCTCGGGATGCTCCGCCTGCCATGCCGGCTGCAGTGCCTCATCGAACGCCGCGCGCACGCGCTGGTGGAACGCCGCATCCTCGCGTTCCATGCGATCGGCGCCGCCACGCGCATGCATGCGCGCCATCGACTCGTCGAGCGGCAACGACAGCAGCAGGGTGAGATCGGGCGCCAATCCGCCCGTGGCGAACGCGTTCACCTCGCGCAGCGCCGTCAGCGACAGGCCGCGGCCACGCCCCTGATACGCGTACGTCGACAACAGGAAGCGGTCGACCAGCACCACCGCGCCTCGATGCATCGCCGGGGCGATGACGTCGCGCACCAACTGCGCACGCGACGCCGCGAACAGCAGCGCCTCGGTTTGCGCGGCGAGCGCCGAAGCGGGATCGAGCAACACGGCGCGCAACGCATCACCGGTCGGCGTACCACCGGGCTCGCGCAACGCCACAACGTCGTGACCGGCCGCCAGAAGCCGATCGGCGAGGCGCCGCCACTGCGTCGTCTTGCCGACCCCCTCTCCGCCTTCCAGCACGACGAAGCACCCGCCGGTCGCGCCCGACATCGCCGAGCGATCAGCCAAGGATGATGGAGCTGGTGGCACCAGCGCGAATGCCGTCGGCGATCCACTGATTCACGCGCAGCATGAGCTTGTCGAAATTGTCCTGCGCCGAGATCGCGGCCTGGTAGGCGCTGTTGCCCTGCACCTGCTGCAGCAGCGTATCGAGCTGCTGCTCCATCTCGTTCGTCGGCTCCTCGCCACGATCGATCATCGCCTGCGCGTCCTGACGGATCTTCTCCATCTGACGCAGCACCGTGGTGGCGTCACGATCGTTGTTGAGGGCCTCGCTGCTGCGCTTCACGGCCTTGTACTCGTCGCTTTGACCGATCGTGCGGCCTAGGTCCTTCGCCTTGCTTTCGAGCATGAAGATCGGCCTCCTCGGCCGAGTAGGAGCAATGGAGTGAGAATCACGCCGGGACGTGCTGCGCGAGGACGACGCGGTCGCGACCAGTGAGATCGCGCCCCACCGTGACCTGTTGGTACCCCTGAGTCGTGGCCAGTGCCGCCGTCTGCTGCGCGCGCCGGGCATCGACCTCGAACACCACCCAGCCGAACGGCTCCAGCAGCTCGTGTGCGCCGGCCAGAATAGCCGCGTAGCGGGCCATGCCCTGATCGGACGCCACCAACGCCACGGTGGGCTCCCAGTCCCGCACACTGCGGGGAAGGGCGGCCGTTTCGCTGTACGCAATGTAGGGCGGGTTGGCCACAATGACACGGGCCCTGATACCCCGGAGCGGCGCCAGATCGGCCCCGGGACGGAACTCCACGGGCGACGCGTGGGGCGCTGCGGCCGCCACCAACGCGGCGTTCGCGGCGGCGACCGCGAGCGCCTCGTCGGAGAGATCGGTCGCGATGACCCGCGAAAACCGGCCTTCTGTCGCCAGACTCAGGGCAATCGCACCGGAGCCGGTGCCGATGTCGACCGCGATGCCACCGGGATGATTGGCCGTGAGGCGTAGCGCCTCACCGACCACGATTTCGGTCTCGGGGCGCGGAATGAGCACCCGGCGGTCTACCTGTAGCACCAGCTGGCGGAACGGCGCGGTGCCGACGCAGTACGCCATCGGCTCCCCGAGCGCCCGCCGTCGCGCCGCCCGATCGATCGAGGCCGCCTCGATGCCCGACGCGTGCCGGCCATCCGACAGCAGGCGCCCCAGCTCCCCCGGCGTCACATCCAGCACCGCCGCTACGAGCCAGCGGGCCTCGCGATCCGCGTCGCCCCCGGTGAATTCCGCCCCCGCCGCCCGGGCGTCCTCGGCCAGCCACGCCGACGCCGACAGCAACCGCGCGACCTCATGCAGCACGTCGCGGAGCAGCCGACCACCGTCAGTCACTCAGGCTCTCTTCCGCATTCGCCAGCGCGATCGCTTCGAGGAATGGTCCCAAGTCGCCGTCGAGCACGCGGTCGATGTCGTACAGCGTGACGCCCACGCGGTGGTCGGTCACGCGGCCCTGCGGGAAATTGTACGTGCGAATCTTGGCCGACCGGTCGCCGGTGGAGACCTGCGACTTCCGCATGCGCGAGCGCTCCGCCTCCTGCTCCGACAACCGGAGGTCGAGCAAGCGCGCCCGCAGCACTTCCATGCCCTTGGCCTTGTTCTGCAGCTGCGACTTCTGGTCCTGCTGCGAGACCACCAAGCCGGTGGGAATGTGCGTGATGCGGACCGCCGAATCGGTGGTGTTCACACTCTGGCCACCCGGTCCCGACGAGCGGAAGACGTCGATGCGCAGGTCCTTGTCTTCGATCTTGACATCGACTTCCTCGGCTTCAGGAAGCACCGCGACCGTGGCCGCGGACGTATGGATGCGTCCCTGCGATTCGGTGGCCGGCACGCGCTGTACGCGATGCACGCCAGACTCCCAGCGCAACACGCCGAAGGCGCCATCGCCGATCACCTTGAACACCGCCTCCTTCACACCGCCCAGCGTGCCATCGGAATAGGAAATCCCCTCGATGCGCCACCCTCTCCGCTCGATGAAACGCGTATACATGCGGAGGAGATCGGCGGCGAAGAGCGCGGCTTCATCGCCGCCGGTGCCGGCCCGCAGTTCGAAGATGGCCGGGCGATCGTCGAGCGGATCCCGCGGAATGAGCAACGGGAGGAGCGCCTTCTCCAGCGCCGCGCACTCCTGTTCGAGCCGCTCGACCTCGGCCTTGGCTTCAGCCGCAAAATCGGGGTCGTCCCCGTTGGCCATCTCGCGGGCATCGGCGAGCTCAGCCTCGGCCTTGGTGTAGCGGTTCACCTTCTGAACGACCTCGGCCAGACGATGGTGCTCGCGACCAAGTGCAGCAAGCCGCGGCGCGTCCTTCACCGTTTCCGGATCGGCCAGCAGCTGCTCCACTTCGGTGGCGCGACGCAGCGCGTCGGCCATACGGTCGCGAAGATGGGTCAGCATGGAGTGGGTGTGCTCGAGTTCGGAAGGCGTCGCGATGTCGATCACGGCGAGGCACGTGAACGGCATCCTGCTCGTCGGCTCGGTCGACAGCATCGACCGAACCGCAAACCGCCATGGCGGGTATAACCGGAAGATAACGCGTCATCCGCTCCAGAGCAGGTTCGAAGGCCTCCGCCGTGAGCTTGCCGCCTGCTTCTCCCGTGGTGCTGGCACAGCCTCCCCGTGTCGGCACCCGCCCCGAGGACACACACGATGGTCACGTTCGGCACAACGCCCCCGCGAATCGCTCCGCCCACGACGAGCGTCTCGCTCGATCGGATCACGGATTTTCTCGCCACCGTTCCCCTGTTCCGTGAGCTCGAACGGTCAGTCGTCCGTGCATTTGCCGAGCTCACGCGCGAGCAGCGCTTCGCCAAGGGAGCGGTCATCGTCACCGAAGGCGATCCCGGTGATGCGTTGTATGTGGTGCGCTCCGGCGAGGTCAAAGCGGTGCTCAGCCGCGACGACGGCCGCGAAGTGATCCTCGACGTCTTCACCGTCGGCGCCCACTTCGGCGAGCTATCGCTCATCGACGGACGTCCGCGCTCGGCCCACGTCGTGGCCACCCAGCCCTCCAGCGTGCTGGTGCTTCGCCGAGACGACTTCCGCCGTCAGGTGGAAGCGAGCCCGCAGGTCGCGTGGCGCCTCATGGTCGAGCTGTCACGCCGCCTGCGTCAGGCCAACGGGACCATCGGCAGCCTCGTGTTGCTCGACGTACCGGGGCGGGTGGCCAAGGTGCTGCTGGAGCAGGCCGCCGTGGGAGTGCCGGCGACTCTCGTGAAGCCGCTCACACACCAGACAACCGCGCGGATGATCGGCGCCAGCCGCGAGACGGTGTCGCGCGCGATGGCCGACTTTCAGGAGAAGGGATTGATCTCGGTGCACCGACGCGTGGTCACCATCGTCGATCGCGCCGCACTCGAAGCCCGCGCGCGGTCGCGCGGCTGAGTCCGTGCGACAAGGCAGAGCAGCGGGCGAATGTGAGAGACACGTTTGGGGGAACGGCGCCAAGAGTGAACGGCGCTAAGAATAAACGGCGCCAAGAGTCAACGGCGCGAAAGTAAACCGCGCGAAAAATGAAAAGCGCAAAGAATGAAGACCGCGCGGTGTCACCGCCGTTCACTCTTAGCGCCGTTCATTCTTAGCGCCGTTTATTCTTAGCGCCGTTCACTCTTAGCGCCGTTCACTCTTAGCGCCGTTCATCCCCGGCACTCCGAGCCATTCCGCACGCCCCACCCTCCTCCGCCTGGCGTCTCGATCGTCAGCACGTCGCCTACGTTCATACTCACGCGACACTTCGCCGGCAGCAGCTCGCCGTTCAACAGGTTCCGTCCTGCCTGCGCCGCGTGCCCACCGTTCGCTCCCGGTGGCGCCACGCGACGACGTTCAGTGAGCAGGGTGGCGGTACAGGGCACCAGCGCCTGATAGCGGCGTAATATGCCGTCGCCGCCGCGACTGGCGCCGGCGCCACCGCTGCCGCGACGCACCGCATACTCCACCACGCGCAGCGGATACGCGCGCTCGAGCGATTCCACCGGCGTGTTGCGCGTGTTGCTCATGCCCACGTGTACGGCATCCGGTCCATCTCCACGCGCGCTGCCACCCTGCCCGCCACCGAGCGTTTCGTAGAAGCTCCAGCCGGGCGCACCCAACGTCACGTTGTTCATCGTGCCTTGGCCACAGGCGGGGATGGGCAGATCGTGCACGCCGATACTCGCGGCGGCGGCTGACAGCGCCGCAAAACACACGTCGGTCATGCGCTGCGACAGCTCCACATTCCCGGCCGCCACGGCGCTTGGCCGCTTCGCGTTCGCGACGCAATCGTCGGGTATGGTGAGCGCCAACGCACGGGCGACGCCGTCGTTCACCGGCACATCGTCGTCGCACAACACGCGCAGTACGAACACGGCGGCCGCGCGCGCCACAGCCGGCGGCGCATTCACATTACCGCGCACGGCTGGTGACGAACCCGCGAGATCCAGATGCAGCGTGGCGTCCTTCACGCGCACCTGTACCACGACCGGAATCGGTGCATCGCTCACACCGTCGCCTTCCAACGCGTCAGCGGCGCGCCCTTCAGCGCCCTCCAACAGCTCCAAGCGTGCCCGCACGCGACGCTCGGTGTAGTCCAGCAGCGCGTTCACGGCGTCGCCCAACAGCTCCGCTCCCAGTCGCGCATGCAACGCTTGCCACCCCGTGCGTCCCGCTGCGCACGCCGCCCGTTGCGCGCGCAGATCACCCTCGCGCTCTTCCGGCGTGCGCACGTTGGCCAGCACCAGGCGCATCACGTCATCCTGCACCACGCCGCCGCGCTCGATACGCACCGGCGGCACGATGAGGCCCTCCTGAAACAGCTCCGTGGCACCGAACGGCATGCTGCCCGGACTCATGCCGCCCACATCGGCGTGATGCGCGCGGACCGCGGCGTACCCGATGATGCGCTGTGCGTCATGCGCGTCAGCGATCACCTCGACCATCGTGAGGTCGGGCAGATGCGAGCCGCCATGCGACGGGTCGTTCAGCAAGAACACGTCGCCCGGTGCCGCGCCACGGGCCCGCACCGCGGCGACCGACTCCGGCATCGCCCCGAGGTGCACCGGGATGTGCGCGGCCTGCGCCACCATGCGCCCGTCGGCGTCGAACAGCGCACAACTGGCGTCGCGACGTTCACGAATGTTCGGTGAAATGCTGCTGCGTTCCAGCAGCCCGCCCATCTCCTCGGCCAGCATCGCGACGCCCTGCGAAAAGACCGTGAGCTCGAGCGCGTCGAAGCGCGCGCGCCGCGAGGTCACGACGCGTCGGGCGACGGCGACGACGCGGGATAGCCGGCTTGGATCACCGCGTACTGGCAGCGGACCATCCATGCCTCCTGCAAATCGGCCATCTTCGCCCCCCGCCCACGCTCCGGCGCCATCGACAACAAGCCCTGCGCCGACGGATGCGGCAGGGCCCGGCGCGCGATCTCCGGCATCGGTGTCTTCCGGAAGAGCACGTCAATCGTCCGCGTCGCCACCCGACCGAGCGTCACGATGCCCTTGAGTCCACGCGCACGCAGGTGGGTAATGTCGCGTGTGAGCCGCGCGAAATTCGCCGCGCCTTCGAGCTCGGCGCGCAGCGGAGCGCGAAACGTCGCCCCATCATCCGTCGGGCAGCAGTCGAAGGCATTGCCCAAGGCCACCCCCTTGGCGACCGGCATGATGCCGTGGGCGATGAAGAGGGAGCCATCCCACGCCAACGGCGCGATCTCCGGTGGCAGCGTCATCGCCCCCACGCGCACGAGCACATCGTAGAGCACCTTGCCCGCCGCATCACCGAGGAACGGCACGCCGCTCTTGTCGGCGCCGCGCGGGCCGGGCGCTTCGCCCACCAGCAGCACGTGCACAGGACCGTCCAGGGGCACCAGCATCGGCACCGGCGTGCCGAGAATGCGTCCGACATTGTGGGTCGTCGACTGCGCGATGGTCATGCGTGCCGCTCCAGCATCCACCCTCCGGTTTCCAGCGACCGCGCCGTCCAGCCGGGCGCGATGCGCATGGTCGCATCCGGCAGCCGTACGACGGCCGGACCTTGCACTACCCGCGCCATGGCGCGTCCATCGTCTACGTCGGGCGCCAACGATCCGTTTCGAACGGGCCGCGCAAAGTGCACCGGCCACGGCGCGCTGCTGAGGGTGGTCCGGGCGCTGATGAACTCGACGGGGCGATCGAGCACGAACCCGGCCCGTTGGTCATGTCGTGCCACGAACCGGTCCGCCACGGCCGTCGGCGTATCTCCGGGCTGGGCCATGATGTCGAGCTCGTAGCCTTGGCCCTCGTAACGCGTGCGCAGCCACCAGCGCACCTCGAGCGACGATGCGTCGTCGCCATCGAGACGCAGCGCGTCCGCCTCCTGCTGCAGCAGCGCCGCCAAGGCGTCCGCGCTCATCGCATCGGCCCGCTGCATCACGCTCACCAGCGACTCGCGGCGTTCCGGGGCCAGCGCCAGTCCGACCGCGCTGAGCACGCCGGCGTGCGGCGGCACGATGACCTGCGTCATCCCCAACCGCTCGGCCAATCCACAGGCGTGCAGCGGACCGCCGCCGCCGAACGCGATAAGCGGCACGTCGCGCGGATCGACGCCGCGCTCAACCGACACCCGCCGTAGCGCGCGCGCCATGGTGGCGTCGGCGGTGGCGATGATCGCGTCCGCGGCTCGCTCCAGCGAGACGCCCAATGGCGCCGCAATGGTGTCGACAGCGACGCGCGCCCGCTCGAGGCTGATGTGCACACCGCCACTCCACTCGCCCGGCGCGATCGTTCCCAGTACGACGTGCGCATCAGTGACCGTCGGACGCTCCCCGCCGCGTCCATAGGCGGCCGGACCGGGCGACGCGCCAGCGCTCATCGGCCCGGTGCGCAGGGCGCCGCCGTCGTCGAGCCACGCGATACTGCCACCACCGGCCGCGACCGCTTCCACCAGCACACGCGGCAACGCGATCGGCACACCGGCTACGTTGCCACCGCGCTCGACCAGCGGCTCGCCGTCGTCCACCAGCCCCACGTCGGCGCTCGTCCCACCGATATCGATCGTGAGCGCCCGCGACACGCCGAGGGCGCGCGCGATCGCCGCCGCACCGGTAACGCCACCCGCAGGCCCCGACAACGCCAGCGCGGCGGCATGCGAGGCGGCGTCGTGCGCGGACAGCGTGCCACCGGCCGACGTCATGACGCGCGGTGACGGAAACGCGTGCTCGGCAAGCCGCGCGGAGAGCCCCGACAGATACCGACGCACCGCTGGACGCGCGTACGCCTCGGCCACCGTCGTGGCCATGCGCTCGTACTCGCGGATCTCGGGCAACGCGTCGTGCGAACAGACCACGTCAGCGGCGAGCCCGGCCTCCAGCAGCGCCACACGCAGAGCCTCGCGCAACGCCCGTTCGTGCGAGGGATCGCCGTAGGCGTGCAGCAGCGTGATCGCCACCGTCTCCGGCTGCTGGGCGACGACGGCGCGCACGACCTCGGCGATGGCCTCCTCGGTGAGCGCGATCGTGACGCCATCGGGCGTGATACGTTCGCGCACCGGAATCACCTGCGCCGGCTCCACCAGCGGGCGCGGGTGATGGCGGGCCAGATCGTACAGCGCGGCGCGTTCCTGTCGGCGCAGCTCGAGCACATCCGTGAACCCAGCGGTGGCACAGGCCACCACGCGGGCACCGGCGCGCTCGAGCAGCAGATTGGTGACCACGGTGGTGCCGTGTGCGATGTGTGCGAGCTGGGCACCATCGAGCGACGCAATCCGCAGCGCCTCCAGCACCCCGGCCGCTCGATCGGCGGCGACGCTCAGCACCTTCGAGGTGTGCACCGTGCCATCGGCGTGCAACGCGGCGAGATCGGTGAACGTCCCGCCCACATCGATCCCGACTGCAATGCGCGGCGCGCTCATGGCGTCGCATCCGCCGTGCCGGCCCGCGCCGGCAATCGCCGCACGGCCACGGCAAAGGCAATATGGACCGGCACGACGACCGCCAGCACCACGCCGCTCTGCTGCGACAGCGACGGCACAAGCTGCAGCACCAACCCGACCACCGACAGCAAGGCGACCAACGCCGACACGCCATCCGCGACGCGGCTACGCGTACCGCGCCACGCGGCCATCGAGATCACCACGGCAGCCAGCAGCATGAGCGGGTGCAGTTGGAGCACGGTGAGATTGGCGCCCATGTACGGGCTGTGCTTGGTGATGGTGCCCGCCAGCAGCAACGCGGCACCGAGCAGGCCACCGACGCCGAACCAGAGCGCCGAGAAGACTCCGAGCGTGACCCGTGCCAGGACGGAACGCACACCGGCGAGCAGCAGGACGAGGGCGGCCAGCGCGGTCCCAATCGCCAGCGCCATCAGCACACGCGACGGCGCCTGATCGGGTACGGGCAGGCGATCCGCGGTGAACAGCACGGAGTCGCTGGTAACCAGCTTCACCGGCGCGCCGGTCGCACTCGACACGGTGAGCGCCGCGAGATGATTGGCCAGCAGATCGGGGAGGAACGACTCTTCCGACTTGGTAAGCCGGTGATCGGCGTTCCGACCGAGCGCGACCTGAATGCCGGCATACACGAGCGGATCGCTGGCGGTGATTCGCGCCGTTTCACTGCGCCACGTCCGGTCGCCGCCAGGCAGGCGGAACGGCGCGTCCAGTTGCCCCGCGAGCGCCCAGTTGAGCAGGTCGCGCACGCGCGTGGCGCAGTTGTCGGCGTAGTAGTCGTAGCGGTAGTACTTGTTCGCCTCGAGCGCATTCCAACTGACGAAGTCGGCGATAGCGCCGCGCTGCACGGCCGTGAGCTGCAGCTGCTGTTTCCGAATCGTGCGATTGTCCGCCATGTAGGCGGCATTGAAATCCGCCGTGCGATAGCCCGCCATCCAGTACTTCGTATCGCCGGTGAGAAACCGCGCGAGAAAGTTCGGCTGATTAAAGTCGAACATCCCCCAGTTGAACGCGATCTCCTGGCCGGTGCTGCTGTCGGTGAGCGCCACGGCGACATGCCCGAACTTCTCGAACACGAAGTCGCCCGGCCCATACGTGAGGATCGCCACCGACATGCGCGCGCCGCGCTCAGCGCGTGCACTGTCGAGCGCCGCCGAGACGCCCGGTGCTGGCGGCGGCGGCGTGGGTGCCAGCTCCATGGTTTGTGCTGCGAGCGCCGAAGACGCGAGCGCCGCAAACGGGAGCGCCGATGACGCGAGCAGCGTCGCCGTCGCGACGGCGCGCCGGATTGCCATCATCACCATCAGAACCGGTACTCTTTCCCGTCGTCGGCGGCTTTGTAGATCGCCTCGGTCACTTTCTGCACGAGCACCTGATCAGTGGGCAGCTCATACGGGGCGTCTTCGTTGATCACCGCGAGAAAATGCGCGATCTCAGCCCGGTAGCTCTGCAGGAACGGGCTTTCGCGCGCCGCGGCGCCCGACGGCGACACGTCCACGGCGCGTCCGTTGAGCTCCTTGGTGACGCGCAATGGCGCCAATCGCGCCGAGCCGCGCGTCGCATGCACTTCAAACCACCACCGATCTTCATCGCCGACGTATGACCAGGCGACGTCGAGGTTGAGTATCAGGCCGTTCTCGCACTCGAGGAAGACCTGCATCGCGTCTTCGACCGAACCGGCGGCGCGACCACGGCGCATCGACGATACCACGCGGACCGGATTCGGACCGTCGACCAGCCACATGGCCAAATCGAGCAGGGGGAACCCGTGTTCGAGAAACACGCCGCCGCCCGATTCGGCGCGACGATTGCGCCACCCGTCGGCCGTGCGCTTCACATGCAGTGAGCCGGCACGAATGGAGGTGACTTGCCCAAGCTCCGCATTCCGGATGAACTGATCGAGCGCCTGCACGTCGGAGCGGAACCGGTGATTGTGCCCCACCACCAGCCGGCGATCAGCCTTCTGTGCGGCGGCAATGCACCGTTCGATGCCGCGCGTGGAGAGTGACAGCGGACGCTCGCACAGCACGTGCAGCTTCTTGCGCAGCGCCGACAGCACGTGCGGCTCGTGCAGGTGATTGGGAGTGGCAATGACCACCGCGTCGAGCTCATCGCTGTCGAGCAATTCCTCGAAATCGGTGAACACGTCGGGCACGTCGAAGCGATCGGCCAGCGCGCGCGCCTTGGCGGCATCGTTGTCGCACAGCGCGACAAGCTTTGCGCCGCGCAGCTTGGACAAAACTGGGATGTGCGTCAGCTGGGCGATGGCCCCCGTGCCGACGACGGCAATGCGCACGCCGTCCTTCATTCACGCCTCCGGAGATGACAGATCAGTCGGCGAACCCGACGACGGTCCCCGGATAGTAATGACGAAGGATGCTGCGCGCGTCGATGCCGGCCCGTGACCGGCCGATCGCGCCCCACTGACACATCCCCACTCCGTGGCCGTTGCCGTGGCCGCGCAGGCTGACCCCCGAGAGGTGTCCACGTGCGCGGGATTCGCGGTCCACTGAAAAGTATGTACTGGACAAAATCGCGCCACGCGCGCCGCGCAGCGCACTGCGAATCTCGTTGTTGCGCACGGTCACATCGCCGCGTTCGGTGCGCAGCACAAGCGCCGTGGCCCGCCCGGACGCCGTCCGGCCGTTTACCCGGACATCGGTCACAACGCCAGGGCGTGGATCGCGCGCCCCGGACGCCACCAACACGCGTCGCACCGTCTCGTTCAGCTGCCCCTCATCGAACTCCGCCGTCCAGTGATTGCCGGGCGACAGGTCGCAGTACGGGCGCCCGGTCCGCGGATCGGTATCGTCCACCGACTGCAGATACGGCTCCTCGCGCGCATCCCGCCACGATTCCTTGGGCGCGGCCGTGCGTCCGCCACACGAGGAATAGTACGGTGCATCGACCAGCAGCCCGCCGTAGCGAATCACCAGCCCCGCCGTGTGGTCGATCGCCTCGTTCACGATCGGCGCCTCCACATCGAGGCCGGCATACACCTGGTTCTGGACGGTGGCGACCATGTGCCACCCCGACCGCGGCTCCGCCGAGGCGTCGGCCGGCACGCGGATGTATGCGTAGCTGCGTGCGGCGATCGCCTGCGCCTCGAGCGCCGCCCGATCCGTCGCCTGCCGGGTACCCAGTTCGATCGGGACCACGCCGCGGAGATAGTCCTCCACCGGCAGGCGATTCACCACCAGAATGCCGCTGTCGGTAGGCGTGAACCAGAGTTCGCCGCGATAGCGACGGTTGTCATAGCGCAGGGTGGAGCCGCCATCCGACGCGCGGGCCACGAACGGCCCCTCGCGCCACGGCGTGGCGTCTCCGTTGTCACCGGCCACCCGCAGCAGTCCGCCCTGCTGTTCCACGCGCCAGTTCTCGGCGCCCTGACCCGTGACCAGCTTCGTACGCCCACCTTGCTCGTCGATGCGCCAGCGGCCGGTGGCCGATACCGGTGCCTGCCGCGCCTTACCAGCCAGCGCAATCCACGCCATCCGGTCGCGGCCATCCAGTCGCCCATGGGCCTCGCCGGTGACCAGCGCTTCACCCACCGGTGTCGATGAGCGAAGCCCGCCGCTCCCCCCACGTGGCGCGCACGCCACCGTGAGCGCAGCCGCCACCACAAGCGTCCCGAATGCACCCGCGATGAGCGCCCGCATGGTCTCCTGTGCTAGTCCCGGTGCGCGACAGCCGCGCCCAGCGCGTCGTCGAGTCGGGTCAGTGTGTCGGCGATTTCCGCATCGCCATGCGCCGACGACATGAACGCCGCCTCGAACGCGGACGGCGCCAGCGACACGCCACGACGACGCGCCGCATGAAAGAACCGCTTGAAGAGCGTCGTATCCGACAACTTGGCGTCGTCGTAGCTGTGCACCGGCTCGTCACGGAAGAAGAAGCCCCACATCGAGCCGGCATGGCTGGCCGAGAACGGCACTCCGTGTCGGGCCGCGATGTCGCGCATCCCCTGCACCAGCACGCCGGTCTGCGCGGTGATCCCGTCGTGGACTTCCTGCGTGAGCGCGCCGAGCGTGGCGAGTCCGGCCGCCATCGCCAACGGATTGCCCGACAGCGTGCCGGCTTGATACACCTTGCCCGTGGGCGCCACGTTCTGCATGAGCTCGCGACGGCCACCATAGGCCGCCACCGGCAGCCCCCCGCCGATCACCTTGCCCAAGGCGGTGAGATCGGGGGTGACACCAAAGCGCTCGCGAGCGCCGCCGAAGGCGATACGGAAACCGGTCATGACTTCATCAAAGACGAGCAACGCCCCGGTTTCGTCAGCGATCTGGCGCAAACCGGGGATGAAATCGGGGAGAGGCTCGATAAAGCCGCTGTTGCCGACGATCGGCTCGAGCATGATGGCCGCCAGCGGGAACTCGCGGGCGATGCGGGCCGCCTCCTCAAGGTCGTTGTAGCGGCAGGTCAGCGTGAGCCTGGCGAGCGCCTCCGGGACGCCCGGCGAATCGGGGAGCCCGAGAGTGGCGACGCCCGATCCCGCGCGCACGAGAAACGCGTCGGCGTGGCCGTGATAGCAGCCTTCGAACTTGAGGATGTACTCGCGGCCAGTGATGGCACGGGCCAGCCGCGCGATGGTCATCGCCGCTTCGGTGCCGCTGGACGTGAAGCGCACCATTTCCATGTGCGGCATCCGTTCGGCGATCTTGTCCGCCAGCTCCACTTCCCGTTCGGTGGGCATGCCGAAGCTCGTGCCGTCCTGCATGGCCCGCGCAACCGCGTCAAGCACGACGTCAGGCGCATGGCCCAACACCAACGGCCCCCACGACAGGATGTAGTCGAGATATGCATTGCCGTCGGCGTCCCATACCCGCGCACCCTTGCCGCGCTTGGCCACGAACGGTTCACCACCGACGCCACCAAAAGCGCGGACGGGCGAATTCACACCGCCCGGAAAACGCGCGCGCGCTCGCGCCATGATGTCAGCGGAACGCGCGCTGGGGCGCGACGTCAACATGGCTGCGAGTTCTGTCGGACTGCTCATCGGCCGAAACTCCCCACGGAAGAACTGTCAGGAATGCCACTGCCCACCAGCGGCAACGTGCGCGACGCGCGGCGGATCGGCGCCGCTGCTTGCTCGGCCACGCGCAACAGCATGGCACGGAAATCGTAGTCGTCCACCACCTGCTCGATGCGCACGTCGATGAACGCGCCGGGTGTCATGATGCCGGCGGCGGCACTGATCGGCACGTGCACCAGCCCGTCGATGTCATCGGCCTGCCACGGGGCGCGGCAGAGCATTTCCCCGGGCACGTCCGACGCGCGCTCCACCAATACGCGTGCTTCCACGCCGAGGAAGCGCTCGTAGCGCTCCGACGTGATCGCACGCTGCAACTCTTCGATGCGCTCCTTGCGCTCCTGCTTGATCGAATCGGCCACGTCGTCGTCCATGCGGTTCGCGCGCGTCCCTTCCTGCGGCGAATAGGTAAAGACACCGACGCGATCGAACTGCATTTCCTCGAGAAAATCGCAGAGGATTTCGAAGTCGGTTTCGGTCTCGCCCGGAAAGCCCACGATGACCGAGGTCCGCACGGCCAAGTCGGGCACGATCGCACGATACTGCGCGAGGCGTTCCCGGATGGTTTTCTGACGCTCGGGGCGGCGCATGCGCGCCAGCACCGCATCGGAGCCATGCTGCATGGGCGTGTCGAGGTAGCGCACGATGCGCGGATTGGCCGCGATGACCTCCAGCAGCCGCGGCGTGATGCCGGTGCTGTAGAGGTACATGTTGCGGATCCACGGAATCGACGTTTCGCGCACGAGCGCTTCGAGCAGCTCGGGCAGCGCCACGCCATCGCGTCGGTCGCGGCCGTAATGCGCGAGGTCCTGCGCTACGAGATTCATCTCACGGGCGCCCTGCACTTCCAGCAACTGCGCTTCCTGCACCAGATCGTCGAGTGCGAACGACCGATGCTTCCCGCGCATGAGCGGGATTGCACAAAACGCGCAGCCGTGATCACACCCTTCGGAGATCTTCAGGTAGCGCACGTGCGGGAGGTCTCCGCCGAACAGGCGCACACCGGGATGCTCTACCAGCGACCCGCCCAACAATCCCCGTTCCACGAGCTCGGGAATGAGGCGGTCCGTTTCGGAGTTGCCGAGGAACAGGTCCACCTCGGGCAGCGCCTCTTCGAGCTCCGCCTTATGCCGTTCGACCATGCAGCCGATGGCGAACACCGCCTGGCACTTGCCGTCGTCCTTCAGACGTGCGGCGGCCACGATCGCCTCGATCGATTCGGCCTTGGCGGCATCGATGAAGCCGCAGGTGTTGACCACCAGGACCTCGGCTTCCCGCAAGTCGGTGACCTGCTCGCCGCCATGAGCGACGAGATCGGCCAGGTACCGCTCGGAGTCTACCGTGTTCTTGTCGCACCCGAGGGTGACCAAACCGAACTTGAGCATGCCGGAAAGCTAGTGGAGCAGCTCCCTAGCGGAAATTCCCGAACTGCAGCTCCACTTCGAAGTCCGCCTTCCGGAGCACGGCGATCGCATCCTGCAGCGCGTCCTTGTCGGGGCTCGACACCCGCACCTGATCGCCCTGAATGCTGGCCGTCACCTTCTTGAGCTTCGCGTCCTTGATGGTAGCGGACACCTTCTTCGCCTGATCGGAGTCGAGCGCCATCTTGAGCTTGATCTCACGGCGCAGCACGTCGCCGCCCCCCGGCTTCACGTCGCCGATGTCGAGATTCTTCACCGGTACGCCACGCTTGATCAGCTTGCCGCGCAGGGCATCGAACAAGGCCTCCATGCGCATATCGCTGTCGGTCGCCAGGTTCACGATGCTGTCAGAGCGCTTGAACTCGATCTCGACCAGTGCACCCTTGAAGTCGAATCGCTGCGCGATCTCCTTCTGCGTCTGATTGACCGCGTTGTCCACTTCCTGCAGATCGACGCTGGTGGTGACGTCGAAGGAATACGTTGAAGCCATAGAATCAGAGGAGCTCAGCCCAGGAAGCTTTCCAGCGACTTGGATCGTGAAACATGCCGGAGACGCGAGAGTGCCTTCTCCTTGATTTGACGCACCCGCTCGCGCGTGATGCCAAGCTGCGTGCCGATCTCCTCGAGCGTCATCGGCTCCGCCCCATCAATCCCGAAGTACAGGCGCAGGATCTTCGACTCGCGCTCCTTGAGGCTGCCGAGGGAATCCTCGATCGCTTCGGTGAGCGCTTTCTCGAACGTCTGCTCGTCGGGCGTGGCGTGGTTCGTGTCGGGCAGATAGTCCAACAGGCGGTTGTCCTCGCCCGGGGTCAGCGGCGCGTCGAGCGACAGGTGCACCTGCGAAATCGACATCGTCTTGGCGACTTCTTCCTCGGTGATGTCCATCCCTTCGGCGATCTCGGCGTGCGTCGCCTCGCGCCCCAACTCCTGCAGCAGCGTGTTCGCGCGCTTCCCGATTCGATGCAGCGTGCCGGCCCGGTTGAGCGGCACGCGCACGATGCGCGACTGCTCGGCCAGCGCCTGCAGAATCGCCTGCCGGATCCACCACACGGCGTAGGAAATGAACTTGATGCCCTTCGTCTCATCGAACTTGTGCGCGGCGCGAATGAGGCCAAGGTTGCCCTCGTTGATCAGGTCGGACAGCGACACGCCCTGATTCTGGTACTTCTTCGCCACCGACACCACGAAGCGCAGGTTCGATCGCACCAACTTGTCCAGCCCTTCCTGATCGCCAACCCGGATGCGTCGTGCAAGCTCGGCTTCTTCTTCCCGCGAAATCAACGGATACGCGCTGATGTCACGCAGGTACTGATCGAGGGAGCCTTCCTCGTTCGACACCTTCTTTTTCTGGGGCGTCACAGCCATAGCAGCGCGGCTCACGTGGCAGAGAGACTGGACCTGTAACCGCACGGCGGGAGGGGGGCGCGCGGCGTCCTGCCTACAACAAGTAACTGGTAATCACCTAACTGTGAACTCCGGAGCACTCCTCGTCAACGCAAGCCGCCGCGAAATCGGTCCCACCGATCAACCGCGGTCTTGCGAGCGCCCATTCTATCGAACGGACGACCCGAGGCGACCCCACCGGATCCGGGTCAGCCACGGCGCACGCGCGAGGGAGTCCGGCGTGAAGCTGTAATACACGATCCACGGCGTCCCACGCAGCAGACTGTCTGGCACGAACCCCCAGTAGCGGCTGTCGAGGGAATTGTCGCGGTTGTCGCCAAGAACGAAAAAATGCGCTGGCGGCACCACGATGGGCCCCCAGTTGTCCCGCGACGGGCGATAGATCGGCGGCATACCGACGCTCACGTCGGCGGCGGCGGCCGTGTTGGTGAGGTAGCCCCGCTGCCAGCGGAACGCGTCGGTCATCGGATCGACGTCGGGTTCGGTGTGCGAGACATACGACTCCCGCAGCAGGACCCCATTCCGCCGCAGCGACCCACTCTGCATCGCGAGGGTATCGCCCGGACGTCCCACCAACCGCTTCACAAAATTCTTCGACGGGTCGGTCGGCCATTGAAAGACGAGAATGTCGCCAAGCTGCGGTGCCCGTACCGCCGGCAACCGCCGGTGCAGGTACGGGACCTCCGCGCCATAGCGCCACTTGTTCACCAGGAGAAAGTCCCCGACGAGCAGCGTACGCTCCATGCTCCCCGACGGGATCTTGTACGCCTCCACGACGAACGTGCGCAGGACCAGGAAGAGCAGCAACGCGGGTGGCAGCACCTTGGCCCAGTCCCAGAGCCAGCCAAGCGACCACGTACGCCGCTGCGAGCGGCCATTGGCCGCCCGGAGGGCGTTCGCGCGGGGATCCTTCTCCGGCGCCATCAGGCGATCACCAAGGCCTCGTCGCGCCAGGCGCGATGTGGTACAGCACTCAGTAATTGTCTATCTGGGCGCGCTGGAGCGCTCCCGAGTAATCCACGTAGCCCACCTTGGTCTCCGAGTAGAACTCGTACACTTCCCAGCCGCCTTCGCGATGGCCGTTGCCCGTTTCCTTCACGCCGCCGAAGGGCAGATGCGCCTCGGCTCCGATCGTGGGGGCGTTCACGTACGTGATGCCGTTGTCGAGATCCTGCAGCGCCCGGAACGCGACATTCACGTTGCTCGTGTACACCGACGACGACAGTCCGTAGCGGACGCCGTTGTTGACCGCGAAGGCCTCCTCGACGGTCGCGACCCGGATCACCGACAACACCGGGCCGAAGATTTCCTCCTGCTCCAACCGTGAGCCGGCCGTCACGTTGGTGAAGATCGTGGGCTGAAAGAAGAATCCGTGGTCGAGTGCACCACCGGTGGCCCGCGCGCCGCCGCAGCGCAGCGTGGCCCCCTGCTCCTTCCCGATCTGCACGTAGCGCTCGACCTTCTCGCGCGCGGCCTCGTTCACCAGCGGCCCCACGTCATGACCACTCACCCGCCCGTCGCCCAGCACGAGCGCCTGTGCCCGCGCCACGAGACGCTCCACGAACGTGTCGTGGATGCCCTGCTGCAGAATCAATCGGCTCGTCGCCGTGCACCGCTGACCCGTCGTGCCGAAGGCGCCCCACAGCACACCGTCGATCGCGAGATCCAAGTCGGCGTCGTCGAGCACGATCTGCGCGTTCTTGCCGCCCATTTCGAGCGACAACCGCTTGTGCATCCGGCCGCACGTCTCGCCCACGAAGCGTCCCGTTTCGGTGGAGCCCGTGAACGAAATCACCGGCACCTGCGGATGCTCCACCAGCGCCTTACCGACGACCTCGCCCATGCCGTGGACCAGCTGAATCACCTCGGGCGGCAGGCCGGCCTCGAGAAGAATCTCCACCAGCACGGTGGCCGTGTGCGGCACATCTTCGGCGGGCTTGAGGATCACCGCGTTGCCGCACAGCAACGCCGGGAACGCCTTCCACGTGGGAATCGCCAGCGGGAAGTTGAACGGCGTGATCAGCCCGCACACGCCGATCGGACGGCGCATGCTCATCGCCCACTTGCTGGCGAGTTCACTCGGCACCGTGTGCCCAAACAGCCGTCGTCCTTCAGTGGCGGCGTAGTACGCGGTATCGATGCCTTCCTGCACGTCGCCGCGCGTTTCCGCGAGGGGCTTCCCCATCTCGCGCGTCATGAGGTTGGCGATTTCTTCCTTGCGCGCCGCCATCAGATCGCCGACGCGGCGCAGCACATCACCGCGCGCCGGTGCCGGGGTGCGCTTCCAGCGCTCGAACCCACGCTGCGCACTGACCACGGCGGCTTCGACGTCGGCCACGCCAGACGCGGGAAAGCGGCCGATCAGGTCGTGCTGGTTGGCCGGATTGCGATTCTCGAAATAGTCGGCGGTGGACGGCGGGACCCACGCACCACCAATGAAGTTGTGAAAAGTCGTCATCCCGGAAATTTAGCCCGGAATCGCCACCGGACCTACTGAGGGAGCGACCGACGGGGCCGGACAACGCCAGCCTTCGCTGCGCTGCGGCGTCGGCGCCGCATACCCCACGCGGGGCAGCACCTCGCGGGCGCCCAGCGCGAGCCCCCACACCACCACCAGCAACGACGCCACGTGCGCGAGTCCAAGTCGGTGGCGCCAGGTGCCCACCGCACTCCATACCCCGAGCAGCGCCACCGCACCGGTAGCGGCCGTGAAGCCGATCAGTGGCGCACCACACGACGCCGGCCACGGCCAGAACATCAGCCCCGCCGCCGCGCCCACCGCGACGGTCACCTTGACCCAACCACGCCACGCACCGGCCGCGGGCGCTGATGGTGCCGCCGAACGGGCCGGCGCGCCCATCGTGGGCGCGGCCATCGTGCGACCCGCCGATTTCGTCGGGGCCACGGCCTTGCTCTCGGCCAGCAGCGCCTCGTCCGAGACCGACGCCAGCTGCTTATCGATCTTCGCCAGTTCGGCTTCCCAGTTGCGGTCGCTCATGCCACGTCAGGTTGAAGGTCAGACAGGGGTGCTCTCTCTCGTCAACGCATAACGCTCGATCTTCTTGTAGAGATTCGACCGGGGCATGTCCAGCGCCCGCGCCGTCTCCGACACGTTCCAGTCGAAGGCGCGCAGCTTGACGAGCAGGAAGGCCCGCTCGGCCGCCACCTTGAACTCCTCGAAGGTCGTGCAGTCCACCAGGTTGCCCAACCCCGCCGGCTCGGCCGACCGCTTCCCCACCAGGCGCTCCACATCGGCCGCCGTGATGGTCGACGCGCTCGCCAGAATGACCAACCGTTCCACGGTGTTGCGCAATTCGCGCACGTTCCCGGGCCAGTCCAGCTCCGACAGTCGCACGAGCGCACCATCGGTGATGCCACGCGCCGGCAAGCCGTCACGGGCTGCGAACTGCTGCAGGAAATACACCACCAACTGCTCGATGTCCTCGCGACGCTCCCGCAACGGCGGCACCGTGATGGGCACCACGTTGAGCCGGTAGAACAAATCTTCGCGAAACCGGCCGTTGGCGATCTCGTCTTCCAGATTCTTGTTCGTGGCGGCGAGCACGCGCACGTCCACCTGAATCGGCTTGCTGCCGCCGATACGCGTGACGAACCCGTCCTGCAACACGCGCAACACCTTCGCCTGCGCGCTCAACGACATGTCGCCGATCTCGTCGAGGAACAGCGTACCGCCGTCGGCCTGCTCGAATTTGCCGGCCCGGTCGGCAACGGCGCCGGTGAACGAGCCCTTCATGTGGCCGAACAGTTCGCTCTCGATGAGCTCCGAGGGAATGGCCGCGCAATTCACTTCCACGAACGGCTTCTTCGCGCGCAGCGAGCCGCGATGAATGGCCCGCGCCACCAGTTCTTTTCCGGTGCCGTTCTCGCCCGTGATGAGCACGCGCGCCGGCGTGCCCGCCACCTTGTCGATGCGCTCGAGCAGCGCGCGAATGCCATACGTGCGCCCAACGATCTCGTAGCGCGATTCGATCGTTTCGCGCAGCCGCTCGTTCTCTTCCGTGAGCAAGCGCGTTTCGAAGGCGTTGCGCAGCAGCACCAGCACGCGATCGGTGTCGAGCGGCTTCTCGAGAATGTCGTACGCGCCGAGCTGTGTGGCCTCGACCGCCGTTTGGATCGTGGCGTGCCCGCTGATCATCACCACGGTGGCGTTGGGGTCGGCCTGCCGCAGGCGCTTGAGCACCTCGAGGCCGTCGAGCCCCGCCATCTTCACGTCGAGAAACACGAGCTGCGGACGGAAGCTGTCGTAGATCGTGATGCCCTCGGCACCACCCGTCGCCGTCTTGACCTCGTAGCCCTCGTACTCGAGCAGCTGACCAAGGGCCTGACGGATACCCGGTTCGTCGTCCACCACGAGAATGCGACGCGCACTCATGGCACCACCGCCTTGTAGAGAGTGATCCTGCCGTTGGCGACGCGCACGTCGGCCACCACGTTCGGCAACGGAATCGGCAACGCGTCCGACGGTAGCGAGTCGGCGGCGGCCGCACGACGCATTGCACGGAGCAACGACGGGATCAGCCGGGGCGGCACATCGATGCCCGCCATGCGCAGCTCGCGCACCCGATACGCCGTCAGCCCCGGACGCATGAGATCGAGCGTGCCCGCCATGCGCACCGTGTCACGACCGTCCAACGCCACGCCGAGCAGGCCCCGCAAGGCGCCGTCGCCCGCCAGGTCGCGCAAGTCCACGACGGTCCGCACCAGGAGCTGCTCGTCCGCGATCGCGATGTCCGGCCGAGATGCGGTGGAGGGCAAGGCCTTCGCCACGCCGGCGGCCAGCAGGCTGGCCAGCTCGGGCGCCCGCAACGAGACATACGCCGGTCCGTTGCGACGCGACAGGCGGGCCACCGCCTCGCGGCCGGCCGTTCCGCCCGGCGAGAGGCGCACCCACGCGATGGCCTGCTCACGCGTGGCCCGTTCGGCGCGTCGTGCGGCGGCGTTCTCGCCGGCGATGCGCGCCCCCTGACTGCTGTCGAGCCGCTCGCTGGCCTGTGTCGCCACATCGGTGACCCGGCTCGCGGCGCCCGAAGCCACGCGTGACAGCACCGACGGCAACCGATCGCCGTACAGCCAGTATGCGCCCACGCCACCAACGGCGAGGACCGCAAGGCAGCCGATTCGAGAGAGACAGCCCAAGGGAGCGAGGGTGGGAAGTGAAACGGGAAGCTACGGCTCCCCGCTGCCCAGCGGCAGCGGTCGCGTCGGGTGGCTCCCCGACTTGGGGGAGTCCGCTCTGTACCCCGAAGCGGGATGACTGGCCCACGCGGCGGCAACGTGAAGTCCATGCGGTCGCAAGACCACGCGCGCGCAGTTCCGATGACAGTGATCGGCGCTCCGCGCCGTACACTCTCCCCATGCTTGCCGCCGCCCCCTCCGCCGCCGTACTCGGCATCGATGCCCTCGACGTGCTCGTCGAGGTGCATGTAGCCAATGGGCTACCTCAGTGGACGCTCGTCGGTCTCGCCGCGACGGCAGTGAAGGAAAGCCGCGACCGCGTGCACGCGGCGCTGGCGAATTCAGGATTCACGATTCCTCCGCGACGGATCACGGTGAATCTCCAGCCCGGAGACTTACCCAAGACCGGCACGGCGTTCGATCTCCCCATCGCCCTCGCCCTCCTCGCCGCCAGCGGGCAACTGCCGCCCGACGTGCTGCAGCACATCTGCGCGGTGGGAGAACTGGGCCTCGACGGACAACTCCGGAGCGTACGCGGGGTACTCGCTGTGGCGCGGCATGTGGCCGCGACCAGCGACGCCCTGCTGATCGTGCCGCCGGATAACCTGGCCGAAGCGCTGCGCGTGCCGAGTGCGCGCGCGATGGCACCACGCACCCTCATCGAACTGGTCGCCGCGCTGCGCGACGGCTCGGCCCGCAGTGATACGCGACCGCAACGCACCGACACGCCCCACGATGACACACCAGACCTCGGTGATGTGGTCGGTCAATCACTGGCCGTACGCGCCCTCGAGATCGCGGCGGCCGGTTCGCACAACTTGCTGTTGGTGGGCCCGCCCGGCGCCGGCAAAACCATGCTTGCCCGTCGTCTGCCGGGCATCCTGCCGCCGCTCGATGAACAAGAGGCGTTGGAAGTACTCGCCATTCACTCGGTGGCCGGACTGCTCGGCCCCGAGCAGGTCCCCACCAGCGCCACACCGGCTCGTCCATTCCGTGCACCGCATCACTCCATCTCCACCGCCGGACTCGTTGGTGGCGGCGGGTGGCCACGCCCCGGTGAGGTGAGTCTCGCCCATCGCGGCGTGTTGTTTCTCGACGAATTGTCGCTGTTCCCACGACACACGCTGGAGTCGCTGCGGCAACCGCTGGAGGATGGCGTCGTGGTCGTCGCCCGCGCCGCACGGGCCGTACGATTCCCGTCACGTTTCGCACTCATCGCGGCCAGCAATCCATGTCCCTGTGGATACGCCGGCTGCGATGACCGGCACTGCCGGTGTTCGGTGGCCGACCTCGAGCGGCATAGAGCGCGACTATCGGGCCCA
Source organism: Gemmatimonas sp. (assembly GCF_044376735.1). Lineage (GTDB taxonomy): Bacteria > Gemmatimonadota > Gemmatimonadetes > Gemmatimonadales > Gemmatimonadaceae > Gemmatimonas. The sequence continues at coordinate 44,464 of NZ_JBILKJ010000010.1, forward strand.
CTGGCCGATCGCATTGATCTCCATGTGCACGTGCAGCGCGTGCCGCCCAGCGACCTCGCCAGTCACACCCCACAGGAACGCTCAGCCAACGTGCGCGCCCGCGTGATCGCCGCGCGAGACCGGCAGCGTGCGCGCTACGCGCACACCGCCGGCACGCAACCACCTGCCGCCCTCACCAACGCCACCGCGCCGGTGCGACTCATCGCCCCCGCCGCGCGGCTCGAGCCCGACGCTCGTGCCCTACTCGTGCGCGCAGCCGACAAGCTGACACTGAGCGCCCGCGCGTATCACCGCGTACTGCGCGTGGCCCGCACCATCGCCGACCTCGATGACCTCGAGGTGGTAAACCGCCTGCATGTGGGTGAGGCGCTGCGGTATAGGCCGGTGGTGGATGAAGGCTCCATCGCGGAACGGTCCACCACGTAGCCCTTACTTCCGCGTCACCACCCGACCCGCCCGTACCCCCGTCGCCTTGCCTCCGCTCACCGCGACCGCGCCATTTACGATCACCGTCTCGATGCCGACCGGATACTGATGCGGCGCCGCAAACGTGCTCATGTCCTTCACCGTGGCCGCGTCGAACACGACCACATCGGCCACGTTGCCTACCTTGAGCACGCCGCGGCCGGTCAGGCCGAGTCGCACGGCCGGCATTTGCGTCATCTTGTGGATGGCTGACTCAAGCGGCAGCAGCTTCTGCACGCGCACATATTCACCCAACACGCGCGGGAAGGTGCCGTACGCCCGCGGATGCGGATGACCGTCGCCGGGGCTCGAAATGCGTCCGTCGCTGGCGATCATGGTGAACGGCGCCACCATGATGCGGCGCACATCCTGTTCGTCGAGCACGTGATAAATCGCGTTGCCACCGCCGTTCAGCATCGCTTCCAGCACGAGCGCGGCCCCGTTCTCCGGCGTCGGCGCCAGCTTGCGCCGCACCGCCCAATCTTTCAGCGTCTTCCCTTCGAGACTCTTGTCCCACGCCACGCGCGAGAATTGCACGCGCGCCAAGTCGCCGCCGCCGCGATCGTTCAGGATGTTATCAATGATGCCGCGCGTGATGCTGTCCTTGATGGCCGGTACCGCCAGCCGCTTCCGGAACTCCGCATCACCACCGGCCATCGCCCAACTCGGCACCAGTACGCCGATGCCCGTAGCGGTGGCGGTGTACGGATACTGATCAATCATCACATCCGTGCCGGCCTTCCGCGCACTGTCCACCATGGCCAGCGTGAGAGTGCTCTTCCCCCACATCTGCTGTCCCACGGCCTTGTGATGCGTCAGCACCACCGGAATGTGTGCCCGACGTCCGATCTCGAGCGCTTCGGCCACCCCGTCCAACAAGCCGATGCCTTCCTTGCGCAGATGCGACGTATAGATGCCGCCGCTGTCGCTCGCGACCTGCGACAGCGCGATCACTTCCTCGATGTTCGAGTACGTGCCGGGCAGGTACAACAACCCTGTGCTGAGCCCGAACGCGCCCTGCCCCATCGCCGTGGCGACCAACTGCTTCATGCGCGACAGCTCGGCGGCATTCGGGGCGCGCGCGGCCATGCCGAGGACGGCGCGACGCACGTCGTTGTGCCCCACGAGATACGCCACGTTGATGCCGATCGTGGCTGTGCGCACCGAATCGAGATACGGCGCCAACGGCAGCGGTGAGCCGCCATCGGGGCCGCCCAGTGCCAGCGTGACACCCTGTCGCAGCGCGCTCTCCATAAGCGGGTACTGCAGCAGTGGCTCGAGGTGCGCGTGCAAGTCGATGAACCCCGGCGACACCGTGCGGCCGGCAGCGTTGATCACCCGCTTCGCGTTCGCGCGGGAGAGCGCTGGCGCCATCGCCACGATGCGATCGCCTCGAATGCCAACGTCGAGCCGCTGCGCCGCGCGCCCGGTGCCATCGAGCACCGAGCCGCCGGCGATCAGGACATCGAAGCGCTCGGCCGCCGGCTGCGCCTGCGCGTGCATCGGCGAGAGCAGAAGCGACAGTGCGAGCAGAAGTCGTGACATCATGCGTCGTCCGGTTTGGGTCGCCATGAAAAAGGGAGCAGGAACCTTCCCGCTCCCTTCACTACCACATGAGCCTGGTGCTTACTGCACGCTGAGCAGTTCCACGTCGAACACCAGCGTGGCATTGGGCGGAATCGGGCCCGACCCCTGATTGCCGTACCCCAGCGACGAACCGATCACGAGCTTCCGCTTGCCGCCCACCTTCATGCCAGCCACGCCCTGATCCCAACCCTGAATCACCATGCCGGCGCCCAGCGCGAAGCTGAAGGGGGCGCCCCCCACGTTCGTATCAAAGCGGTTGCCGTTGATCAGGAACCCCGAGTAGGTCACGCGAATCGTCCGGCCGGCGATCGCTTCAGCGCCGGTGCCAACGACCAGGTCCTGCACGAAGAGGTTGTCGTTCCTCTTCGTCATGTTGGCGATGTTCACGCCCAGCGCCGACGCATACGTCTCGACGGCGGGATTGGACGGAATGTTCGGGGCCGTGCTGTCGGAACCGCAGGCGCTCAGCAGCGCCGCTGCACCGAAAACCGGCGCCAGCAGAGTATGACGGACCAGCGACGCCGCACGGCGAGGCAAAGACGGCAGAGAACGGAGCATAGGTCTCGAAGTTAGGGCGAATAAGGATTCTCATAAAAGATAAGCCGTTGCGCCCGACCTCGGCGTCCCCTACGCTCACCAGCATGGCCCGCCCCAACCTGCCCGACGCCCTCAGCATGAGTGAGAACCCGCTGGACGTGCCGATGGGGGCCACCGGCGGCCACTCGGCCGTGTCCCGTCGGTTCGTGCTGCAGCTTGCGAGGGCGCTGCACAAGCACGGGACGCCTGCACACCGGCTGGAGACGGCGCTGGCCATTATCGCCCGACGACTCGGGCTCGAGGCCGAGTTCTTTTCGACTCCGACCAGCATCATGGTGGGCATCGGGAATCTCGACGACCAGCGCGTCTCGCTGATTCGCGTGGAGCCGGGCGAGCCGAATCTCGGACATCTCTCCACGCTGGGGGACATTACCCGTGGCGTGATCGAGGGCACGCTCTCGCCGGCCGATGGGCTGCATCAGGTCGAGGCGCTCGATACGCAACCGCCACCGTATCCGGAGTGGTTGGTGCTGTTCGCGTTCGTCTGCTCGTCGGCGGCGGTGTCGTGTTTTCTCAAGGTCCGCGTGGGCGATGTGCTCACCGCGTCGCTCCTCGGCCTGCTCACCGGCCTCCTCGCGATCTTTGCGGGCCACCGGGAAAGCACACGGCATGTCAAAGAGCCGCTGGTTGCGTTCGTCGTGACCACGATGGCGTTCACCATCGACGGGCTCATGGGCACGCGCAGCGGCTTCGCCACGTCGCTCGCCGGACTCGTCGTGCTGCTGCCGGGGCTCACCTTCACCGTGGCGCTCACGGAACTCTCCACGCGACATCTGGCCTCCGGAACGGCGCGCCTGAGCGGTGCACTCGTGGTGTTCCTCGGACTCGGCTTCGGTCTCGCCCTCGGCGTGCAGACCGGCGGCGCGTTGGGCCCGATACTGCACGAGGCCATGCCGCAGGTACAGGGGCTGTTGTCCCGTGCGACGCTGCCATCATGGACGGAATGGGTCGCGTTGCTCGTTGCGCCGTTGTCGTTCGCCGTGTTGTTGAGTGCGAAACGCCGCGATATCGGCAACATCGTCGTGGCCTGCGCGGCCGCCTATCTCGTGTCCAAATACGCTGGCGCGTCGGTGGGCGAGCAGCTTGGCGCGTTCCTGGGCGCATTCGTGATCAGCGCCGGCAGCAATCTGTTCGCCCGATTCAAGCGGCGCACGGCCATGGTGACGCAGGTGCCGGGGCTCCTCATTCTGGTGCCTGGCAGCATCGGCTTGCGCAGCATGCAGTCGCTCCTTGGACAAGACGTCGAGATGGGCATCGCCACCGCGTTTCGCGTGGCCATCATCGGAATCTCGCTGGCCGCGGGGATGCTGGCGGGTAACGTGGTCACCAGCGCCGGCCGCCGGATTCGCCGCTAACGCGCCCCAGCGGTTTCGTCAGCGCCTTCGTCGCGCAGGCGTTGTACGGTGGCCCGGAATGCCGGGCGCCCCCAGGCCAGCAGCCCGATGGCGAGGGTCATGCCAACGACGGCCGACAGCGACAGCGAGTAGCGCAGGGCGAGCGGGTCGCGAAAAACCTGGTCGGTGAGCAGCGCGACGGCCGTCGGGCCGAGCACGCCCGACAACAAGTTCACGACCAGCTGATAGATGGCGCTGCCCTGCCCTCGCATGCGCGGCGGCATCGCTTCAGCGATCGCGGCGTTGGCGGCCCCCCACGGCATGGCGGCGAAGATGTTTACCGGAATCAGCAGGGCGGCCGCGAGCGTGCCCGTGGGCACGAGTGGGTACAGCCCCGCGAAGAGGAGCATGCCGAGGCCACCGAGCATGCCCACCCGCAGCGACGCATCGACCTGACCGCGCTTGGACAAGGCGTCGGTGAGCCGACCGCCGAGTATGACCCCGAGTGGACCGAGCGTCGCGGTAAGGACGCCCTGCAGGAGTCCGGCCTGGCTTTCCGTGAAGCCGTGGGTGCGGATCAGGAAGCTGGCCAGCCATGCCCCAACGCCGTAGTTCACCGACGCCGAGCAGGCGAACCCGAACGACAGCGCGCCCACTGTGCGCGCGTTGGCCCGCAGGTAGCGCATGACTTCAGCAAAGGGCGCCTTCGCCTCCATCTGATCCGGCTCGGCGGAGGCACGCACGACCCGCGGCTCCCGGATCGTGAGCGCCAGGAGCGCAACGAGCAGCCCGGGCAAGCCCACGTAGAAGAACACCAGCTGCCAAGGGAACACATCGCCGACGATCGGCACATGCACGAGCCCCGGCTTGTCCACGCGCCCGACCACGAACGCACTCAGCGCGTACGCGACGCCCGATCCGAGGAACGTACCCATCATGTACGTGCTCATCGCCACGCCAAGCCGCTTTCGGGGAAACTGCTCGGCAATGATCGACACGGCGGCCGGACCCAACGTGGCCTCACCGGCGCCCACCCCGATGCGCGCGATGAAGAGATGCGCGTAGCTCCGGGCGGTGCCGGTGAGCATGGTCATCACACTCCATACCGCGGCACCCAGCGCCACAATGCGCGGACGATGCCCGCGATCGACCCATCGGCCGATCGGCAGCCCGAGCAACGAGTAGAACACCACGAAGCTGAGTCCCATGAGGAGACTCACGTCGGTGTCCGTGACGTGCAAGTCACGTTTGATCGGGCGGACCAGCAGATTCAGGATCTGCCGATCGACGAAGCCCGACACATTGGCGAGCGTGAGAATCGCGACGGCGTACCAGGCCTGTGCAGGCGTCACCAGACGCGTGCCGGCCGAGGGACGATCCGTTGATTCGGAGCGAAGAGGGGTCGTCACGCCGTAAATCTGAACGCCTGCGCCCGGATTCGCACGTCGCGTGGAGGTAAATGTGCGAGGTGCCAGCGGTAGATTACGACATGTCCGAAGCGACCGTCCGTCCTGCCGCACTGCCTTGGCCGGCCCCGGAGATTGTGTCCGCCCCGAGTGGCGCGCCGTCGTCGTTCGCGATGGCACGGGTCGAGGTGCCGCCGCAGCTGGATGCCGACACCGGCAGCTGGCTCCCGGCGCTGGTCGCCGACGCGCGGCTGCACCCCGAGGAGGCCGCGCTGGTAGCCGAGATGCCCGCCGTCCGGCGCGCCACGTTCGTGGCCGGCCGGCTCGCACTGCGGGCGGCGATGCGGATTGCCGTCGCTGAGCGCGGACCCGGCGAGTCCGCAGCCCCGATCCTCCGCACCGCCCGTGGGGCCCCGGTATTGCCCTCCACCGTGGCCGGCTCGGTCAGCCACAAGCACGATGCGGCGCTCGCGCTGATGGCACCACGCCGCGCCGCGGTGGCCGGTGGATCGATGCACGTCGGCGTGGACCTCGAGCATCGCCCCACCGAACGTGACGTCACACGCCCGTCGATCGCGCGGCGCATCCTAACGGCAGGGGAACTGGACGCGCTCTCGGCGCTCGACGCCGATCCGCTCGCGCAGCGCGAACGGGTGATCCTGTCGTTCGCGATCAAGGAAGCCGTGTACAAGGCGATCGATCCGACGGTGCAGCGGTATGTGCGCTTTACCGAAGTCGCGTTGCAGTTCGGCGACAATGGATTGGTCTCGGTGTCACTGCTGCTACCAGAGCTCACAACCGGTCAGATCACGGTGCGCGCACAGTATTCGCTCGATGATCGTTGGATCGTGGCGACGGCGGTTGCGACGACGGAGTAAGCCGCGATTAAACAAAGCAACAGGTTCACGCGAAGCTCGCGAAGGATGCGCGAAGGTACGCGAAGAACAGCAACAAGAAAAAATGCTTTGGCTTTTTCTTCGCGTGACTTCGCGTATCTTCGCGAACTTCGCGTGAACCGACCCAACTCTCCAACGCAGCACGGCGCCGTCAGCAAGCACACCCCCGAAACGAGTGCTACCCAACCCGCCGCGCCACATGCTGCGCGATGCCGCCGAACAGGTAGCGCCGCACACGCACCACCTCGAAGCCCTCGCGACGCAACAGCTCGGAGAACTCGTCGGCCGTCATGAAATCGCGGATGCTGCGGGCGATGTAGCCGTACACGATGGGATCGCGGTGCCAGAGCCAACCCACCACGTTGCCGGCCACGCCGAGATACCACAGAAACAGCGCGCGCCATGGCCCGAAGCCCGGACGATAGAAGTCGAGTGTGACCAGCGCGCCCCCCGGCCGAAGCACACGCGCCATCTCGCGCACGCACTGCGTGGGATCGGGCACGTTGCGCACACCGTAGCTGGCGCTCACCAGGTCGACGCTCGCGCGTTCCTGCGGCAGCGCCATCATGTCGCCCACCATGGGCGTCACGCGATCGGAGACATCCGCGTCGACCGAATCCAGCCGCTGACGCGCCGCGTCGATCATGCGCGGCGACGCGTCGAGCGCTTCGACTGTGGCCTGCGGGAGCGCGCGAGCGAGCTGCGCCGCCACGTCGCCGGTGCCGCTGGCCAGGTCGAGCGTGCGTCGCGCCCCCGGCGCCACGGCAATCGCCGCCGCAATGGCGCGTCGCTTCCACCCCGCGTCCATCCCCAGCGAGAACAGCCGTGTGAAGGCGTCGTAGCGCGGCGCGATGATGTCGAACATCGGCGTGACGAACGCCTGCTTGCGCGACGGATCGGCGAGATACGCATCCACATCGAGGGAGCCGAGCTTGCGTTCGGGCGAACCAGCGGGCGGCGTCATTCAGTCGTGGACGGGGTATATTTCACGGATGTCAGCACCAGCGCGGTCTCCTCGTGGCAGCATCAGCTTCGGCACGCTTTCACTCGTGCTGGTGGCACTCGCCTGCACCGTGCTGATCGCCAAGCGCGCGACCGCGGAGAAGGATGCGGTCAATCTACTGGCCGACCATGGCGTCGTGGCCGGCACCGACACCGCGCCGTCCACCGCGCCCACGGCTGAGCAGGCCATCGGCACCTTCAAGGTGACCGCGTTGAATGGCAAAGTGATTCCCCTGCACCTGAAGGGCGAACCGGCCATTCTCATGATCAGCTCGCGGACCTGCAGCTGGTGCAAGCGTGCGCTGAAGGACCTGGGCGTCATGGCCGCCGGCCGGCCGCTACCGCGCCTCAAGCTGCTGACGCTCGAAGGGGCCGGCGAAGGCGTGGCCATGCTCGCCAAGGAACAGCTCACCGGCGCGCAGTTGATCGGGCCGGCGGGCAGCTCCGATCAGGTGCTCCTGACGTTCCGCTACCCCGGCACCCCCACCTTCGTGGCGATCGATCGTAACGGGCGCGTGGTCCGCACCCTCCCCGGCTACCCGATCCCCGAGGAGATGAAGCACTGGTTTGCGGTGATGGTCGGCGACCAGGACGTCCCCTAGCCGAGCCTCGCTACGCGAGCCTGGCCAGCCGCTTCCGGTCGAGGGTGACCAGAATCGCGCACAGCGTGATCGTCACGGCGGAGACGACGCACCACGAGCAGAACCCCTTCAGCACGATGAATTCGCCGTACTTGAGCCGCAGCGTGAACAGCACCGCCGGCCAGATCATCAGCTGCAGCAGCGTGTTGGGCCAGCGTTCGTCTTCGTACCGGGCCATCGTGCCGATCGTGGCGACCACGAACAGCATCGCGTAGCCCACCGCGCCGATCAGGGCGACGTCGACGCCCAGAAACCAGCCGTAGCGGCTGCCCTGCACGTACTCGCACCCCCCGGCACTGCTACAACCGAGTGAGCCGGTCAGGCCGAGCTTCCAGAGATGCAGATAGAGCGCGACCAGCCCCGAGATGAGGCTGCCCAACGCGATGCCCATGCGCTGTGTCACGTGAAACCGAGGTGAGGGAGACCGAACGACCCGGGGACTCTACCGCGAAAGATGCCCTGCTCGTACCTTCGCGCGCCATGACGCCTTCTCCCACTGACCGAGCGGCCCAGATCGCCGCCACCCGCAGCCTGGCCCTCACCCGATGGCGGGTGGCCGCGCTGCTGACCCTCCTGATGGTCGGGGTCTACTTCGGCTTCATCCTGCTGGTCGCCTATCGCCCGGCCCTGCTGGGAGGCCTCGTCAGCGACGGGCTCTCGCTCGGCATCGTCCTCGGCGCCCTGGTGATCCTCTCGGCCTGGGTGCTCACGCTGATCTACGTGCAGTGGGCGAACCGGGTGTACGATCCGGCCCTGGCTGCCCTCCGCGCCATGCCGGGGGCCGACGCCGCCGCGCGCGGATCGCAGGGCGCGCCATACGGAGGGGGCCGATGACCCTCGGCACTCCGGATCCGGTGGCGATCGCCTTCTTTGCCGTCTTCATCGTCATCACCCTTGGCATTACCTACTGGGCGGCCCGGCGCACCCAGACCGCCGATCACTTCTACGCCGCGGGGCGCTCCGTCACCGCCGGCCAGAACGGCTTCGCCCTCGCCGGCGACTATATGAGCGCCGCCTCGTTCCTCGGCATCGCGGGACTGGTGTCCACCAGCGGCTTCGATGGACTGATCTACTCCACCGGCTGGCTGGTGGGATGGCCCGTGGTGCTGTTCCTCATCGCCGAGCCGCTCCGCAATCTCGGCCGGTATACCTTCGCCGACGTGGTCGCGTCTCGGCTCGATCCGATGCCGGTGCGGATCAGCGCCACCTTTGGAACGCTGGCCACGATCGCGTTCTATCTGATTGCGCAGATGGTCGGCGCCGGCAGTCTCATCCGCCTGCTCTTCGGCATCCCGTACGAGACCGCCGTGGTGATCGTGGGCTGCGCGATGATGGCGTACGTGCTGTTCGGCGGCATGCTGGCCACCACCTGGGTGCAGATCGTAAAGGCCGTGCTGCTGCTGGGTGGCGCGGCCACGTTGGCCATCATGGTGCTGGCCAGGTTCGGGTTCGATCCCCGCCTGCTGTTCGCGGCGGCGGCCGCCAAGTACGGCGCTGGCGTACTGGCCCCCGGCAAGCTCGTCAGCAATCCACTCGACGCCGTCTCCCTTGGCATGGCCCTCATGTTCGGCACCGCCGGGCTGCCTCACATCCTGATGCGCTTCTACACCGTGCCCGATGCCCGGACGGCGCGACGCTCGGTGTTCATCGCGACGGGGCTCATCGGGCTGTTCTACCTGATGACCTTCGTGCTCGGCTTCGGTGCCATGGTGCTGGTGACGCCTGAGTCCATCAAGGCGATCGATGCCGGCGGCAACATGGCCGCGCCCATGCTCGCCGAACTGCTCGGCGGACGGGCGTTCCTCGGCTTCATCGCCGCCGTCGCCTTCGCCACGATCCTGGCGGTCGTGGCCGGCCTTGCCCTCTCGGGCGCCGCGGCGATTTCGCATGACATCTGGGCCAGTGTGATCCGCAAAGGGCACCCCAAGCCCGGCGAAGAGATCAAGGTGGCGCGCATCGCGACGATCGGGCTGGCCATTGTAGCGATGGCGCTCGGGATTGCCTTCAAGGGCCAGAACGTGGCCTTCATGGTGGGGCTCGCCTTCGCCATCGCGGCCAGCGCGAACTTCCCGGCGCTGGTGCTCAGCGTCTTCTGGCGGCGTACCACCACGGCGGGCGCCGCCAGCAGCATGGTCGTGGGGGCCACCTCCACCCTCGTGCTCATCGCGCTGTCGCCGGCCGTGCAGGTCGATCTGTTGCACCACGCGACCGCCATGTTCCCACTCAAGAATCCGGCGCTGGTCACCATTCCCCTGTCGTTTGCGACGGGCATTCTGGTGTCGTTGCTGCGCCCGGACCGGGCCAGTGAAGCCCGGCACGAGGCGATCGAAACGCGCTTGCTGCTCGGCGCGGATTAGCCGAGCTCGGCAGGACGTGCCGCACCGGTCCCGGCGGGAATACCCGTTCGGGACCGGTCGGATGGACCGGGACGCCGTACCGATTCGCGGTAGGGCCGGCCTCGAGCCGAACGTCGCGCAGCTCCGTAAACTGTTGCTATGTAAATGTTTATGGAACACATGACGCAGCCGACGTCCCGCTGACCGGGTGGCCAACCGTCATCGGCATGTGTTTTGCGGGAGATGCTGACATCGCACACCGCGTGCGACCTAGGCGGGTGCTCCCGAACCGCTTGCTTTTCGGGAATCCCGACACGCATCAACCCCTTTGCTGATGTTCGATCGCCTCGCGCTTCGCCCCCCGTTTTGGGGCGTCATTGCCCTGCTCGCCCTCACGGCCGTCGGCCTGTCGGCGACGAGGGTGCCCGGCGTCATGCCGAGTTTCGTGGACGCGGCACCACTGTTGTCGGCCGCCTCCCTCATCATCGCGATCGCTGGCTGGCGTCTGCTGCACCGCGAGTTGCTCCATCGCATGCAGGAGGATGCGGCGCTGCGCGACCGGGTCGGCCGGCTGCAGGATGCCATGCACGCGAACGTGGATGGCATGTTCCTGCTGCGCGCCGTTCGCACGGCGGACGGTGAGATCACCGACTTCGCGATCGCCGACGTGAACCGCAGCGGCGCCGCGACCTTATATCGCACCAGCGAGCAACTCGTCGGCCACCGCCTCCGCGACGTGCTGCCGGCCCCGATGGCCGACCTGCTCTTCGAACGTTACGTCGACGCGATCACGTTTCGCACTCCGGTGGTGGAGGAGCTTCGCGTCAGTCGCCGCGCCGTCGCTGCCAGTTGGCTCATGCATCAGGCCACGCCGACCGCTGAAGGATTGGCGGTGACCGTGCGCGATATCTCGTCGCGCAAGCGCGATGAGCTCCGCTTACGCAAGGCCTGCCTGACCGACGAGCTCACGCAGCTGTACAACCGTCGCGGCTTCATGACGCTCGCCGAGCAGCATCTGCGCATCGCACGCCGACAAGGCAGCGACGCGGTGGTCATGTACGTGGACATGGACGACTTCAAGCAGCTCAATGACCGCCACGGCCACGCGGTGGGTGATCAGGCGCTGGTAGCCGTGTCACGCCTGCTTCGCCTCACCGTGCGAGACTGCGATGTGGTCGGGCGCATGGGGGGTGACGAGTTCACCATCCTCGCGCTCGACGCCGACGTAGCGGGCGCCCGGGCGATCCAACGGCGTCTCGAGCAACACCTCGACCGGTTCAATGCGTCGGGTGCGTTGCCGATGCCGCTCTCGTTGACCGTTGGCCATACGCGGGTCCGCCCGAGTGACACCGCATCGGTGAGTGAATTGCTGGCCCGGGCCGACCAGTTGCTGTACGCGCGAAAGCGTCGTCGGCAGCTGACCAAGGTGTCCGAATCGCATCAGCGCGAACGCGTATCGCATAACCCGTCACGCCGCGCGCCGCGCTTGGCGCCGCTTCCCATACCGGCCGAGCTTACCGCCATGGCACGTGCCGCGGCGACAACCCGCCCAAACGCCGCGCCGCTGACATCGGCCACGGTGACCGCCTTGAAGCCCCCGATGCCGAGCACGGCGCCCGACGCTTCGGGGGTGTTCCGGCCCACGCACGCGGCGTAACCTCGACGGGGTACGCGGCTCCGTCGCCCTCGGCGCTTGACCCTCATGGGGGCAGGCGCCGAGCTTCTGCGCATGACATTCCGCGCAGTCAATCCGGCGACCGGCATCGTCGTCCATGAATTCCCGCCGCTCACGCCGTCCGAGCGCGCCGCCCTGATCGACCGCGTGCATCGCGAACAGCAGTACTGGCGTCGCACCGATCAGGGGCAGCGCGCCCGCTTCGTTCTGGCCCTCGGCGTGGCGTTGCAGGCGCATCGGGAAGAACTCGCGGAGTGGCTCTCGCTCGAGATGGGCAAGCCGATCGTGGCAGCCCGCGCAGAAGTCGACAAGTGCGTGTCGCTCTGCGAACAGGCGCCGGCGCTGGCCGAGCGCGCGCTCGCCGACGAGATGATTCTGCTGGACGGCGTGAGCGAGGTGCGCCTTCGGTACGCTCCACTGGGAACACTGCTGGCCATCATGCCGTGGAATTTCCCGTACTGGCAAGCGCTGCGATTTGCCGTGCCCACGCTGCTTGCCGGCAACGGCGTGTTGATCAAGCCGGCGGGCTCGGTGCCCGGTGGTGCCCGCCTGCTCGATCGCTGCTTCACCGAGGCGCGGGCCGCGGCACGCGCTGCCGACGCATCCATGCCGGACGCACCCTGTCACGTGGCGTTCATCGAGGTGGAAGCGCTCGATGCCGTGATCGCGGATGATCGCATCGCCGGCGTCACGCTCACGGGGAGCGATCGCGCTGGCCGTCATGTGGGGGCCGTGGCCGGACGGTATCTCAAGAAAGTCGTGCTCGAGTTGGGCGGGAGCGATCCGTTTCTCGTGCTCCCTGACGCCGACGTCGCGCGGGCGGCCGCCCACGCCGTGGCCGCCCGCACCGTGAACTCGGGACAGTCGTGCATCGCGGCCAAGCGGTTCATCGTGTGCGACGCCGTATACGATGAATTCCTCGCACGATTCGTGGACGGTATGCGCGCCTTGCGCGTCGGGGATCCGCGCGACGAAGCCACGCAGATCGGCCCGATCGCCACCGAGAGTGTTCGTGACGGACTCGCCAAGCAGGTGTCCGATTCGATCGCGGCCGGCGCGCGGGCCCTCGTGGGTGGCTTCACTGAAGGGATGGCTGGCTTCTTCTATCCGCCCACGGTCCTCGTGGATATCCCCGACGGGGCGCCCGCGTCACGCGAGGAGCTGTTCGGTCCCGTGGCGTCCGTGTTCCGCGTGCCCGACGTCGAGGCGGCCCTCGTCAAGGCCAACGACACGCCGTTCGGACTGGGGGCGAGTGTGTGGACCCGCGATCCCGCCCTGGCCACGCAGTGCATCGAGGGACTCGACGCCGGTATGGTGTTCGTGAACGAGATGGTCGTGTCGGACCCGCGTTGTCCGTTCGGCGGCGTGAAGCAGTCCGGCATGGGCCGCGAGCTCGGCACCCTCGGCTTCCGTGAGTTCACCAACCAGCAGGTGGTTCGACGGGCTCATCTTCCTGAATCCCGTCGATGAGCCGACGCCACCACGGACGCTGATCTTCGGCACGACGCATCGCCCGCACCACCTGTCGCCAGGCGATGCGCATTTCCAGCGCGTCGGCGAAACGATCTTCCACCGGCGCCGCGAGGCCGCGGAGCAGCCAGTCACCGAGGGCCTCGGGGAATCCGTCGTCCTGAAGCCGCGCCGGCAGCGTGTCAGACAGCTGCTGCGCCAGAATCATCTCCGCCGGCCCGTCGCCGAATGGCGCCCGTCCGGTCATGACGAAGTACACGATGCTCGCCAGCGCGTAGCAGTCGGTCGCCGGTCCCTGCGCTTCGCCGAGCAATTGCTCCGGGGCCGCGAATGACGGAGTGCCCGACGTACCGGCGCCCTCTTCTCCGAGCGCGTAGGCGATACCGAAGTCACCGATCCGCCATCGGCGATACCGGTCGATGAGAATGTTCTCGGGCTTCAGGTCGCGGTGAATGATGCCGCTCGTGTGCGCGGCGTGCAGCGCTTCGAGCACTTCGTCGACTTGCGGCGCGATCTCTTCGAATGGACGCGGGCCACTGCGCGACACCAGGCTGGCCACGGACCCGCCTTCGGCCAGCTCCATCGTGTACCACACGATGTCGCCACGACTATCGGTGTCGTAGATCGGCACGATCGCCGCGTGCGCGAGCTGCGCCGCCAACCGCGCTTCCCGGCGGAATCGCGCCACCGCCACGTCATCCTTGGCGATGTGGGGATGCAGCACCTTGATCGCGACTTCGCGAGACAACGAGAGATCGCGGGCCCGCCACACGCTACCGAACATGCCGCGACCGAGGGGCGACAGGATCTCGTAGTCGTCGGCTGTGGCCCACCGCAGGCGGGCCTCCGCCGAGTCGAGCGCCGGCGGCAACTCGTCGCCCTCGGGGGCGATCATCACCTGTCGCACCGACACGTGACGGTCCATGTCGCGCAGCATCACCGCGATGCTGGGGAACCGGTCCTCCGGCTTCGGCGCCAAGGCGCGCTCCATGACCGCCGCCAGTGCCTGCGGACAGTCGGGGCGCAGCAGCGCGATGGGCGGCACATCCTGCTCGGGCGGTGTCTCACCGGTGAGCATCGTGAACAGCATGGCCGCCAACTGCCACTGATCCGACGCCGGCGTGGGACGCCATCCGCTGGCCGACCACTCAGGTGGCCACGGCGTGTACGCCGAGTCGGGCTGCAGTCCAGCCGGATGCTGATCGCGCGGGAGCACCCATTCCCAGCCCAGCACCCACAACCGTCCACCGGGCGTCAGCCAGATGGTGCTCGCCGAGATCGCGCCGTGCGAGGCGCCGGTGTCGTGCAGATACGCCAGCGTGCTCCCCGCCTCGCGCAGCACCTGGAGCGCGAACGGAATCGCTTCCGGACCCAGCCGGGTGACGCGCGAATGCACCGTTTCCCCACCGATCCAGCGGCGCAGATACCCCGGACCACGACGGCTCTCCTGATACGAAGCCCAGAAGTGGTATGTCGTGGGGATCGAGGGATGATTCCGATGGGCGAGCGCGCGCGCCTCATTCTTGAGCCACGCGTGGTGGCTTGGGTTCGGCGCACTGACCAACGACAACGAACGGCCGAGCGCATCGATCACTTCCTGATAGTGCCGATGCTCGCGCTGAATAGCCTCCTGCCCCCACGACCAGCCGGGCGGCAGAACCCACGCCTCGAGATGCGGCGCCGGCGACGTGGTTTGCCGGTGGTCGGGAGGCGGTGCGGACTGACTCATGACAGACAGTTTAATCGCCCGAGGACGTCATGGGCGTATAGTCCGTTGCAGGGTCAGACGAACGGTCGTCCCCGCCCCCGGAGTGCTCGTCAGCCCGATCGTCCCGCCCCACCCTTCGATCAGCCGTCGGCTGATGGCCAAGCCCAGCCCACTGCCACTCGTGCGGGTGGAGAAGTGCGGCTCGAATACCTGCGGTAAGACGTCGGCCGGGATGCCCGTGCCATCGTCGCTGACATCGACCACCACGTGCGTGGCCGTCCCCTCGACGCGCACCGACACCGTCGAGGCGTCGGCCAGCCGGGCGTTCTCGAGCACGTTGAGCAACACATCCCTCAACTCGTCCCGCTGCGACAGCGCCTCGAGTGGCGACGCCCCCGGTGTCGGCGCCTCGATGATCCAGCGAACGCCCGCCTCCCGCTCACCGTCTTCCCCCAACCGCTCCAATGCCATGACGTCCTGCACCACGGCCACGACATCGACCGGCACCGCTGGGGTGCGATCCGTGGGCGCGGCACCGTAGCGACTGAACGCGCGCGCGATCTCGTCGAGATGATCGATCTCGGCGAGCACCCGCGACACGTTGGTGTCGAGGATGTCGCCGAAATCGCCGCGCTTATCGCGATACGCGCGCAGCAGGTGCTGTACACCCAGCCGGATCGGCGTGAGTGGATTCTTGATTTCGTGCGCGACCTGCCGCGCCATCTCGCCCCACGCCAGCACGCGTTGCGCCGAGGCGAGCTCGGTGACGTCATCGAGCGTGAGCACGGCACCACGCGGTAAGCGCGTGAGTCGCCCGCGCATCTGACGCCCGAGTACCATGAGTTCGAACGCTTCCTCGTCGTGCGTGGCCATCAGGAACGCGGACGAGCGCTCCACGAGCGGGGCCAGCGGGGCCGGCAGCGACTGCAGCGGCACGCCCGACGTGCGCAGCGACACCCCCAGCATCGCCTCGGCGCGCGGATTGGCGATCAGGATGTCGCCGCCGGGCGCGGTGCCGGGCGATGCCGACCGCAGGGCGAGTACGCCGCTGGCCACGTGCTGCAGCACGGCTTCCGTGCGACGTTGCGCGGCCTCGAGGGCGGCGCGACTGGTGGCCAGATCATCGGCCATCCGGCCGAACGCGCGATACACCGGCGCGAATTCCGTGGCCGGGGCGGTACCCAGCGCCGGTGCGCGCCCGCCGGCGGCGATCGCCAGGGCCGCCTCGCGTAGCGCCCCCACCGGACGCGCCAGTGACCGGGCCGCCAGCCCGCTCGACCA
>NZ_JBILKJ010000159.1:0-5744 GCF_044376735.1 Gemmatimonas sp.
CGCGCTCAATTTTTGCAAGCGCCTGTGCGACGAAATCAAAATGCCGGAATGTGACGCGCCCGATGCGAGTCACCACAGGACTGCGTTGCTCCCAGCCTGGCGGCACGGGAATGAACAGATCGGGAGAGGCTAACTCTACGTTAAGCCGCAACCGTTCTTTGAGCAGCGGAATGGCGCGGAGCATGGCATCCGACTCGGGCCGCATGACAAGATCCACGTCGATCGTGGTGGCGCGCCATCCGATCAGTACCGCGCTTGTTCCGCCCACCAGAAAAACGTCGACGTCCGCGGCGGCGTGCTGCGCGAACGCGGTCATGAAGGCGCCGATGCGCTCGCGATCCGCTACCTCGCGCACTGTGCCGCGCGACGGAAGCTCGCGACACGCCGCAGCAACGCGTTGTACCGGCTGTGGGCCGCGGCGCCGTCGCGCGCAGACAACAAGGCGTACAATTGCAGCTCGGCGTCGGGCAGCGTCTTGTCAATGGCGAGCCCCGCGTCACGCAATCCCGGTGCGGCGATCGAGACGAGCAACGACTCGATCGTCACGCGCCCCATCGCGAGATCGGCCAGCCCCGCGTCAATCAGTTCTGCTCCGGGCAAACGCGCGGTGACCATGGCGTAATTCTACCGACGAGGGAGTCACCCGGCCAGCACGCGGTGCATAGGGCCTTGCGCTGCACCGCGCTGCGGGCGGATGCTGCGCGGCTCCTCGGTGAGCACGTGAGCGTCGTCGAGTGCGCTGGCGACGTCGCGCTCGCGGGCGAGAAACTCACGTATCGCGGGTGCCTCACGGCGCCTTGAGCCGCGCCCGCACTTCGGCCGCCCAGTTGAGCACCATCACGACCGGCGCCCGATCCTCCTTGGCCTTGAGCATGAGCAGGTGCTTGCCATCGGGCGCTACGTCGTAGGTGGCGTGGGGGCCCGAGGCCTCATAGGGGCCCACGAACAGTTGCCGGCGTGACTGCACGGTAAAGGTCGGTGTCGCCGATACCGCCGCGGCGATCAGGGCATCGCCCTGCCGGTAGTACAACGTGCGCCCGTCACGCGACCACACCGGTTCGCTCCCGCCGTCGTTCGAGACCTGAATGCGCCCGCCCGGGCCGGGGAAGGGGCGCACGTAGATCTCCGCCGTTCCCGACTCGTCGGAGCTGTAGGCAATCCACTGGCCGTTGGGAGAGAACCGCGGGGCCCAGTTGACCGCCTTCGTGACCAGCGGCGTGGGCGGCGCCGACTTGTCCATCGGCATGGTGATGATGTGCTGGTCGCCGGTCCCCTCGTCGGTGCGATACATGAGCGTGCGCCCGTCGGGGGAGATGACCCCTTCGTTCGGTCCGCCCGGCACCTCCACGAGCAACTCTGGCGCGCCACTGCCATTGGCGGGCTGCCACCAGATGCCCTTGCGCGGCGTGACCTGCCGATAGAGCACGCGCTGACCGTCGGGGCTCCACTCCGGCCGCACGTTGCTGCCGGCGGAGGTGAGCCGGGTGAGGGTGGCCGAGGCGATCTCGAAGATCCAGATGTCACGCCCCTGCGGGCTGCCGATATCGAAGGCCACCCGCCGGCCATCGGGGGAATACCGCGGGTTGCCGAACTGGCGCGGCTCGCCAACCAGGGGCGTGGCGGCGCCGGCCTCGTCGACGAGCACAGCGGTCGTGGCCGCCTGCCCCGGCGAGTACAGCAGCGTACCGGAGGCGGACATCACCGGACTGCTCACCGCCTCGAGGAGCGCGGTGGGAGGTCCGGTGAGCTTGCGCGCGCCCAGGTCGATAGGGACGGCCATGATCGTGCCGTCGTTGCGCAGGTAGATGAGCCGGTCATCCACGAAGCCGAGTGGTCGCTCGGCGCCGACCTCGAGGCGCGTGAGTTCGCCATCGGGGCCGAGCAGACAGAGCGGGGTGACCGACCCCGACCTGATGCGCGACTGGACCCAGATACCGACCATCGTCTTGCCATCGGGCGCCATGATCGGATTCGACACCTCCCCCAGCGTGCTGTCACGACGCCCGAAGGGGCTGATCTGGCCGCCGGTTGCCGGGACGCGCAGCAGGATCGCTCCGGCGAACTTGGTATCGTTGGTGCGTGAGAAGATGACGTCGCCGGCGGGGGTCCACACGCCGCCCGTGTTGTCGGGGAGGATGCTGCCGTCAGTGAGCTCGGTGATGGGGCCCCCCTCCACCGACACCTTCCGCAGCTTGCCGCGCGCCACGAAGGCGACCCACTTGCCGTCAGGGGAGAAGAAAGGCGCGCGCGAGCCCTCGGTGCCCGGCAGCTCCCGCGGGGTGAGCTCGTCGAGCCGGCGCACATACAGCAGGCCGTTGCTGGCCGTGGCGGCGATGTAGGCGATGGCGCTGCCGTCGGGGGCGATGGCGAGCTTCTCGCCCGTGCCAAGGATGCTCCCGGCCTGGGCGTCGGCCAACGGCAGCGAAAAGCGGACCACCGGCAGCGTGGGCGCGGCCGTTCGCCGTGTGATGCCGACCGCCGTCGCCAGCGCCGCGACGCCGGCCACGGCCCACAGCGGAGAGGAGAGCAGCCTCCGCCACCGCGACCGCGGCCGCACGGCGGCGGCCAACCCGGTGTCGCCCACGAGCCCCGGCCGTTCGAGGGCATCGGCAAAGCCCTTCGTGGACGCGAAGCGGTCGGCCGGCAGCTTCTCCAGCGCGCGGCGGATGGCCGCGTCCACGTGCGCTGGCACCGATGGGCGCAGCACGGTCGCGGGGCGCACCGCCTCGGTGAGCAGCTTGGCCACGATCGCCTGCGGGTTGGTGCCCGTGTGCGGCGGTTCGCTGGTGAGCATCTCGTACGTCACGGCGGCCAGCGCATACTGGTCGGCGCGGTGATCCACCGCCTTGTCGCCCATGGCCTGCTCGGGGGCCATGTACTGCGGCGTGCCCAGCGAGAGGCCGGTTTGCGTCATGCGCTGCCCGCCGGCCTGCTGCACCGCCAGCGCGATGCCGAAGTCGGCCACGAGGGCGTGGCCGCCTTGCAGGAGAATGTTTTCGGGCTT
Organism: Gemmatimonas sp.; assembly: GCF_044376735.1. Lineage (GTDB taxonomy): Bacteria > Gemmatimonadota > Gemmatimonadetes > Gemmatimonadales > Gemmatimonadaceae > Gemmatimonas. The sequence continues at coordinate 3,005 of NZ_JBILKJ010000159.1, forward strand.
GATGTCGCGGTGCACGATCCCCTGCCCATGCGCCTCGCTGAGCGCGTCGGCCACTTCGCGGGCAATGAGCAGCGCGTCGGCCACCGGCAGCTGCGACTCGCGCTCGAGGCGCGTGCGCAGCGTTTCGCCCTTCACCAGCGGCATCACGTAGTACAGCAACCCATCCGCCGCGCCCGAATCCAGCAGCGGCAGGATGTGCGGATGCTGCAGCTTGGCGGTGGTCTTGATTTCGCTCAGGAACCGCTCGGCGCCGAGTGCCGCGCCGAGGTCGGGATGCAGCACCTTGATGGCCACATCGCGCTCGTGGCGCAGGTCATGCGCGAGGTACACGGTGGCCATGCCACCGGCGCCGAGTTCGCGCTCCACGCGGTAGCGGTCGGCGAGGGCGGTGGCGAGGCGAGTCAGCACGTCGGTCACGGTTTGCCATCCTGAGCGCGAGCGGTTGCCGCCCGCCAATCGAGCAGCATGACCGGGAAGCGCCCTGCCGGTTCACGCCGCGGCAGCAGCAAGCGCCCGTCAGCGGCGACATCGTAGGTCGGGTGGCCCCACTGGTAGGTCAGCTCGAAGCCGCCGTTCACGATGGTGTCGCGCTTCACCACGCGGGCGTCGCCGGTAAAGTCGATCGTGGCGCGCATCAGGGTGCGGCCGCGATTGGCCACGTAGTAGATCGCTTGGCCGTCGCGCGACCAGAGCGCCTGTTCGCCACCGTTGTCGGAGACCTGCAGCCGCCCTTCGCCCGACGGAAACACGGCGACGTACACCTGCGCGGTGCCGGAGACGTCGGAATCCCAGGCGAGGCGCTTGCCGTCGGGGGAGAAGCGGGGCGACAAATCGGCGCCGGGTGACGACGCGAATGGCCTCGAGGTGGTGTCGCCCTCGAAACGGCGCCACAGGATCTCAGCGGAGTTCCCCGTTCCGCTCCGGTACGCGAACAGGGACCCGTCCGGCGAGGCCACGACTTCGCGCGCCGAGGTCTGTGGGCCACCGTGGACGACAGTGGGCGCATCGCTCCCATCCCAGCGTTGCCGCACGATGGTACTGCGCGTGTCCTGCCGATCTTCATACAGCACCCGCAGTCCGTCGGGCATCCATTCCGGCCGCCCCGCCCGCCCCGACTTGGTGAGTCGGGCCGTTGTGTGACTGGCCAGATCGGCAATCCAGATGTCGGTCTGCGCGTTGGGCCTTACGCCGACGGCCACCCGCCGACCGTCCGGTGAAAAGCGAGGCGTCTGATAGACGCGACGCTCGTCTGAGACGACCGTACCGGATCGGGTCGCCGGATCGTAGAGCACCAGATCCGACAGCTCCGAGCCAGGCTGATACACCAGCGCCCCGCTCATCGCGGCCGCGGCATGCGCTACGTCGATCCAGGTGGAGACCCCGGTTGCGAGCACCTGCGGCAGGCCGGTGGAGGCGCTGCGTTCGGCATTCGTCGGCACGAACGCCACGCGCGCACCGGGCAGTGCGGCGATGATGCCGCCCTCCACCACGGCGAGCGGAACGATCGAGTCGAGGCCAAACGGTGTGGCGGTCGTCCCGTCAACCTGTCGCACGCGTACGAGCGTTGACTGGATTCCTGCCACCCACTCGACGTACAGCAGGCTGCGCCCGTCGGGGAGCGCGATCGGGAACCGCTCCGTCCGCCGATCACCGGTACCCACCGACGGCAGCGGTGTCATGTTGCCCCCCTCGGCGCTCACCTTGGCGAGGCGGCCACCGCTGCTCACTACCAGCTCGTTGGCGCTCAGCCACGTGAGGCCGTAGCAGGCCCCCACGTCGGCGAGTGTGCGTACGGCACCACCATCCAGCGGGGCCTTCATGAGGCGGCCGCGCGACACGAATGCCACCCACGCACCATCGGGGGAGAGCACGGGGAACGTCGCATCGTCGGTCCCCGGCACGGGCTCGGCGCCGGTCTCGCCCAACCGACGTCGATAGAGCTGGCGCGATCCGTCGTTCGCCGCGCCGGCCACGACCACCAGCTTCCCATCGGCACTGATGGTGATGGGGCGGCCCAAGTTGTCCGCGCTCACCCCGTCGGGCAGCTCGATGCTCAGTGCGACCGGCGTGTTCGCTGCCGACGCTGAGGGTCGCGGCCACCACCCTGCGGCGGCGAGCAGCGCCAGCAGGACCACCGCGATCCACCGCAGTGTGCTCGCCGATCGCGCGGGGGCGACGCGCGCGCCCGACGAGCGCCCCGACGAGCGCCCCGACGAGCGCCACGACACGGCGTCACCGCGCAACGCCGCGACGAACTGCCGCACATCCGCATGCCGATCCGCCGGCAACTTCGCCAGGCTTTTCATCACGGCGGCGCTCATACCAACGGGCGCGCTCTTGCGCAGCGTCTCCACCGGCTCCGGTTCACTGGAGATGATGCGGGCGATGATCGCCTGCACGTTGTTCCCCTGAAACGGCGGATCGCCGGTGAGCATCTCGTACGTGACCGCAGCGAGCGCGTACAGGTCGCTGCGCGCATCGACGGACTTCTCCCCCACCGCCTGCTCGGGGCTCATGTACTGCGGCGTCCCAAGCGACAGCCCCGTTTGCGTCATGCGCTGTCCACCCGCCGTCTGCACCGCGAGCGCGATGCCGAAATCGGCCACGAGCGCATGCCCGTCCTGCAGCAGGATATTCTCGGGCTTGATGTCGCGGTGGATGATGCCGAGGGCGTGTGCGGCGGCGAGTGCGTCACCCACTTCCGCGGCAATCTGCACCGCCTCTTCGATGGCGAGTTGCC
>NZ_JBILKJ010000160.1:0-5735 GCF_044376735.1 Gemmatimonas sp.
GGCCTGCCACCCCACCGTCGCGTCGGATCGACCAGCAGCAGCACGAGCGCGAGGTGCAGATCGTCGAGCACTCGGAACAGGACATGCTTCGCTTGCGGGCCGTTCATGATGACCGAGGCTGCTGTCCAGCGCGCCGAGCGTTACAACGCCGCACTCAGGTAAAAGTCTGTCCGCCAGCGCTTCAACGGATACAAGCCGCGCGAAAAGTCTACGCGAAGCAACCCGTCGAGGACGCCGAACCCAACGCCGGCCCCACGCTGCGGCTGCACGGTTCCGAACGTCTTTCGGCTCCCCGCCATGCCTACGTCAAAGAATCCGACGGGCCGGACGACGCCCTGCTTCGTCCCCACTTCCGCACGCGCCATCCAGAACGCATCGCCGTCTTGCGTGCCGGGGATCTGCCCACGCACGGTCCGCACGCCGCCCAGAAACCAGCCGCGCTGCCGTGGGACATTGCCGATCGAACTGCCGATCGCGCCCGTCAACGCCGTCGCGAATCGCCCCACCGGACGCGCCGCCGTGGCCTCGACGGACGCGCGCGCATACTGGAAGGTCCCCGTGCCCGCTTCGCCGTTCAGCACGGTGGTGAGTCGCAGCCCCTGCGGACGCTCGAGCAGCACCCGCGTGTACGTCCCCGACACCCCGGTCACACTCATGCGATCCGCTTGGATGTTCCGACCGAATCGCCGATCGGCAATCAGCTTTGCCAGCGAGAAGGTGTTGACCACCGTGGAGTCGCCCGCCGTCCACTGCCGTTCGACGAACAGTTTGTACTCGAACGCGCCACGGCGCTGTTCGCGACGCTCACCGAGCTCGACGCCCATGGAGCGGTAGTAGAACCCTTCGTCGCGCCCATACAAGAGCGCCGGCAACGACGGACCGAGCGTGAGTCCCCCACCCCAGTCGGGGTTGACGGCCGCGAGGCGATGGTACGCGGTGGCCGTGACGGTCCGCGCGCCGTTGCTGCGCGCCAGCGACAGTTCGCCATTGGCGTGCAGATCGGCGTGTCCGATGCGCGCCACACCGGTGAGCGTGTACCCGGCCCCCAGCACTTGTGATACGTTCACGCCGGCCGAGAGCCCTTCCACCCGGTTGAAGCGCAGCAGGTCGGAACCGACCCGAATCGTGGGCCGCTGCGGCATCCATCCCGGCTGCAACGAGAGGTCGAGCGCCTCCAGCAGTGCGTCGCGGGCCTTGAGGTCGAAGAGCTCATCATCCGACGTGACCGCCGGTGGCAGCGCCGGCGAATTCACGAGCTTCGAGGCATCGCACGGCATGTCGTACGCCACCCGCAACGCGCCCTCGTAGCGGCGCTCCACGCGGGTATAGGTGGAATCCTGCGCGCACAGCCGACGTCGCAGGCGCTCGGTGGCCGACAGCTTCGCCGTATCGACTTCAGCGCTGCCGGTACCGCCCGACACCGCGCCACTCCCGATGTTGATCGATACCTCCCCGTTCCCCACCAGCACCGTAGTATCGCCAGCCGCGTCGGTGCCGGACGCCGAATCTGCGCCGGTGCGCGCGAGGCGCGCGGCCGGGATCGCCGCCAGCGAGAAGTCGCCGTTCACCTCGTCGTACGTGAATTTCTCATCGATGCTGAATGGCGTGCGGATGAAGCCGAGTTGCATCGAGGCCGTGGCGCTGTTGGCGCGCGGCAGCCAGAACTTGCCCTGATACAGGCCGTACTCCACCGTGATCGCATCGAGCTTGGCCTTGGCGGGACGGAACGTCGCCTTCACCCACGCCGGCGGTGCATCGTCTCCCCCCGTGCCGCTGGCCCGCGCCTGCACCGACGGCGCGCGCAGGATGGAATCTTTCACGTACATGTCACGCGGCATCCGCACCCGGGCGATCGAATCGCGCAGGCGATCGGCCTCGCGGCTCACCTGCTGGTCGGCCACGCTCTCGTCCGAGGCGACATCCCAGATCTCGAGGTCCACCGCCAACCGGTACGCCGCGCGCACGAGCTGCCCGCCGTCACGATCGAACCAGAACGAGCCCACGAACAACCGCCATTCCGGACGGCGCGCCGTGATGCGCAACTCACGCAGCTTGATCACCCGGCCGCCAGGGATCGTGATATCCACGGAGTCGCCGGTCGCGTACTTGTAGTACGTCTCCGCGCCGTTGGCGAGCGGATGAATCACCTCGCGTTCGTCGATGTCGCTCTTCACCACCCCGAAGTTGCTGCTCGGGAACCACAGCGACTCGCGCCCCGGGAAGTACGGAATGGACACGGCACTGCTGAAGTCCCCGCTCCCATTCCCCATCGGCACGGTCAGCCGGGACCCGATGGGGCGCACCCGGACGCCCACGTCACGACGCCACGCGATCTCGGCCACGTTGTCGCCGCGGAAGAGCAGCTTTTCCAGCCCCAGCCGCCTCGCCCCCATGCCCATCGAAATGCGCTGGGTGGCGGTGGCCTTGTAGGCCCGGAGCGCGCTGTCCTGCCGCACTCGCGCCTCGCGGGCCTTGAGGAGGATCTGCTTGGCCTCGGCGTCGCTGAAGGCCGAGGCGCTGGCCGAGTCGGCCCGCAGGCGTCGCACCACACTGTCGGGAGACAGTTGTCGGCGCGCCATGGCGCGGGCGTCGCGGGAGGTTTCCCGCGCGACGGCGCGTTCCGCGGCCGTGAGCGTGTCGCGCTTGACCGGTGCCGCGCGGCGCGCCTGCCCCGGGAGGGCATCGGGGCTCGCGACCGAGACCAGGCTCATGACGCCGACGAGGGCGACTGCACGGAGCGATTTCGAAGGACGCATGAACGGGGGAACAAGAAAAGGGAACGACCTGCGCTGTCGGGTGACCGTACGGGAGGGCCAACCGAGCGGTTTCCCGTCCCGAAACGTAGTTTCGTGGTTCGCCTGTGCTGCCCCGTTGGTGAGGGGGTGCCGGCGAGCCCCGTCCGAAAGTCGCCGACCACCCCAGGGAGTCCGCCGTGCATCCGACCCGCTTTCGCGAGTGCTTTCGCTCTACCCGTTCCGTTGTCCTCGGCCTGACGGCATTGGCCGCGGTGCCGTCGTCTGCGCCCGCGCTGCTGGCGCAGGGCGCGACCGTTCCGCCGGCCACCGCCCCCGCTGCCTCCGCCGACCCCCGCCTCGAGAAGCTCAAGGCCGAGGCGCTGCAGATGGTCGAGTCGCGCGCCAAGCAAGTCCAGGAAATCGTGGACATGCTCTTCTCGTTCCAGGAACTCGGCTTCCAGGAGTTCGAGTCGCAGCGCTACATCACCACGCTGCTGCAAAAGGAAGGGTTCACGATCGAGAAGGGCGTGGCGGGCATGCCCTCGTCCTGGACCGCCAAGTGGAGCTACGGCACCGGCAAGCCGGAGATTTCCCTCGGCTCCGATGTGGACGGCATCCCGCAGGCCAGCAACAAGCCGGGCGTGGGGTATCGCGACCCGATGGTGAGCGGCGGCCCGGGACATGGCGAAGGGCACAACGCCGGTCAGGCCGTGAACATCGTGGCGGCGATCGTGGTCAAGCAGCTCATGCAGCGCGACAAGATCAACGGCACGCTGCTGCTGTGGCCGGGCATTGCCGAGGAACAGATGGCGGGCAAGGCGTTCCTCGTGCGCTCAGGGCTGTTCAAGAACACCGACGTCACGCTGTTCACGCATGTCGGCAACGATCTCGGCGTGTCCTGGGGGGCCAGCGGCTCGAGTGCCCTGCTATCCGCCGAATTCCGTTTCCGTGGCTCCAGCGCCCACGCAGCCGGTGCGCCGTGGAGCGGCAAGAGCGCGCTCGACGCCGTGATGCTGATGGGTCAGGCATGGGAGTACAAGCGTGAACATCTGCGGCTGCAGCAGCGCTCGCACTACGTGATCAAGGACGGTGGCGATCAGCCGAACGTGGTGCCGAGCACGGCGAGCATCTGGTTCTACTTCCGCGAGCAGGACTATCCGCGCACGATGGCGCTGTTCGAGGTGGGCAAGAAGATCGCCGAAGGCGCGGCGATGATGACGGACACGAAGCTCGACACGATCGCGATTCTCGGCTCCGGATGGTCGGCACACTTCAGCAAGCCGATCGCCGAAGCGATGCACGCCAACGTGGTCGCGGTCGGCATGCCCAAGTGGGACGACAAAGACCAGACGCTGGCGAAGGGCATCCAGAAGGAACTAGGATCGCCGGACTTCGGCCTGTCGGAGCAGGTGAACAAGCAGCTGCGTGGCGCCGAAACGCCGCAGAACTGGATGGGTGGCGGTTCCGACGACATCGGTGACATCGCGTGGAACGTGCCCACGATCACGCTGCGCTTCCCGTCGAACATTCCGGGACTGCCGGGGCACAACTGGGCCAACGCGATCTCGATGGCGACGCCGATCGCGCACAAGGGCGCCCTGGCCGGTGCGAAGGTGCAGGCGCTCACGATGCTCGACATCTTCATGACGCCGAAGGTCGTGGCCGACGCGTGGGATTATTTCAAGAACGTGCAGACGAAGGACGTGAAGTACACGCCGTTCATCCGTCCACAGGACACACCGCCGACGTACCTGAACGCCGACATCATGGCGAAGTACAAGACGCAGCTGCAGAAGTTCTACTACGATCCGACGAAGTTCAAAACGTATCTCGAGCAGCTCGGCATCGAGTACCCGACGGTACGGGCGCAAGTTGCGCAGCCGAAGGGCGACGACGGGAAGGAAAAGCAGTAAGCACGCAGTAGTAGGAGGTAACGGCGAAGGGCGTGCGACGCTGAGTGAATCAGCGCCGCACGCCCTTTGTGTTGCCGCGAACTCTAGTGCTTGGCGGTCGCGGCCTTGAAGCGCGCCCGTATCTGCAGCAGTTCGTCGCTGTGCCCCACATTCTTCTTGGTCGCGTCTTCCAGCAGCTTCATGATGGCGATGTTGTCCTCGATCACCGTGGGCGTGCCATGCAGGTGCACACCAAAGCCGAAATGCTCGCCCGGCACCAGCACCATCTCGTTGTGCAACACGACGTCACTCGTATCGTCGGCGATGCGGACCGCCACGAACTTCTTGCCGGCCTTCTCCATGAACGAGATACGCAACCCGTCCACCCCTTCCGGCCACGGGGCGTAGTCGTGCGGCTGGCCATCACTGCCCTGAAAGGACGTCGTGGCGGAGGTCAGCTTCGGAAAGTTCGTTTCGAAGTTGCCGGCGTAGCGAAGGGCGTGTCGCATGGGTGAAGTCCTTGTGCGTGAATAGCGGGTGAAGCAGAGCGGTGTCTGCGAATATCGCACCGCCGGGGCGCGATGGCGAATCAGGAGGAGCGGGCCGCCCTTGCCGCTGCGAACTGGCGCGCCCGCATGATGCGCAGGTACAGGCCGCCCGAGAAGAAGACCAGAGCGCTGAGCCCGAGCAACTCTTCCCGTGCCAGGTTGGAGAGCACCCAGAGGCACACCGTGGCCCCCAGGATCGGTACGAGCGGCCCGCCGGGGATGACGAAGGGGGCGTCAGCGGCCTGTACGCCACGCTGCCGCAGGCGCAACACAGCCAGGCACACGAAGACGTCCACCAGCAACACCGACGAGGTGCCCAGGATGGCCAGCGATTTGAAGGCCCCGAGCACCGCCAGCGCGCAAGCGATCGCCGCGAACACCAGAATGGCCACGTACGGCGAGCCGGTGCGCGGATGGAGCCTCGCCAGCGGCGCGGGGAGCAATCCGTCCTTGGCGGCCGCATAAAGGCATCGCGGAGAGACCAGGAGGTCGCCGTTGATGGTGCCGAAGATCGAGAGCGAGACAGCGCCGAGCAGGAGAGAGCGCCCCCACGGGCCCAG
>NZ_JBILKJ010000050.1:0-18838 GCF_044376735.1 Gemmatimonas sp.
CCCACGTCCTCGACGAACTCACGCGTGGCGAGGACGCCGATCGGTACGGTGCGCACCGTGGGCTGACCGAAGGTTTTCTGCAGCCAGCGCGCGGTCGTGTCGGCCACTTCAGGATAGAGCACGACGTTGAAGTCGGCGTACGGCATCGCCTGAATGTCCTTCACCGTGGCATTCAGCGGCGCACACACATGCACGTCGACGCCGATGTCCCGCAGCAGCCGCGTGACTTCGCGTACATCGTCGCGATTCCGGAAGCCGAGCGCGGTTGCCCCCAGCAGGTTGCAGCGCGGACGGCGGTTTTCGCGGGTGGTGGCGGATGCCACGCTTTCCCGTGGCGGCGAGCCGGGCGCTGGCGCGAGGGGGAGCAACAGGGTGCGAACGAGATGATAGAACGTCTCGCTGGCGCCCCAATTCTCCTTCTTCGAGTACGCCGGCAGCTCCAGCGGTACGATGGGGATCGGCAGCGACATCCCCATCGCGAGCGATCCGGGCTGATCCTGAATGAGTTCCGCCGTGCACGACTCACCGACCAGCATGGCGTCGGGCTTGAAGCGTTCGTAGGCGTCACGCACTGCCGACTTCACGAGCTCCGCCGTGTCACCGCCGAGATCGCGCGCCTGGAACGTGGTATAGGTCACCGGCGGTCGTGCGTCACGGCGCTCGATCATGGTGAAGAGCAGATCCGCGTACGTGTCGCCTTGCGGCGCATGCAAAACGTAATGCACGCCCTTCATCGAGGTCGCGATGCGCATCGCGCCCACGTGCGGCGGGCCTTCGTACGTCCAGAGCGTCAGTTCCATGCCGTGATCCTCAGACTGCGAGACGCTGCGCGCGATCAAGCGGCCGCGCGAAAAGTTCTGCCAGATCGCCCGCCTGCTCGTAGCCGTGCACGGGAGAGAACACGAGTTCGATGGACCACTTGGTACGCAGCCCCTCGGCCTCGAGCGGATTGGCGAGTCCGAGGCCGCAGACGGTGAGATCCGGGCGCGCGTCGCGGCACCGATCGAGCTGTTTCTCGACGTCCTGCCCTTCACTGATCTGCGCCGTCGCCGGCAGGCGCTCGAGCTCCGACATGATCATGAGCTTATCGAGATACGGCGTGCCCACCTCCACCAGGTCGACGCCGCACTCTTCGTACAGGAAGCGCGCGAGCGGGATTTCGAGCTGGGAGTCGGGGAAGAAGAACACGCGCTTGCCCTGAAGCCACGGACCATACCGCGCGAGCGCGACGCGGGCGCGCTCCGCCGGCGCGGCGGTGACCGCACCAAACCGCTCGGTGCTCACGCCCCACGCGTCGGCCGCCGCTTTGAGCCAGGCGGTGGTGCCATTGACCCCGAACGGGTACGGCGACGGGAGAAGGGTCGCCCCGCGTGCGATGAGGGCCCGCGCGGTTTCGCCGAGGAACGGCTGCGCGAGCAAGAGCTTGGTGTTGGGTCCGACGGGCGGCAGGTCACGGGCCATCCGCGGCGGGAAGAAGTGCACGGGCCCAACGCCGAGCTGCGCGAACAGGCGCGTGAACTGGTCTTCGACCACATCGGCCATCGTACCGACCACCATGAGCTCGGCGGTGGCACTGGTGGACTCCGGCAGATGAGGGACCATGCAGCGCAGGCACGCGTCTTCGCCCTGCGTGAAGGTCGTCTCGATGCCGCTTCCCGAGTAATTCAGAATGCGTACACGCGGCAGGAACTGTTCATTCAGCCGTTCGGCGGCGCGGTGCAGATCGAGCTTGATCACTTCCGACGGGCACGAGCCCACGAGGAACAAGGTCGAGATGTCGGGACGCCGATCGAGGAGCTGCCGGACACAGCGATCGAGCTCGTCGTTCGCATCGGCGAGGCCGGCGAGATCGCGTTCGCTGAGAATGGCCGTCGCGAAGCGCGGTTCGGCGAAGATCATGACACCGGCCGCCGACTGCACGAGGTGTGCACAGGTGCGGGAGCCGACCACGAGGAAGAAGGCGTCCTGCATCTTCCGATGCAGCCACACGATGCCGGTGAGTCCGCAAAAGACCTCGCGCTGCCCACGCTCGCGAATGACGGGGAGCTCCATGACCGTGCTCACGCGGCCACCCCGTGGCGGAGCGACTCGGCTTCCTGGAGGCGGGCCGCGCGGAGCTTGAGCACGAACTGGATGGCATTGACGGCGTACGTACCGTAGGCGACGAGGGCGAGGCCCATCAACGTGCGGGGCGCCCATGCGAGCGCGAGGCCAGCGAGGTATGCGGTATGGAGGGCGATGACGCCCATGCTGACCACATCCTCCCAGAAGAAGGCGTCGGCAAAGAGGTACTTGCCGAACACGACTTTCTCCCAGATCGCGCCCGTTACCATAATGGTGTAGAGCACGAACGTCTTGACCACGACCGAGAGGTTGGCGGCCGCGAGTCCGTTGCCGGTTCGGAGGTACCGGAGCACGAGCCACACCGAGATCGCCATGACCACGAACTGGACGGGCGCCAGAATCCCTTGCACGAGCGTCCAGCGCGTCGCATCACGACGCAGGCGCTGCTCAGGCGTATACAATCCGGTCCTCGGCGCCTGCGGCGACGGGGTACGGGCGCCGGCGGGCGCGGTGAGCGCGCCCGAGGCGGGGGGGAACAGAGTCATCGGTTACCATCTCTCGGGGGTTCGCATTCCCAGATGACACGAGAGTAGGGAATCGCGCAGAAGTTGTCAAGAAAAGTTTACGTCAACCTTGCTTGACAATCTAAACAGGCCGTCACAGAATGGTGGGGTCCGTGGATCGCGCCCGAAAAGGTGCGCGATTCCGTATTTCCGTTCTTGCGCTCAGGAGCTCCCGCGGCGATGTTCGGCTCCCTTCCCCAGCCTGCCGCTCCCCGTCACCGATCGGTGACGCCCGCTCTGGGCACAAGCCACGACGTGATGGAATCGCCCTCGGCCCCCCGCCGGTCCGACCGCCTCGAGCGGCTCGATCGCACGATCGAGAATGAGATCGTGCCGCGTCTGTTGGCGAGCCACCGCGCGGGGCCCGTGCCGCCCACACTCTCGGCCGCCATCAACAGGGACTTCTCGGACGCCGATGTCGACCACTTTGTCTCGGCGATTCGCAGCGCGGACGACGAACGCGCGGGGCTGTTTATTCGCGAGGTCCTCGCCGAGGGCGCCTCGGTCGAGGCGGTCTACCTCGACCTGCTGGCCCCATCGGCCCGCCGCCTCGGCGAGCTGTGGGACCGCGATGAATGCGACTTCGTCGAGGTGACGGTCTCCCTCGGGCGCATGCAGCGGCTGCTCCGCGATCTCTCGCAGGTCTTTCTGGCCGATGCGACCCGGAGCGAGCCGGTGGGCCACGTGATTCTCACCTGTCTGCCGGGCGAGCAGCACACGCTGGGCATCATCATGGTCGGGGAGTTCTTGTTGCGTGACGGATGGCGCGTGCTGGTGGGGGCGCCATGGTCCGAGAGCGATCTGCTCACGATGGTGAGCGCCGAGTGGTGCGACGTCATCGGCTTTTCGGTCGGCAGCGAAAGCCGACTGCCGATCTTGAAGCGCGACATCCGGCGGCTCAAGTCCGCGTCACGCAATCCGCATGTGCAGATCTTGCTGGGCGGGCAAGTGTTCGTGGACGACCCAACGCTGGCTGACGATGTGGGTGCGAATGCCGTCGCCGCCGATGCCCGGGGGGCGCCGACGGCGGCCCGTGCGCTGCTCGACGTCGCGCGCCGCGCCGCGGCGGGGGGGGCCACGGAAACCGGAGGCGACCACGGGGAGCTCGGTGACGGCCTTCGACGTGACTGACGCGGTCTTCGCCGATGTTGACGCCCGGACGGCGGCATCGCTGTTTGCCGTCTCGGGGGACATCGCGCTCATTATGGACAGCGTCGGCGTCATTCGCGACGTCGCGCTCGGCGCGGCCGAAGGCCAACTCGAGACCGCTTCGCAGTGGGTTGGGCGCCCGTGGATCGACACCGTCACGTCCGATACGCGCGCCAAGATCGACACGCTGATGAAGGAGGCGCTCGCGACCGGGGTCTCGAAGCGCCGGCAGGTCAATCAACTCGGGGTTGACGGGGCCGACCTGCCGATTGCCTACACCGCGCTCCGGCTCGGGCGGGATGGCGGCGTGGTCGCGGTCGGCCGCGACATGCGACAAGTCTCGGCGCTACAGCAGCGGTTGGTCGAGGCGCAGCAGGCCATGGAGCGCGACTACTGGAAGCTCCGCCACGTCGAGACTCGCTATCGCCTGCTCTTTCAGATCGCCAGCGACGCGATTCTCGTGATCGACGCGATGACGCTGAAAGTGCTCGATGCCAACACCGCCGCGGGCCAGGTGTTTGGCGATGCGCCGGATCGCCTGATCGGTCGGCTGTTCCCCTTTGGGGCGGATGAGCCGGGAGATCGTGCCCTCGACGAGCTGACCGCCACCGCGCGCAGTGCCGGGCGGGCGGGCGACGTGCTGGTCACGATGGCGTCGGGGGGGCGCTCGTATCAGGCCTCCGCTTCATGCTTCCGCCAGGAATCGGCGACGCTCTTGCTGGTCCGCTTCGCAGCGGCCGACGTCGCCCCGGCGGCACATGCGTCCGCCGGTTCGCCGCTGCGCACCATCGACCTGATTGAGCGGTCGCCGGATGGCTTCGTCGTGACCGATCTGGAGGGTCACGTCCTTACGGCCAACCGCGCGTTTCTTGATCTGACGGAGCTGGGAAGCGAGGAGCAGGTCCGCGGGACCCTGCTGTCGACGTACATTGGACGACCGGGAGCCGACTTCCCCGTGTTCACCAGCATGCTCAAGAAGAATGGGGCGGTTCGCCTCATGGCGACGTCGGCACGCGGGAGCCACGGGAACACGAGTGAAGTCGAGGTCTCGGCCGTCTGGGCGCCGGACGCCGAGGAGCCGTGCATCGGATTCACGGTGCGCGACATTGGCCGTCGCCTCGCGGCGACGCCCCAGGGCGCCCGTGATCTGACGCGCGCCGTCGAAGAGCTCACGTCGCTCGTCGGGCGCGTCCAGTTACGGGACCTCGTCCGCGATACGGTCGACCTCGTCGAGCGGCACTTCATTGAAGCGGCCCTCGAGCTCACGCACGACAACCGGACCTCGGCGGCCGAAGTCCTCGGGGTGAGCCGCCAGAGCCTCTATATGAAACTGCGACGCCACCGACTGGTGTCGCCGGGTGGTGGGGACGGCACCCCGGTCAGCTGAGCGCGTGGAACGACAAACGGCCTGCTTCCCCCGGCCGTTTGTCGTTCCTGAGATTCGGACCGAGGAGTCTTTCCGTCAGGCGCAAATTTCCTCTGTTGCATTTGCGAACTGTCAACTAAACTAGACGCCTATGAGCGTCAGCTTTTCCGTACAGTCTGCGCCAGCGCGCCTGGACCCTAAAGCGGTCCTGACGCTGCTCAAGCCAGTGACGTGGTTCCCGCCGATGTGGGCGTTCACCTGCGGCGCCATTGCCGCGGGCGTGCCCCTGTCCGATCGCAAAGCGCTGCTCGCGCTCGGGATCGCGATCACGGGACCGCTCGTGTGCGCGTCAAGCCAAGCCGTCAACGATTGGTTCGATCGGCATGTCGATGCGATCAACGAGCCATCGCGTCCCATTCCCTCCGGGCGGATTCCTGGTCAATGGGGCCTCACGATTGCCATCGTCTGGACGGTATTGTGCCTGGTGGCCGCGCTGCCGCTCGGTGCCTTCGGGATGTCGGCCGTCGCCATCGCCCTGCTCTTCTCGTGGGGCTACAGTGCGCCGCCGTTCCGCTTCAAGCGCAACGGCTGGATCGGCAACACGGCCGTCGGCTTCACGTATGAAGGACTCGCCTGGGTCACCGGCGCCGGCATCATGCTGGGCAATCAGGTGCCGCCGATGCCGCTGGTGTGGCTCGCCATCCTGTACAGCATCGGCGCCCATGGGATCATGACGCTGAACGACTTCAAGGCGATGGACGGCGACCGGCGCATGGGCGTGAATTCCCTCCCCGTGCTGCTGGGTGCGGTCGGCGCGGCGCGCGTGGCCTCCCTGGTGATGCTGCTGGCGCAGACGGTCGTGATCGGCCTGCTGCTGTGGTGGAACCGCCCGTCGCACGCCATCGCGATCGGTGTACTGGTGGTCGTGCAAGCGATGATGATGTGGCGATTCGTGCAGTCGCCGCGCGAACGGGCGTTGTGGCTCAGTGCGCTCGGCGTCCCGTTCTACGTCAGCGGCATGATGATCACCGCCTTCGCCGTGCGCACGTTGCCGATGATCGTGGAGGCCGGTCGGTGAGCTGGTGGCAGCTCTCGCGACTCGGTCTGGTACAGGCCGCGATCGGCGCCGTCGTCGTCCTGTTGACCACGACGATCAATCGCGTGATTGTGGTTGAGCTGTCCCTGCCGGCCACGGTGCCGGGGCTGCTGGTCGCGCTGCATTTCGGTGTGCAACTGATTCTCCGTCCGCGCCTCGGTCACGATAGCGACCGGAGTGGTCGCCGCACGCCGTGGATTCTGGGTGGGTTAGCCGTGTGCGCGGTGGGTGGCGTTGGCGTGGCGGCCAGTATTCCGGTCATGGCGACCAACGTGGGGCTCGGTATCGCGCTCGCCGCGATCGCCAGCGTTGTCCTGGGCGCGGGCGTGAGCGCGGCCGGCACGCCGCTCCTCGCCCTCATGAGCGAGCGGGCGCACCCAACGCAACGCGCTGGGGCGGCCGCCATCACGTGGATCCTGATGATCGTGGGGATCATCATCACCGCCGCCGTTTCCGGCGCCCTCCTGGACCCGTTCTCGTATACCCGGTTGATCGCGATCGCCGGCGGCATCGGCGGCGTGGGCTTCGTGGTGGCGGCGATCGCCACCTATGGTGTGGAGCGTGGTCCGCGCCCGTCGGGCGTGGCCCCGGCGTCCGGTACGTCGTCGGGCGGTTCCTTCAACTCGGCGCTGCGTACCGTGTGGGACGAGCCTGCCGCCCGACTGTTCGCCAGCTTCGTGTTCGTCGCGATGTTCGCGTACAGCGCGCAGGATCTCATTCTCGAGCCGTTCGCGGGCATCGCCTTCGGCATGACGCCGGGTGAGAGCACGAGGCTTTCCGGGATGCATCACGGTGGCGTCCTGATCGGCATGATCGCGACGGCGGTCCTCGCGACACGACGCGGGCAACTCCGGCATTGGGCGGCGGCCGGCTGTTTGGCCTCCGCCATCACGTACGTTGGGCTGGCGGCGTCACCGGCACTGGGCGATGAGCGCATGTTCACCGCGATCGTCATGATGCTCGGACTGGCGAATGGTGTCTTTGCCATCGGTGCGATCGGTTCGATGATGGCGCTGACCGGCGACAAGACCGATGGCCGCGCGGGCCTGCGTCTTGGCGTGTTTGGCGCCGCGCAGGCACTCGCCTACGCGACCGGCACCATGGCGGGCGCGGTTGGGGTCGACACGGCGAAAGCGGTCCTCGAGTCGCCGCTGCGCGGCTATCTCGCCGTGTTCAGTGTCGAGGCGGTCTTGTTTGCCGCGTCGGCGTTCCTCGCGCTCCGCAGCGCGTCCAGCGAGCGCGCCAATGATGTGTTTCGCGAGCGTGCGGAATTGCTCCCGGCGGTACTCCAATGATGCTCCGGCCTTCGTCACATCGGAGCGGCATGTCCACGTCTTTGCGAGGGATTGTTGTATGAGCGAACTGCCACAGCACGACCTGTACGACGTGGTGGTGATCGGCGGTGGTCCCGCCGGCGCGACGGCGGCGCATGAGCTGGCAAAAGCCGGCCGGTCGGTGATGCTGCTCGATCGCGCCGGGCGCACCAAGCCCTGCGGTGGCGCGGTCCCGCCTCAGTTGCTGCGCGACTTCGCGGTGCCCGATTCGCTGATGGTCGCCCGGATCGACACGGCGCGCATCATCTCTCCGACGTCGCGCACCGTGGACATCCCGGTGGGCAACGGCTACGTGGGGATGGTCGACCGCGACGTGTTCGATGAGTGGCTTCGCACGCGGGCCGAGCAGGCTGGTGCCGAGCGGCGGACCGGGACCTTCACGACGTTCGCGCGAGGCGCGGACGGCATCCCGATCGTGAGCTACACCGACGGGCGCTCGCGATCCGGGGAGACGCGGCAGGTCCGTACCCGGATGGTGATCGGCGCCGACGGCGCGCTCTCGCCCGTCGCGCGCCAGTGCATCCCGAACGCGCACAAAGCGAAGCACGTGTTCGCGTACCACGAGATTGTGAAGTCGCCGGTGGCCGGCCATGCCGCGAACTTTGGGGCGGCCCGCTGCGACGTGTACTATCAAGCGCCGCTCTCGCCCGACTTTTATGCGTGGGTGTTCCCGCATGGCGCGACCACGAGCATCGGGACCGGGACCTTGCAGAAGGGCTTCGGGCTCAAGGATGCCGTCGCGAAGCTGCGCCAGGACACCGGACTGGCTGGCGTGGAAACGCTGCGGCGGGAGGGCGCGCCAATCCCGATCAAGCCGCTGCCGCAATGGGACAACGGCCGCGATGTGGTGTTGGCGGGCGACGCGGCGGGCGTGGTGGCGCCGGCCAGTGGCGAAGGGATCTTCTATGCGATGACCGGCGGGCGATTCGCGGCCGAGGCGGTGTTGGACGCGCTGGCTACGGGGAACGCGAAGGCATTGCGTCGGGCCCGTCGTCGCTTCATGCGCATGCATGGTCCGGTGTTCGCCGTGCTCGACATCATGCAATCGTTCTGGTACCGCAACGACAACCGCCGCGAACGCTTCGTCGCGATCTGTCGCGATCTCGATGTGCAGCAGCTCACGTTCGACGGGTACATGAACAAGCAGCTGGTCAAGGCCAAGCCATTCGCCCACGTGAGAATCTTCTTGAAGAACCTCGCGCACCTTACCGGTCTCGCGACCGCATGAGTAGCAGTCCCGAGACGGTACGCCGATGCTGATATCGATTGCGATCGATTTCCGTCAGGCCGACGTGGCCACTCGTGAACGCTTCCATCTGTCGGAAGAGCGTCTCACGCAGTTGTATCGCACGGCCCGCAGCGAAATTGTCACCGAAGCCGCGTTGATTTCCACCTGCAACCGTACCGAGTTGTACGCGTGGGTGGACAGCGACGACCCGACGGTGGTCGAGCGCGCCGTCCAAACGCTGGCGCGACGATGGATGCGCACGCGCGTCGAGGGCGACCAGCTGCTGCAGACGGCCACCCGTCGACTTGGCGTCGAGGCCGCGCGGCACGTGGTGCGGATCGCGGCCGGACTGGAATCTCAGGTCCTCGGCGACGGGCAGATTCTCGGGCAACTCAAGGCCGCCTACAAGCGCGCCTCGCGCGGGCATACGGCGGGCCCGGTGCTGCATCGACTGTTCGAGACGGCGCTTCGTGCGGGCAAGCGGGTACAGACCGAGACGTCCCTCACGACGGGTCGCAATTCGGTCGGCGCTGAAGCCGCCATCACGGCCAGCCAGCGATTCGGCAATCTCGAGAATGCGCGCTGTCTCCTGGTGGGCGCGGGGAAGACGGGCGCGCGGGCAGCGAAGCAGTTGCACAAGCTCGGCGCGCGCGATCTCGTGATCGTGAACCGCACGTTCGAGACGGCGCAGGAGCTCGCCAAGTTCGTGGGTGGTCGCGCCGCGCCGTTCGAGACGCGTCACGTGGAAGCGGCGATGGCCGATGTCGTCATCGTGGCCACGGGCAGTGAAGTCCCTGTCATCGTGGCGACGGAGCTCGCCCGTGGCCGCGAATCGTGTGCCGCCGTCGGCTATGATTTGCTGCTGATGGATTTGAGTCTGCCTCGCAACATCGACCCGGCCGTCACGGAGCAGCCTGGTGTCACGCTGGTCGATCTCGACACGCTGCATCAGCCGATTTTGACCGCCGAAACGATGCGTCGTGATGCCGTCCCCGTGGCCACGGGCATCTGCGAGGACGAGATCGGTGCGTTCATGGAGTGGATCGCCACGATGCCGGCGCGCGATGCCATCAAGCCGTTGCGGGAAGCGCTCGAAGGCGTGGCACGGCGGGAAGTCGCCTTTGCCTCGAAAGACGAGGGCGTGGCGGAGCGCGCGGCGTCGCGCATCGTCGCGAAGCTCTTGGCGGGCCCGATGGCGGCGTTGCGTCGCGCCGTGCAGCGCGGCGAGCCGCTGGATGCGCAAGCGATGATGCTGCTCGAGATGTTTTCACCGGTGGCGGCCCCAGAGCCGCGCACCATTCGGACGCCGCGTGCGGCCGCCGCCAAGCCCATCGTGGCGTCGGCACCAATCGGGGACGCGCCGGTCGCGCCCCCCGCACCGCGCGAGCGCCGGCCGTCGATGATTCTTTCACCGGAGCAGTTCACGTGAGTTCGATGCCCGCCCCGTCATTGCCGGCGAATGATCTGCTCCTCCGCGCGCTCCGGCGTGAGGCCGTCGAGCGCCCGCCGGTGTGGATGATGCGCCAGGCAGGACGGTATCTGCCGCAGTATCGTGCGGTCCGTGCGAAGTCGGACTTCCTGACGATGTGCCGCACGCCGGAGCTGGCCGTGGAAGTCACGCTGCAGCCGTTGGACCTCGTTGGCGTGGATGCCGCGATCATCTTCAGCGACATCCTGGTCATCCCCGAAGCCATGGGCATGCACCTCACGCTCGATGAAGGCGTCGGCCCGCAGTTCCCCTCCCCGCTCCGCTCGCTCAAGGATCTGGACCAGCTGCACGCCGTGGATCCGCAGGAGCATCTCGCGTACGTGCTCGACGCCCTGAAGCTGGCCCGTCGCGAGATCGACGGCAAAGTGCCACTCATCGGGTTCGCCGGCTCGCCGTGGACACTCGCGGCCTACATGGTCGAAGGCAAAGGCACGAAGCAGTTCGCAGTCGCCAAGCGTATGCTGTACGAAAACCCCGAGATGGCGCATGCCTTGCTCGGCAAGATTGCCGACGCCGTGGGAGAGTACCTGGTGGCGCAGGTCGCGGCCGGTGCGCAGGTCGTGCAGCTCTTCGAATCGTGGGCCGGTGCCCTCGGCCCTGACGAGTTCCGCACGTTTGCGCTGCCGTACCTCGCGCGCTGTGCACACAAGGCCCGTGAAGCAGGGGTCCCGGTGATTGTCTTCGCACCGGGCGCCGGCTGGGCGCTGGCGGAGATCGCCGCCGCCACCAATGCCGACGCGATCGGTGTGGACTGGCATACGTCGCCGCAGGATGCACGTCGTCAGCTGGATCCGTTCCGCGTCGCCATGCAGGGAAATCTCGATCCGTGCGCGCTGTACGGACCGCCGGCCGATATTCGTCGTCGCACGCATGCGATGATTCGTGCCTTCGGTCCGATCGGACACATTGCGAATCTGGGACACGGCATTCTGCCGGATGTGTCGCCCGATCACGCGCGGGCCTTCATCGACGCCGTGAAGGAATGGAAGTGGACGGACGACGAGATCGAGGCGGCCCAACCGCTCGCGCGGACGGCGCAGCTGGTGGGAGCACGATGAGCGCCGCCGTCTTTCCGACGGCCGTGCCGACTCCTGCCCCCTCGGTGGCGACGCGTCGGGCGGACGCCACACGCTGGATCGCCGGCCTGCATGACGAACTGACGTCGTTCTTTGGACGGCTCGACCGCGGCGGGACGTTCACCGAAGATCGCTGGGAGCGTGCGGGCGGCGGGGGCGGTGTCGCCCGCGTGATGACCGACGGTGTCACGTTCGAGAAGGCGGGCATCAATCGTTCCGCCGTGATGGGCGAATTGCCGGAGTTGGCGGCGCGACGACTGGGTGGACAGGGGGCGGCCGCCGGCGCGACGCACTTCTTTGCGACGGGGGTCAGCCTGGTCGTGCACCCGCGGAGCCCGAAGGTGCCCACCGTGCATCTCAACGTCCGCTACTTCGAGCTGACCGACGAGCACGGCCAACTCACCGACAGCTGGTTCGGCGGCGGCACGGACCTGACCCCGTTCTACCCGCACGTAGAAGACGGCGTCACGTTCCACCGTGCGCTGCGCGACATGGCCAATCGCCATCACGCGCGGTTCTATCCCGACTTCAAGCAGTGGTGCGACGAGTATTTCGTAAACGTGCATCGCGACAACGAAGCGCGGGGGATCGGCGGCATCTTCTTCGATCACCTGCGTCCTGACGATGCCGCGTACGGCCTTGATCACGATGGCGTGCAGGCGTTCGTGAGCGACGTAGCCCGGGTGTTGCGCCAGGCGTACGAACCGATCGTCGAACGGCGGCGCAACGAAGCGTTCGGGAACGCCGAGCGTGAGTTCCAGCTCGTGCGCCGCGGCCGGTACGTGGAGTTCAATCTCGTGCACGACCGCGGCACGATCTTCGGTCTGCAAACGAACGCGCGGGTGGAGAGCGTGCTGATGAGCTTGCCCCCCGTGGCGATGTGGCATTATGCCCCGCGGTACGCCCCGGAGTCCTTCGAGGCGCGCCTCCTTCAGCTGCTCGAGCCTCGCGACTGGGTCTCCTCCGTGACAGGAGCATGACCCATGCGCGCGCTCGCTGACTCGCACGACGTCGTGCCACGACCCGAAACGAATGCTGGCGACCATCGCTCGGTCGCGGTGGTCGGCGCGGGCATTACGGGACTCGTGGCCGCGTACGAGCTCCAGCGGCGCGGGGTGAACGTCACGCTGTATGAAGCGAGCGGACATACCGGTGGCGCGATTCGCACGTCGCATACCGACGGATTTCTCGCGGAGCATGGTCCGAATTCGTTCGTCACGTCCGCGCCGGTCGACGCGCTCCTCGCGCAGCTCGACCTGCTGGGCGATGTGGTAGAAGCGAACCCGACGGCCAACCGTCGCTACATCGTGCGCAACGGCACGCTGCAATCGTTTCCCATGACGCCGCCAGCGATGCTCTCCACTCGGCTGTTCTCGCTGAGGGCGAAGCTACGGGTGCTGCTGGAGCCACTGGTGCGAAAAAGGTCGAACGACGCGGACGAGTCGATCGCGTCGTTCGTGCGCCGTCGGATGGGTGGCGAAGTCCTCGATTATGCCGTGGACCCGTTCATTTCCGGCATCTTCGCGGGTGATACGGAAACGCTGAGTATGATGCACGCGTTTCCGCGTGTGTTCGACCTTGAGCGGCTGTACGGTTCGCTGTCGGCCGGGCTCATGGCGACGCGTGGCCGGTTACCGGAGGCCAGCGCGACGGACAAGGCGATTGCGAGCGACGCCGATCAGCGCGACGTGTCAGCGGCCCCACCATCGCGGGCCCGACTGATTTCGTTCGTGGACGGCATGCAGACGCTGACCGATGCCCTCGAGTCATCGCTGGTGGGCACGCTGCGCTTGGGATGCCCGGTTCGCTTCCTCCATCGCAACGATACGCGCTGGGTGGTCGAGGCTGGTCAGGACGGGGAGTCGCGCGCGCGGACGGTCGACGCCGTCGTGATGGCAACGCCGGCACATGTGCTGGCCGCCATGGAGTTGCCAGCCGGCCTGCGGAAGCAGGCCGCTGTCGTGGAGGGCGTCGACTATCCGCCGGTCAGTGCGCTCACGCTTGGCTTTGAGCGCGCGGACGTGGCGCATGCGCTCGATGGCTTCGGCATGCTGATCCCCTCCAAGGAGAAGCGCAGCATTCTCGGCGCGTTGTTCAGTTCGTCGCTGTTCCCCGATCGCGCACCCGACGGTCACGTCTCCATAACGTGCTTCGTGGGCGGTGCGCGTATGCCGGAGCGGGCACGGGAAGACACCGACCTGATGGTGGAGCGTGTGCTCATCGATTTGCGCCAGCTGCTCGGGGTGCGCGGCGAACCGGTCTTTGCCAATCATGTGTACTGGCCGCGGGCGATCCCGCAGTACACGGTGGGCTATCAGGCCGTCAAGAACGCCGCCGACGAGATGGAGTCGGAGAACCCGGGGCTCTACCTAGCGGGCAACTACCGCAGCGGCGTTTCCGTGGGTGACTGCATGGCGAGCGGCCAGCAGATCGCGCAACGGGTGGCCAACTACCTGACCCGAGCCGGCTGAGCCGTCGGCTGAGGCCGACAGCAGCCGGTGCGCCGACGGATGCAACGGAGTTGCCGACCGCGCGGCGACTGCGTAGCCTCCCTACATGTCCGCACTCGATCTCCTCTGTATCGCTCCGCATCGTGACGACGCGGAACTCACCTGCGGCGGCACGCTCATCAAGGCGGTCGACGCCGGCCATCGCGTGGGTGTGCTCGACCTGACCCAGGGCGAGATGGGCACCAAAGGCTCGGCTGAACTGCGAGCCGCCGAGGCCGCCGAAGGGGCCCGCGTGATGGGGCTGCATGTGCGCGAGAATCTCGCACTCCCCGACGCCGGCATCAGCAATACCGATGACACGCGTGGGCGCCTGGTGCAGGTACTGCGCCGCCTGCGTCCTCGCGTCGTGATCATTCCCGCACCGCGCGGCCGACACCCCGATCATCGCCGCACCACCGAGTTGGCGCGCGACGCCTGCTTCCTGAGCGGGCTCGCGAAGTATCAGCCAGGCGATCATCCGGCCTTCCGGCCATTCAAGCTGCTGCACGTGGTGACGTACCGCGAAGACGCCGTGAAGCCATCGTTCGTGGTCGACATCAGCGCGCAGTTCGCCCGCAAGCTCGAGGCGATCCAATGCTACGGTTCACAGTTCGACGGCACCACGCAGGCCGGCGAAGTGTATCCCAATGGTGAACCGCTCTACGACATTGTCACACATCAGGCGGCACACTACGGCTCGCTGATTCGCGTACAGTATGGCGAGCCGTTCTACACCGACGAAACCCTGCAGATCGATGACGTCACGTCGCTTGGCGTCTCGACGTTCTGAGTGAACTCCCCTACCCGCCGATCAGTGTATGAGTGAAACCGCGCACGGACATACGTCGAGCATCGACTACGGCAGCTACTTGCGCCTGCCGGAGCTGTTGGAGCTGCAGACGTTGCAGTCCACGCCCGAGCATCCCGACGAGCTGCTGTTCATCGTCGTACATCAGGCGAGTGAGCTGTGGTTCAAGGTGCTGCGCCACGAGATGGACACCATGATCACCGCGCTCGAAGCGTTCGACACGATGCGGGCGCTGCTCGCAGTGCAACGCGTGAACGTCCTCACCGAGATCATCGCACAGCAGCTCACCGCACTCGACACGCTGCCGCCGCAGCGGTTCGCGCAGTTCCGCGGATACCTCGGGTCGAGCAGCGGTTCGCAGAGCGCGCAATTCCGCGCGATCGAAGCGACCGCCGGATTGCGCGACCCGCATTTCCTGGCGGCGATCACCGAGCATGGCGAGCCGCCTGCCGTGGTGAAAGAGGCGCTGGCCCGTCCGGTGCTGCAGTCGCTCGTGTTGGCGCTGATCGAGCACGAGGGGATGGATCTGGCCGAGCTTTATATGGGACCGGGACCGACGCCGATGTTCCTGCTGGTCGAGGGGCTGCTGGAGTTCGAACAGCGATTCGCGCGCTGGCGCTTCCTGCACGTCCAGCTGGTGGAGCGCATCATCGGCCCCGGCACGTTCGGCACCGGCGGCACGCTGGGCGCAAAGTATCTGTCACGAACGGTGAGCCACCGGTTCTTCCCGGAGCTGTGGGCGGTGCGATCGAAGTTCTATGGGGCCGCGAAGCCGTCCTGATGTTTTTTGATATCAGTATACCGTTTTCCGCCGCGACGCCGCCCTGGCCGGACGACGTGGGGTTCTCGTGCGGGTGGACATGTCGGCGCGAGGACGGGAGCAGTGTGAACCTCGGCGTACTGTCCACGAGTGCGCACGTGGGCACGCACGCGGATGCGCCGTTGCATGTGCAGTCGTCGTGGCCGGCGTCGGAGTCTTTGCCGGCATCGGTGTTTGTCGGCGAGGTGCAGCTGATAGCGCTGCCGGCTGATCACGACGCGTCGCACGACATCACGACTCCGGTGCTGCAATCGTTGTTGGGTGGTCACGTACCTACGCGAATAATCGTGCGCACGGGGTGCTCAGTGGCTGGCGGCGTGTTTCCGGAGCGCTGGCCGGCCTTGAGCGAAGACGCGGCGCGGTGGCTGGTGCAGCATGGGCTCACGCTGTGGGGCGTGGATGCTCCCAGTGTGGATCGTCGCACGAGTACGGAGTTGCCGGTGCACAACGCGATCTTCGGTGGCGGCGCGTTCGTGCTCGAGAATCTGGCGCTCGACGTAGTGCCGGTGGGGCGCTACGAATTACTGGCGCAGCCGCTGGCGGTGCATGGCGCCGATGCCGCGCCGGTACGGGCGTTGCTGCGGGCGATCCGCGAGAAGTAGCGCCTTACGGGCTCAGGGCTTCTTGAGCCGATCGAAGTGTTCGGCGACGGACTCCGGAAGCAGCAACGCATCGGCGATCTTCGCGATGCCCTCGGCTTCAGCCCAGGCTCGCTCGAGCGCGGTCAGTTCGCCTTCGAGCGCCTCGCGTTCGGCGTCTTCGTTGATCGCCATTTCAAAGGCGAGACGCGCCGCCACGGGAATGGCGGAGAGATCTCCGGTGTCACCGAAGGTGCTCTTGGCGGCCCACTCGCGGCGCATGCCGGCAGCCCACTTGCCGAAGCGTTCAGGGCCGCCGGCCTGCTCAATAAGCGACACGCCGTCGGTGATGACGGCACGTCGCGCCCCACCACGATTGATGAGCGGCATGACGCGACGCAACAACGGCACGGCATCGGCGCCATGCAACTGCACGCGCCCAAGTTCGTTCTTTCCCTCTTGCCGACGCATCATGCTCCAGTAGCCGCCGTTGCGTAGCGTGGGATCTGGGCCATGGTAGTGCGCGGTGTAGCCGATATCGATGGCCCATCCGGCGTCACGGTCGCTCGGCACAATGCGCGGGCTGCCCATCGGTAGAAAGCGGCCACCGTCTGGATGATCGAGGGGCTTATGCGCCGACTGACTCACGGCCAGCAGCCCGTACATGTTGAGCGCATGCATGGCCGGCATGAGTGCCGCAATTCCCACACCGCTGGCGACTGCACCACTCACCAACAATCCCGCGGCAGCGGTGAGCCCCACGCCCGTGGCGATCGCCTTCACCCGGCGCCGTCCGAACTGATCGCCGTAGCGCCACGCCGCGAACTCGGGGCGCTGCGGCTCGCCGATACGCACGAGCTCCGTGCCGTCGGCCAAGCGTGCCAGTCCGATGTGGTCGGTACTCACGCGCACGCGCGTCTCGCGGAAGGCGCGCTCACTCTGCTCGATCGCTTCCCAGCGCTCGTCGAAGGGCGTGAGGTTCCACCGCTCGCAGCTGCGACATACCACCCACAGCCGTCCCTTGCGCGCATCGAAGGCGAGTCGCCGTCCGATGGGCAGCGCTTCGATGGACTCGTTGGCGCCGAGCGGCTTCCGGCAGTGAATGCAGGTGGAGTACATCAGCGATCCCGCAACTTGTCGAGCTGGTCGTCGATCGACGCAGGCAGGAACATCTCGTCGGCGATCTTCGCGATCTGCTCGGCCTCGGCCCACGCGAGTTCGAGTGCGGCGAGTTCGCCGTCCATCGCGCGGCGTTCGCTTTCCTCGTGCAGCGCCATCTCGAGGGCGAGGCGATCGCGCGGCGCGAGCGAGTGCAGCGTGCCGGGGAGCTTCTTCACGACGTTGCGCTTGTTGCTGCCAAACCAATCGTTCTTCCCGACCCCCCAGCGCTCATCGCCCGCCGTGGCACCGAAACGCTGTTGCACCGTGGTCACTACGCGGAGGGGATCGCCGACCTCTTCAAGCAAGGAGACCGCATCCTGCACGTGAACACGTGATCCACCGAACCGATTCACCGTGGGGAGTAGTCGCGCCGCCGCCTTCATGGCGTCATCGCCGACCAGCAGATGCGTGCCCGCGACCGATTCCAGCCGCAGCTGCAACCTGCCGCGGTCGACGCCGCGTTCGAGGGCGCTCATGCGCGCGTGCTTGCGTTGCACATCAACCAGCTGGCCATCAGGGAGCGGGATCTTGCCGATGGAAACACTCTGCCGGCCGTTGATCAGGGCGTCCCAGATGCCGCCGTTCGCGTAGATGCCGGCAAAGCTGCCCACACTGGCACCCACAGCCATCATACCGCCAACGACGGCGACGGCGCTGCCGACGATGGTCCCCGTGATCAGCAGCTGCCGCTTCCGGCGCCGGCCGAACTGGTCGCCGTAGCGCCAAGCGGCCATTTCCGGACGTTGCGGCACGCCAATGCGAATGAGATCGACGCCCTCTTTCAGACGGGCGAGTCCCACCTGGTCGGTACTCACCCGCAGGCGGCTGTCGCGGAAACGGCGTTCCATGGCCTCGATGGCCTCCCAGCGCTCTTCCAGCGGCGAGAGATTCCAGCGGTCACAGCGGCGGCACACCACCCACAGGCGCCCCTTGGCGGCGTCGAAGGCGAGCCGGATACCCACGGGAAAGACCTCGAAGGCCTCGTTCCGACCCAAATCGGCCACGCAGTGGATACATGTCGTGAACATGTTCCTTTAACTTACCACGATGACTCAGCCCGTGTACCTGGATCACGCCGCCACCACTCCGGTGCGCGACGAGGTCATGGCCGCCATGGCGCCGTTCTTCGGCGCACGATTCGGCAACCCCTCCAGCGTGCATCGCTGGGGCCGCGAAGCCCGCGTGGCGCTCGACGAGGCCCGTGAGCGACTCGCCGCGTGCCTCGGCGCCCATGCCGACGAAGTGTGCTTCACGTCGGGGGGTACCGAGGGGGACAACTTCGCCATCTTGGGCCCGTTCCGGACGCTGCGCGCACACGGGCGCGACGCCGCCATCACCACGCCCATCGAGCACAAGGCCGTGCTCGCCGCGGTGCATCAGGTGGCGCACGAAGGCGGCGAGGAGCGCATCGTCCGCGTTACGCCCGATGGGCTGGTGGACATGGCCCACTTCGCGGAGCTGCTCGACGCGCGTGTGGCCGTGGTCAGCGCGATGTGGGTGAATAACGAGGTCGGTGTGCTGCAGGATGTGCCCGCGTTGGCGGCGCAATCCAAGGCCGCCGGTGCGCTGTTTCACACCGATGCCGTGCAGGCATTCGGCAAGGTCCCGATCAACGCG
>NZ_JBILKJ010000011.1:0-60551 GCF_044376735.1 Gemmatimonas sp.
CCGGTGGCGAGTTCCCGCACCCGCAGCCCCGTCTTGTCTTCGTAGCGTGACCCGTACACGAGCCACTTGCCGTCAGGGCTGAGCGTAGGGCGTACGGCCGACCCGTAACGCGACGACTGAACGTCGCGCTCACCCGTGTCGCGATTGTAGACGTAGATCTGATACTGCGGGAACTGCGCGTTGTAGTTCCACGCGCCGGTGCGCTGCGTGTACCAGATCGACTTGCCGTCGGCGCTGAACGCGGCGCCAGTCTGTTGCACGGCGGTGCCCGGCGCGGCGTTGGCCGGCGCCGTGTACAGCGGCATGCCGTTGCCGCCATCGGCGTGATACATCCACAGCGTGGGCAGTCCGCCGCGGAATCCGCCCTTGCTGGCCACGATGTACTGGCCGTCGGGCGACCAATCGGCCGAGAGGTACACATTCGTCTTGCCGCGCGTGATGCTCTTCACGGCCTTGGTGGCCACATCCACCACATGCACGTTGTCGGCGCCCTCCCGATCGGAGATGAACACGATCGACTTGCCGTCGGGGCTGAAGCGCGGCTGCGCGTCGAAGGCCATGCCGCTGGTAAGGCGCGTGGCATCACCGCCGGCGAAGGGCATCGTGTAGAGATCGCCGAGCATGTCGAAGGCGATGGTGGTGCCGTCGGGGCTCACGTCGAGCGAGAGCCAGGTGCCTTCGCGCGTATCGAGCGAGAACGTACGACCTGCTTCCAGCGGCAGCGGCTTTTCAGGAGCGCGCGCACCACCACGGGGAGCGGCACCTTGTCCCTGCGCGATGAATGGAGCAGACGTCGCGATCGCGGCAGCACACAGCGCGCCGAATCGCCAGAACAGACGGGACATCAGGAGCCTCCAGGGCGGGAATTACAGGTTACGAACGTCCTTCGCTCATCGCGATTACAGTCTCCCACTCGTCGGGCTGCACCGGCACCACCGAGAGCCGACCGACTTTCACCAGCGCCATATCAGCGAGCGCCGCGCTGCTCTTGATGGCCGGCAGCGCCACCGGGCTCGCCAGCTTCTTCACGGCTTTCACGTCGACCATGAACCACGTGGGCGTATCCGCATTCGATGCCGCGTCGTAGTAGTCATGCGAAGGATCGAGGGCCGTAGGATCGGGATACCCTTCACGCACCACTTCGCAGATGCCTACGATCGCCGAGGGCTCGGCGTTGGAGTGGTAGTAGAACGCGAGATCGCCCTTCTTCATGCCATCGCGCAGGAAATTGCGCGCACTCGAATTGCGCACACTGTCCCAGCAGGTCGTTTGCTTGGGTGCCGCCAGCAAGTCGTCGAACGAGAACACGTCGGGCTCGCTTTTGATCAGCCAATACCGTTGCTCGCCCGGCGCGCGCGCCGAGAACGCAGCGGCCCACGCGCCCTTTTCGTAGGGCATCGACTTGGGCGCGGCTTTCTTGGCGGGTGCCTTCGTGGCGGGGGCTTTCTTGGCGGGGGCTTTCTTCGCGGGGGACTTCTTAGCGGGCATGGAGACCGTGGTTGGGGCAGTTGCCGTTCGGCGGGGAATCACATGGCCACAGCGGCGGCGGCGATGCCGGCCGAGCGCCCCGTGGCCCACGCCCAGAGAAAGTTGTAGCCACCGATCGGGCCGAACGCGTCGAGCACTTCACCGCACAAGAATAGCCCGCGGTGCCGGCGACTTTCCATCGTGCGCGGATCCACGTCGCTCAGCGCCACCCCGCCGCCCATCACCTCGGCCTTCTTGTAGCCCTCATCGCCCTGCCACGGCAGATCGCCGCGCACGAGGACATCGATGAGCCGTAACCGTTCATCGCGACGCAGCTCGGTGAGCGGGCGGGTGGGCTCCACGTTGGCCTTGGCCAGCAGGGCCGCGGCCAACCGGTCGGGCATCTCGGCCCGCAGCGCGCCGGTGACCGTGCGCGCGCCGTGTGGCTTGAGGGCTGCCTCCCACTCTTTTTCGCCCAGCGCGGTCCACTGCACCTGCACCTTGGCCGTGGACGGCTCCCCTTTGGGCGCATGACCGGCGCGGGCGCGCACCGCCACGTGCGACACGTTCAGCACCGACGGGCCGCTGTAGCCATGGTGCGTGAACAGGAAGCCGCCGCGCCACGTAGCCTGCTGCAACGCACTCTTGGCGGTGAGCGACACGGTGAGCGAGATCCCCGACAGGTCGTTGAACGCCGCGTCGGTAGTCGTGAGGGGCGTGAGCGCAGCGTAGGTGGGGTGCATCGTGTGCCCCAGCGCCTTCAGCATGTTGAGCCCCGCGCCGTCGCTCCCGGTGTTCGGCACCGACAGACCACCAGTGGCCACGATCACGGCGTCGGCTTTGAGCACAGTGCCGTCATCGACCGTCACCTCCCAGCCGCCGTTCACCGGGGCGATATCCACCACGCGCGACTCCATGCGCAGGCGGACCCCCTGCCGACGTGCGTAGTCCAGCAGCCCGTCGCGCACATCACGCGCCTTGTGCGACGCGGGGAAGAGCTTGAGCGATTCGGTCTCTTCCTCGAGCGGAATGCCCAGGGTGTCTTCGAAAAAAGCGCGCTGCTCGGCCAGCGGCCAGGCGCGCACGATCTTCTTGAGCAGATTCGGTGAGGAATCCGTCACGAACCGGGATTCGTCCACCCGCAGCGGGAGTACGTTGCAACGACCACCGCCACTGATCAGGATCTTGCGACCGCCGTCGCGCGTGCCCTCGATCAGCAGCGTGTCCGCCCCGCCGGATGCCGCGAAGATCGCCGCCATCGAGCCGGCCGCTCCAGCTCCGATTACAATCACCCGCCGCATACGCACTCCACGCCATCGCCTGTTGAGGAACCGCTGTCCATCAGGTAAGCTAGCGCATTCGCCTGTCATGTCCTCTGCCGAGCACCTCATGTCCCGTGCCCTGATTCTGCTTCTCCTTGCCGCGACCACGCTGCAGGCCCAGACCACCGGGCGCTCCGCCGACTGGCCCGTGTACGGCGGCAGCGAGGATCACACGCACTACACCACGCTGGGCCAGATCTCGCCGGCCAACGTGAAGCAGCTGAAGGTGGCGTGGACATACGACACGAAAGACTCGTTCACCGGCTCGGAGATGCAGGCGAATCCGATCGTGATCGATGGCGTGATGTATGCCACGACGCCCAAGCTGCACGTCATCGCGCTCAACGCCGCCACCGGCGTGCCGATCTGGCGCTTTGATCCCAACAACGGAGCGCCACCGGCCTCGCGCTTCCGCCATCGCGGCGTGGTCGTGACCGGCGACCGCGTGATCTTCAATTATCGCAACCGCCTCTACGCCCTCGATCGCAAAACCGGGCGCCCCATCACGACCTTCGGCGACAGTGGATGGGTGGACCTGCGTCAAGGACTCGGCCGTCCGGTGGAAGGGCTCTCGGTAAGCGCCAGCACGCCGGGCGTGGTGTTCGAAGACCTGCTCATCATCGGCAGCTCGGTGCCTGAAGCGCTGCCCAGCGCGCCCGGTGACATCCGCGCCTTCGATATCAACACCGGCAAGCTGCGGTGGAGCTTTCACACCATTCCGCATCCCGGTGAGCCCGGCTACGAAACGTGGCCGCCCGATGCGTGGAAGATCGCTGGCGGTGCCAACGCTTGGGCCGGCGTCACGATCGATACCAAGCGGGCCATGGTGTTCGCCGCCACCGGCTCGGCGTCGTACGACTTCTACGGTGCCAACCGTCTCGGCGACAACCTGTACGCCAACAGTGTGCTGGCCCTCGATGCACGCACCGGCAAGTACGTGTGGCACTATCAAGTGCTCAAGCACGACCTGTGGGATCGCGATCTCCCGGCCGCACCAGCGCTGGTGACTATCACGCGCGGCGGTCGGAAGATCGACGCCGTGGCGCAGATCACCAAAACGGGGCACACGTGGCTCTTCGAGCGAGAGAAGGGCACGCCGCTGTTCCCGGTAGAAGAGCGCGCCATGCCCGGCATCGCCCTCGGTGACGACAAGCCCGCCTCGTCCCAGTTCTTCCCCACCATGCCGGCACCCTTCGCGCGCCAGCAGCTCACGCGCAACGATCTCACGGCCCGCACCCCGGCCGCACGAGCATCGGCGCTCAAGATCTTCAACGAGTACAAGACGGAGCATCCGTACGACGCGCCGAACACCCGTGGCACCATCGTGTATCCCGGCGTGGACGGTGGCGGTGAGTGGGGTGGACCGGCGTTCGATCCGACCACCGGCCTGCTGTACGTGAACTCGAACGAGATGGCGTGGCTGCTGAAGCTGGTGCCGCGCAGCGACAAGTCGCTGTACGCCGCCAACTGCGCCGGCTGTCACGGTGACAAGCTGCAGGGCTCGGCCGCCGGCCCCACGCTCATGGACATCGCCAAGCGCCGCTCGAAGGAGCAGCTGGCCACGATCATCAAGGAAGGCACCGGTCGCATGCCGGCCTTCGGCACCGCACTCGAAGGCGGCGCCGTGAACGACATCGTGAGCTATCTGCTGACCGGCAAGGACAACTCGGCCGCACTGGTAGGCACGACGCCGTACATGCTGCCGTATCGCACGGCGTTCTTCGACATCTTCCTCGACCACGAAGGCTATCCGGGCATCAAGCCGCCCTGGGGCACGCTCAACGCGATCGACCTGAACGCCGGCACCATCAAGTGGTCGATTCCCTTCGGTGAGTATCCCAAGCTCGCCGCCAAGGGCATCAAGAACACCGGCACCGACAACTACGGCGGCGCCATCGTGACCGAGAATGGATTGCTGATCATCGCCGCGACCACCTACGACAACAAGATCCGCGCCTACGACAAGAGCAATGGACGCCTGCTGTGGGAAGCGAAGCTGCCGGCCGCCGGTAATGCCACGCCCAGCACGTACATGGTGGATGGCAAGCAGTATCTCGTGATCGCGTGCGGTGGCGGCAAGAACGGCGCGCCCAGCGGCGGCACCTACGTGGCCTTTGCGTTGCCCTAACCGTAAAGTGCGCCGTACATTCGGCGCATGACTCCTCGCCTCACTCCCCGCCCGGCGCGAATCGCCATCGCGCTCCTGCTGGGCACCCTCGCGCCGTTGACCGCGGGTGCCCAGCGTACCGACCTGGCCGCGGTGACCGATAAGGTCTTTGCCGCGTGGAACTCCACGCACACGCCCGGATGCGCCGTCGGTATCGCACAGGGTGGCAAAGTGCTGCTCACGCGCGGCTACGGCATGGCCGATATCGCCGGGGCCCGACCGATTCTCCCCGGCACCATCCTCGAGTCAGGCTCGGTGGCCAAGCAGTTCACCGCCGCCGCCATCATGCTGTTGGTCAACGACGGCAAACTCCGCCTCGACGACGACGCGCGCACCGTGCTGCCCGAACTTCCGGTGTACGGACGCACGATCACCTTCCGCCATCTCCTCACGCACACGAGCGGACTGCGTGAGTGGAGCAACCTGGTGGCGTGGCAGGGCTGGCCGCGCGGCACACGGGTGCATACCCAAAGCGATGTGTTCGAGCTCATCACGCATCAGCGGGCGCTCAACTATCCCGTGGGCGACTACTACTCGTACACGAACTCGGGCTTTCTGCTGCTGCGCACGGTCGTGGAGCGCGTGAGCGGCATGTCGTTCGTGCAGTTCACCACGCAGCGCATCTTTGTGCCGCTCGGCATGACCAACACGCAGTGGCGCGACGACTTCACGCGCATCGTACCGGGACTCGCGCAGGCCTACTCGCGTCGGCCCGACGGCCTGCACATCGACATGCCGAACGACAACGTGATCGCCGCCGGTGGACTGCTCACGACCGTGAGCGACTGGCTCTTGTGGAACGATCATCTCACGAAGAAGACACTCGGCGCCGGCGTGGTCGATTCCCTCACGCGCCGCATGACGCTCACCAGCGGCCTCGAGATCGCCTACGCGCTCGGGCTAACCGTAAACAACTACCGCGGCCTGCGCGAGATCTCTCACAGTGGCTCCACGGCGGGCTACGGCACATATCTCGCCCGCTATCCGGAACAGAACGACCTGTCGATCGCCGTGATGTGCAACGTGGCTGGCGCCGGCGCCACCGGGCTTACTCACGCGCTGGTGGACGCCATGGTGCCGGGACTCCCACGCGCCACCGCCCCCGACACCGTGCGAACCGATGCCGCGACAATCGCCCGTCTCGCGGGGATCTATCGCGACACCCGCACCAATACGGTCACGGTGCTCGACACCGCGCGTGGTCGCTTGCGGCGTGATGGCGGCACGGCCTTCCTGCCGCTGCGCGATGGCAGCTACCAGATGGGGGGCACGCGGGTGCGATTCACCACCGACGCCAGCGGCACGCCGGTCACGATGCGCATCCCCACCTCCGACGGCGACACGGTGGTGCACGCCTTCATGGCCGCCGAACGCTGGAAGCCGAGCGCCGCGGAGCTCGCCAGCATCGCGGGCCGGTACCGGAACGACGAGATCGACGTCACGTTCACCGTTGGCATCGCGGGGGATCGCGTTACCGTCAGCCCCCGCGTCGGTGTGGCGGATACGCTGGCGGCGACCTATCGCGACGCCTTCGGCGGCAGCGAGGAGACCGTCTGGTTCGTGCGCGACAAGCAGGGGCGTGTGTCGGCCATGCATTTCGGCAGTGGTCGTGCTTGGGATTTCGTGTCATCCCGGGTGAAGTAGGCCTCAACACCGTAGTTTCCAGAATGCCGATTGTCTTTCCTTTCGATCCCAACATCGAGCGCGCCGCGACCATTCCGGCACGCTTGTACAACGACCCCGTGTATCTCGAACTGGAGATGGAGCGCGTCTTTGCGCACACGTGGCAGCTCGTGGGGCGGGTCGATCAGGTGGCCGAGCACGGCCAGTTCCTCACGGCGGAGGTGGGGAACGACAGCATCGTGGTGCTGCGCGACGGCGACACACTGCGCGGCTTCCACAACGTGTGCCTGCACCGCGCCGGCCCGATCGCGCACGGCTGCGGCAAGCGCAACACGCTGCAGTGTCGCTATCACGGCTGGACGTACGGACTCGACGGCGCGCTGCAGCGCGCCCCGGGCATGGAAGGCGTGGAATCGTTCCGCCCCGCCGACATGCACCTGGTGCCGGTGAAGGTCACGACGTGGGGACCGCTGGTATTCGCGAACCTCGACGGCAAGGCGCCGCCGCTCGTCGACATGATGGAAGATATTCCCGCGCGTGTGCAGGCGTTCGGCTGCGAGTCGATGCAGTACGTGATGTCGCGTAGCTGGGACATCGCGTGCAACTGGAAGGTGTACGTGGACAACTTCCTCGAGGGGTACCACGTGCCCGTCGTGCATCCGGGATTACACAAGGAGCTCGACATGGACCACTACCGCGTGGAGCCTCGTCGATACTTCTCCATTCAGCATGCGCCGCTGCGTCCGGTGCATGGCGGCAATCCGGATCGCATCTACAATCCGAGTGCCACCGACACGCCGGAAGCGGTGTACGTGTGGATGTTCCCGAACATCATGCTGAACGTGTACCTCGGACAGATGCAAACAAACGTGGTCATTCCCATGGGCCACGATCGCTGTCGTGTGGTGTTCGACTGGTACGCCACGAACCCGCCCACCGACGCCGCCACAGATCCCGCCTGGACGAAGCTCCTGGCCTTCAGCGCGGAGGTGCAGGACGAGGACATCGAGATCTGTGAGACGGTGCAGCGGAATCTCCGTTCGCGTGTGTACGACCGCGGCCGCTACTCGGCGCGCCACGAGAACGGCGTGCACCATTTCCATTCGCTGCTTCACGAATTCCTGACCTGATCACGTGTCCGCTCTGTTCTCTCCGCTTACCCTCCGCTCCCTCACGCTGCGCAATCGCGTGGGCGTATCCCCGATGTGTCAGTACTCCAGCGAGGACGGCTTCGCGACCGACTGGCACCTCGTGCATCTGGGCGCGTTTGCGACCGGCGGGGCCGGGCTCGTACTGACCGAGGCGGCGGCGGTCACGCCGGAAGGGCGCATTAGCCCGCACGACCTGGGCATCTGGGACGACGCACACATTCCGATGCTGCGGCACATCACCGCGTTCTGCCGGGCGCAGGGCGCGGTCATGGGTATTCAGCTGGCGCACGCGGGTCGCAAGGCCAGCACGCGTCGCCCGTGGGAGCAACCGGCCGGTGCCGTGCCGCTTGCGGAAGGCGGATGGGACAACGTGATGGCGCCCAGCGCCGTGCCGTTTGCACCGACCTACCCGTTGCCGCAGGAACTCTCGCTCGACGGTATCGCGCAGGTGATCGCGTCGTTCCGCGCCGCCGCCAACCGCGCCCTCGCCGCCGGATTCCAGGTGGTCGAGCTGCATGCGGCGCACGGCTATCTGCTGCACGAGTTCCTGTCGCCGCTCGCCAACGCGCGCACCGATCGCTACGGTGGCTCGTTCGAGAACCGCACACGCCTGCTGCTCGAGGTCACCGACGCGGTGCGCGCGGTGTGGCCCGATGAGCTGCCGCTCATCGTGCGCATCTCGGCCACCGACTGGGCCGACGGTGGCTGGACCGTCGACGAGTCGGTACAGCTCGCCTCGCTATTGAAGGCGCGCGGTGTGGACCTCATCGATTGCTCGTCAGGTGGTCTGGCCGCGCATCAGCAGATCGCGATCGGCCCCGGCTATCAGGTGCCGTTCGCGCACCGCATTCGCGCCGAGACGGGTGTGCCCACGGCGGCCGTCGGGCTCATCACCGACGCCGCGCAGGCCGAGCAGGTCGTGGCGGACGGCAGCGCCGACGTGGTGTTGCTGGCCCGCGAACTACTGCGCAATCCGCGGTGGCCGCTCATGGCGGCCCACGCGCTCGGCGCCAGCATCACGTGGCCGCCGCAGTATGAGCGCGCGCGTCTGCGCTCGTGACGTGAAGCGGACGTTCGCGGAAAAGCCCGCGTGACGCTCTCGAGCATTTCGACCGCGGACGCGCTGGCATGAGCCGGGTCTTCCTCGCCGTGGAGTCCGCTCCCACCCGCTACTGGAGTCCCCTAGTGCCACATCAACGTCGAAGTCTGCCGGCCTGGATCGTCGGCCTGTCGCTCCTCCTTGGAAGCCCCGCCGCATCCCTGCCGGCGCAGGGCGCGCGCGCGGCCATCGAACGCTCGACCCGTGACTGGCTCGCGGCCGTGAAGGTCGACTCCATCGGGCTCACGCGAACCGATCTGCGCATCCTGGGTGACGTGGCCATCGAGATCGGCACCGTCCGCACCGCCTCCACGCCGCGGGGCGGGACCACCAGCACGGTCGATCACGCCGACTATCTCACCGTCTGGCACCGGCAGCGGGACAGCGGCTGGAAGATCGTGCGGGACATGACGAGCCCCCTGCCACGGCCGGCCGCCGCTGCGCGGTAAAGGGCGTCGGGGGCGCTCACCAATTCGGCGGGGGCTGCGCACCGTGCCACGGTCTCGCCCGCACGGCCCACGAGTCCGCCGCGTATTTTTCTGCATGACCACTGCCATGGCCCATGACTGATTTCGCCGCCGCGCTCGCGACCGCCCTCGGCCCCGCCTACCGACTCGAACGCGAGCTCGGCGGCGGGGGCATGAGTCGGGTCTTCCTCGCCGTGGAGACCGCCCTCGGCCGCCGCGTCGTGATCAAGGTGCTCCCGCCCGACGCGGTCGCCAGCGTCAATGCCGACCGCTTCCGGCGCGAGATCCAAATGGCGGCGCAGCTCCAGCATCCCGCCATTGTGCCGCTGCTGTCGGCTGGGAGCGGGGACGGCCTGCTCTGGTACGTCATGCCCTTTGTCGACGGGGCCTCGCTGCGCGCCAAGCTCGCGCGCGCGGGGCAGCTCCCGCTCGACGAGGCCGTGCGGGCGTGGCGTGACCTCCTCGAGGCCCTCGAGTACGCGCATGCGCAGAACGTCGTGCACCGCGACATCAAGCCCGAGAACATCATGCTCAGCGGGCGCCATGCGGTGGTGCTCGACTTCGGCGTGGCCAAGGCCGTCTCGGCCTCCACCGGCGTCACCGCCGCCGGAATGACGGGCCTCGGCATGGCCATCGGCACCCCCGCCTACATGGCCCCGGAGCAGATCGCCGGCGAGGCCGGTGCCGACGGCCGGCTCGACCTCTACGCCGCCGGGCTCGTGATGTACGAGATGCTCACTGGCCGCGCGCCCTTCGAGGCCACCACTGCCAGCGAGATCATGGCGGCGCACATCGCCCGGCCACCGGCGCCCCTCGGCCCCATCCGACCGGGGCTGCCAGCCGCGCTCGAGCGGCTGGTGATGCAGTGCCTCGAGAAGAGCCCTTCCGCACGCCCCCGGTCGGCGGCCGATGTGCTCCAGGCGCTCGACGCCATGAGCGGCGACATCTCCGGCGCCCGCACGCCGTCGGCCGTCCAGCCGCCGCCCACCGCGTCCGCCTCAGCTCGGCGTCGCATGCCGCGCGCGCTCTTGGCCGCGGTCGGAGTCGGCGGGCTCGCCGCCGTGGCGTTTGCCGGCTACCGGTATCGCGAACAGCGCGCCGAGGCCGTGGCGCGACTGGGCGAGACGCTCGCCGACTCTTCGCGCCTCGCCGTGCTGTTCCTGCCCACGGTGTCTGACCCCGCCGACAGCGTGCTGGCGCGCGGCCTCGCCAGTGCCGTGCTCAATGCTGCCCAGAGCGATCGCCGCTTGCTCCCGCTGGGCGACCAGCGGGCGATCTCGATGGCGCTCGAGTTGGGGTTGGAGCCCGGCACCGTGAGCCGCGACACGCTTTTTGCCATGGCGCGTGACCTCGGCCTGCATGGCACCGTGTCGCAAGCCGTCGCCCGCGTGGGGAGCGGGTTCCTCTTCAGTACCGAAGCCCGGGTCACCGCGAACGACAGCGCCCTCTTTCGCCTCGAGGTCTCCGCCGCCGACGCCGCCGGCGTGTCCGCCGCCATGCAGTCGCTGGCCGAGCAGACCCGCGTCGGGTTGGTCCGGGCCTTCAGCCGCCTCCCGCGGCCGCAGGCCACGGGGAAGCTCATTGGCACCACCCCCGAGGCGGCGCGCCTCTGGACGGAGGCTCAGGAACTGCTCGACCGGCAGGACTATCTCCCCGCCGCCGACAAGCTGCGGGCGGCGGTGGCGCTCGACAGCACGTTCGCCGGCGGCTGGAGCCTCCTTTCCATTGTGCTAGGCAATGCCGGTGTCCGCCCGCAGGAACGGTTCGTGGCCATGCGCGAGGCGTACCTGCACCGCGACGGAGTGCGCTCCAAGTGGACCCGTTCACTGGCCACCGCGCCGTACCTCCGTTCAGTTGGGCGGCCCGCCGAGGCCATCGAGGTGCTGTCGGCCGGGGCCCTGCGTGACCCGGGGCAGTTCCGCGGAAACACCGAGAACGAGATCGCGCTGGCGTACTCGGGGCTGCGCCGCCCCGACCTGGCCGCCCGCTACTACGCCGCCGCCCGCGATTCGACGCGCCGCGCCCCATCCGTCAGCGACCGGAACCTCCTGAGTGCGCTACTCGCGTCCGGCCAGGTCGACGAGGCACGCCGGGAGTTGGCCCAGTACGCCGCCCGCGCCGATGCCTCGAACGACTACGTGCAACGCATGCGGCAGGAGTTGGCCTTTGCGCTGCGCGACGTCGACAGCGCGCAGGCCATTGCCGCCGCGCGGATTGCGGCGGCACAGTCCTCCGCCGTAAAGCTCATCGCCGGCCGGGCGCTCCGAAACGCCCTGATCGCCGGTGGGCGGCTCGACTCGGCGTGGCGGGTCGAGCGCCGCCGTCGGGAGATCCTGACCGGCGTGTACGATACCGCGTCGCTGCTGGCGGCCGAGGTCACGGAGGCGCTGGCGCGCGCCGAGTTCGGCGAGGGCGCCGGCGCGGGGCCCCGTCTCGAACCCATCCTGCGGGATGGGCGCTGGCAGGCCTTGGCACCGCTCGATCGGCCGTACAGCGGCCTCGTGAGTGCCTTGGCCGCCACCGGCCGCGTCGCCGACGCCCGGCGGGTGCTGGCCGAATGGAGCGCGAGCATGCCCCCCGACCTGGCGCGCGTGCAGGGCTGGTCCATCGCGACCGCGCGCGGGGAGGTGTACCTGGCCGAGAAGAACGGGGCTGCCGCCCTCGCCGCGTTCCGTGCCGGCGACTCCGTGAACTGCGTCCCCTGCGCCTGGCCCGGCTACGCGCGCGCCTACGACCTCATGGGCAAGCGCGACTCGGCCATCTTTTGGTATGAGAAGTACCTCGCCGCTACCTCGGTGGCGCTCGCCGATTCATCCCACGCGCGGCTGCTCGCCCAAGGGTACCGCCGCCTCGGCGAGTTGCACGAAGACGCCGGCCACACCAAACAGGCGCTCCAGCGCTACAGCGACTTCGTGGCGCTCTGGAAGAATGCGGACCCGTCGCTCCAGCCGGCCGTGACGGCCGCGCGCGAGCGCATCGCGCGGCTCCAGGCCAAGCGGAACTGACCAGCGGGCGACAATGGTCGAGATTCGATGTCTCGATCACTCCGGCGTGCAGCCGCCGCCCGTTGTGAGCAACCTCCTTGTCATCTACCGCTAGCCCGTCATGCCAACCAACCGACGCAATCACTATCGGCTGCTTCATGTGCAGCCGGATGCGCCGACCGAGGTGATCCGGGCCGCGTACCGGGCCCTGATCGCGGTGCGTCATCCCGACGTCGGAGGTGACGGGTATCAGGCGACGCTGCTGAACGACGCCTATGCCGTGCTGTCCGATCCGGCGAAACGGGCGGCGTATGATGCCCGTCGCGCGTCACGCGCCGCATCACGCCAGCGTACCTCGAGTACGGTGGCCACCGAACTGGTCCCTCCACCGGCGAATGCCTGCCCGATGTGCCGCCTCGGTCTTCCGGGGCGCATCGGACGTGACACACGATGCGCGCGTTGCCGTGCGCCGCTGTCGCCGGCGCTCGCCGCCGATGCGCGCGCCATGCCGATGGATCGCCGCGGCATCCCGCGCGTAAGCAAGTCGGACTGGGCGATCATGCACGTAGATGGGCAGGCCGACGCGATCGATGTGCGGCTGCGTGATCTCTCGCTCGACGGCATCGGCGTGTACAGCGGCCTCGAACTGCCGCTGCACGGGATCGTACGCA
Source organism: Gemmatimonas sp. (assembly GCF_044376735.1). Classification (GTDB taxonomy): domain Bacteria; phylum Gemmatimonadota; class Gemmatimonadetes; order Gemmatimonadales; family Gemmatimonadaceae; genus Gemmatimonas. The sequence goes on from NZ_JBILKJ010000011.1 coordinate 12,952, forward strand.
TTGTCGGTCAGTCCTTCGATGTGGTGGCCATGGTCGTCGGCTGCCGACGCCTCGACGCCGTCTTCACGGTCCATGCGCAACTCGTAACCGCACTCTTCGCCGGCCCCACCGGCGGTTTCGTCTCGGCCACCGCGTAACCAGCGCGTCTCACGGCAGAGAAAAGCCGAACGCGTATAGGGCATTCCGGGAGCCGGAACGTAGATTGCACCGACGGTCGCATCACGCTCCCGCCCTTTCACGACGCCCATGCATCAGCACCCGTCCATGTTCGGCCATGCGAAGGAAGACAGTGTGACCGGCTTCGTTGTCTTCCTCGTCGCCCACGTTCGCCCTCGAAGCGCGCCAATGTGATCGCCGGCGTGTTCATTGCAACTCTGCCCCTCGGACTGTAACCTACAGCAGTGTACTCCGTGGCGTTTCGGTGTGGTGTCTCGCCACGACGTCGGGCGTCGTGGCGCCCTGAACGGCCTTCGCCAACCCAATCCCGCACCTTAACATGAACCGAAGCTCGGGCATCACGGCATTTCCGACGACCCCTGTCGGCAGGCTGAAGCTGTTCTTCACGTTCTTCGATTCGCGCTGGGAAGACCTAACCCGCGAGAACTGGGGCAAGGTCGTCTATAAGGACTTCAGCGCCGGCCTGATCGTGGCGATGACCGCGATCCCGATGGCGATGGGCTTCGCGATCGCGATGGGTATGCGCCCCGAGCACGGCATCATCGCCGGCGCCCTCGCCTGCCTGGTAGGGCGGACCTTCGGCGGATCCAAGTATCAGGTGTACGGACCGACCGCCGCGTTTATTCCGATCATCGCGGCCGTGATCACTAAGTACAGTGACCCGGCCACGGGTGGTTCCTTCGAGTCGGCTCACGCCTTCCTCGTGTTCGTCTCGATTCTCTCCGGCATCGTCCTGATCGTGATGGGCATCTTCGGCGTAGGCAAGTACGCGAAGCTCGTGCCGAACTCGATCATCGTGGGATTCACCGTCGGCATCGCAGTGGCCATTGCGCTGTCAAACTTCAAGGATATCCTCGGTCTCGCGTCGTTCTCCGATCTGGTAGGCACCACCTCAGTGGGATTCCTCGCCAAGCTCGATGCGGCGCGGGCCAACCGCGATATGATCAACGTCTGGGCGATCCTCATCGGCATCCTCACCTTCGCGATCACCAAGACCCTGCTGCGCATCTCGGTGTATATCCCCGGTCCGGTCATTGCGATGGGCACGGCCACCCTGCTCGCCGCCACCGTACTCGCCGACAAGAAGATCCTGCTCGTGAAGGACCTGTACGGATCCATTCCAAGTAACCTTTTCAAGCTCCAGCTCCCTGGTTTTCCAGATATGACTGGGGCACTGGCGTTTGACATTGTTTACTTCGTGGCGGCCATCGTCTTCGTCTCCGGCGTAGAGAGCATCCTCTGCTCGTCGATGGCCGACAAGCTGGCGAAGAATACGCGCACGCCGTTCAACCCGGATAAGGAGTTCTTCGGGCAAGGGCTGGTGCAGATCATTACGCCGCTCGTGCAGGGCTTCCCGTGTACCGGCGCGCTCGCTCGGACGGCCACCAGCATCAAGGCCGGCGCCACCACGCCGCTGGCCGGCTACTTCAAGGCCGTGCTGAAGCTGACGATGGCCTACTTCTTGGCGCAGTACCTCGAACTCATTCCGATGGCCTGCATCGGCGGCATCCTCGTCTGGGTGGCCAGCAACATGATCAAGGTGTCGGAGATCAAGGAAATCCGTCACCTCGGTAAGTTTGAGTTCTCGATGATGGTGTACACCGCGTTGATGGTGCCGCTGACCGACTTCCTGACCGGCGTGCTCTCGGCACTCGTGATCTACTTTATCGTGCGTAAGGTGTTTGTCGAAAAGGTCATGGCGTAAGAATTCCGCGGCTGACCAGTCGATGGTGGCACCACGCGCACAGGGTGAGACCATCAGCGGTCTGGATGTATCGCTCCGTGAGAGTCAACCGGCAGGATGAGTAGACGATTTCGGTTCCTGCCGGTATGCTGTTCCACATGACCACTCCCGCAAGACCCGTCTGCCTCATCACCGGTGCGGCCACCGGTATCGGCGCCGCCTGCGCCCGCACCTTCGCCCGCCACGGCTGGGACGTCGGCATCTGCTCGCTCGACGACGACACCCGCCCCGCCGCCGACGCGGTAGCGGCCGAATGCGCCGCGCTCGGCGCGCGGGCCGAGGTGGTGCTGCTCAACGTCACCAGCGACGACAGCTGCCGCGCGGCCGCGTCCACCATGCGCGCGCATTTCGGACGCACCGATGCGCTGGTGAATTGCGCCGGGACCACGCGCTTCATTCCGCACGCCGATCTGGAGGCACTGCCCGACAGTGAGTTCGCGCGCACGTACGACGTGAATCTCACCGGCACCTTTCGCATGATCCGCGCCTCTCGCGATCTGCTGCGCGAGTCGGGGCGCGGGGCGGTGGTGAATCTCTCCAGCATCGCCGGCACGGCGGGGCTGGGGTCGAGTGTGGCCTATGCCGCGTCGAAGGGCGCCGTGAGTACGCTCACGCTGTCATTGGCCCGCGCCCTCGCGCCGGACATCCGCGTGAACGCGATCGCCCCCGGTTATGTGAGCGGTGGTTTGCCCAGTCGCGTGCTCGACGGCGACAAACTGAAAGCGGTGGAAGAGAAGTATCTGGTCACGCAGGCGCTGCCGCGGCTGCTGCAGGTGGACGAGGTGGCGGGGCTGGCGTACTTCCTCGTGGCCGGCGCCCCCGGCATTACCGGCGAAGTGATTCGCATGGACAACGGGTTGCACCTTTATGCCTGAGTCCACGGGCACCGCGATGTCACCGCGCATCGGATTCATCGGCACGGGGCTCATTGGCACGCCGATGGTGCAGCGCTTGCTCGAGTGCGGGCTGTCGGTAACGGTGTGGAACCGTACGCCAGACAAAGCCACCCCACTCGTGCTCGACGGCGCGGCGTTGGCCGAGTCGCCGCGCGCGCTGGCCGAGTCGTGCGACATCGTGTGCTTATGCCTCACGAACACGACGGCGGTGCACGACGTGGTGTTCGGGGTGCAGGGCATCGACGCCGTGCTGCGCACAGGTCAACTGCTCATCGATCTGTCGAGTATCGCTCCCGACGCCACGCGCGAGATGGCAGAGCGGTTGGCGAGCGCGTGCGGCGCGCGATGGATCGACGCCCCGGTGTCCGGTGGCTTGCCACTGGCGCGCGCCGGTCGGCTCATCGTATTTGCCGGTGGCGACGCCCACGATATCGCGCGCGCGGCGCCGGTGTTCGACGCTCTGTCGCAGCGTGTGACGCACATGGGCGGACACGGCGCCGGTCAGCTGGCGAAGAGCTGCAATCAGATGATCGTGGCGTGCAATCTGGTGACGATCGCCGAGATGCTGGCGTTCGCGACTACATCTGGCATCGATGCCGCGCAGCTGCCGGGCGCATTGGCCGGTGGCTTTGCCGACTCGCTGCCGCTGCAGATTTTCGGACCGCGCATGGCGGCAGGCGTAGACAGCCCGCGGATCGGCGGACTGGGCACCTTCCGCAAGGATATCGATCAAGTGGTGCGTCTGGCCGGCGAGTGCGGGGCGTATGCGCCGATGGCAACGCGCGCCGCCGAGGTGATGTTGGAAGCCAGCCGCACGGAGCAGATCGGGGCCGATCCCGATGTGTCGCGCATGATCGCCCTCTTCCTCGAGCGGGCCGCGACCAGCGACGCCTCGGGGACGCCGTGATGCACGCATGACCAAGCGCTTCCGCTCGGCTAACATCCACGAGGGGATGCTGCGCGCCCCCACTCGCGCATTTCTGCAGGCGCTCGGGCAGGACGACGACGAGATCGCGCGTCCGCACATCGGCGTGTTCCATACCGGCGGCGAGATGAGCCCGTGCAATATGCTGCTGCGCGATCAGGCGCTGCATGCGAAAACGGGGATCTACGCCGCCGGTGGCATGCCGCACGAATGTCCGGTGGCGTCGGTGTCGGATGGGTTGTCGATTGCGCACAGCGGCATGCGCTTTTCGCTGGTGTCGCGCGAGATCATCGCCGACAGCGTGGAAGCCTCCACGCGCGGCCATCAGTGGGACGGCATCTTCGCGATCGGTGGCTGCGACAAGAATCTGCCCGGGCTCATGATGGGCATCGTGCGCTGCAACGTGCCCGGCGTGTTCGTGCACGGTGGCGCCGCGCTGCCAGGGCATTTCCGCGGGCGCGACACGAACATCGGCGAGACGTACGAGATGATCGGCAAGGTGCTCGCCAACGAAGCGACGCCGGACGATCTGCAGGAGATCACGCGTTCGTGCCTGCCCACGGCGGGATCGTGCGCCGGGCAGTTCACGGCGAACACGATGGGCATGGTGTCGGAGGCGCTTGGGCTCGCACCCATCGGCTCGAGCATGATCCCGGCCGTGTACAGCGAGCGTGCGCCGCTCATGCGACGCGCCGGCGTAGCGCTGATGCGCGCCGTCATGGGCGACGGTCCGTTGCCGCGCGATATCGTCACGCGCGAGTCCCTCGAGAACGCGTGCGCGGTGGTGTCGGCCACGGGCGGCTCCACCAACGCGGCGTTGCATCTGCCGGCCATCGCGCACGAAGCCGGCATCCGCTTCCACCTGGACGACGTGGCGGCGGTCTTCGCGCGCACACCCCTCATTGCCGACCTGCAGCCGGGTGGCCGCTTCCTGGCGCGCGACCTGTACCACGTGGGCGGCGCCGGCGTGGTGTTGCGAGCGCTGCTGGAGGCGGGCGCGCTGCATGGCGACTGTATCACGTTCACCGGGCGCACCCTGGCCCAGGAACTGGAGAGCGCGACGCTCCCCGATGGTGAGGTGGTACGTACGGTGGCGAATGCGCGCTCGGCAAACGGCGGCGTCACCATGCTCACGGGCAACCTCTGCCCCGACGGCGCGCTGCTGAAGACGGCGGGACTGGCCACGCTGGTGCATCGCGGCCCGGCGCGGGTGTTCGAGTCGGAGGAACAGGCGCAGGCGGCCGTGCGCGACCGGCGCTACGCGCGCGGCGACGTGCTCGTGATCCGCAACGAAGGCCCCCGGGGCGGCCCGGGCATGCGCGAAATGCTCGGCATCACCGCGCTGATCTACGGACAGGGAATGGGCGCCGACGTGGCGCTGCTGACCGACGGCCGCTTCAGCGGCGCCACCCGTGGCCTGTGCATAGGCCATGCGGGGCCGGAAGCGGCCGACAGAGGCCCGATCGCCCTGCTCCGCGACGGTGACATCATCTCGATCGACGCGCGCCCTGAGGCGCGCCGTATCGCCGTAGAACTGAGCGCCGAGGAGTTGGCCGCGCGCTTAGCGGCGTTACCGGTGGGCGTCGCGCCGCGGCTCGGTGGCGTGCTGGAGAAGTACACCCGCCTGGTGGGCCCGGCGCATCAGGGCGCGGTCACGCACTCGGGAGCGGTGGAGTGGCCGGCGGACGGCTAGCTACCGCGGTGCCGCGGGCATGGCGGGCAGGCACATCACGAACATCTGGTAGCGGGTCTGCCCCGCCGGCACCCGCAGCGCGTCGTTCACCCGCTGCTCGGCGTCGGTGCCCAGTAGCGCTTCGGCGTTGATGTTGAACAGGCAGTCCGACCGCTCCCAGCGAAAGCGCAACGATCCCTCGTTCGGGGAATCACGCGGCTCCGGCGTACGTGCCCACTTCGCCGCGCGCAGCAGCTCGTAGAAGCGCACCGCTTCCCGGCCAACACCGATTTCGGTACCACCGGCGGCGGTGACGCGGCAGCCGGGCACCCGCTTCTGCGTGCGCCAATCGTCAATCGTATCGACCTCGACCTCGGCGATCATGTGCCGTTCATCGCGCAAGAAGCGCGCCGCCGCCTCACAGTGCGACGTATCGGCAACGAGTGGCGCGACCATCATCGCCAGCAGGGCAGCCATCACCATCGAGTCGATTCCCTCCGCACCGCAGCACGCGGTGCTAGAATACGCGGATCGTTGGCCAGCGCGGCTCAGCGCGGCATGTGCAGTCCTCTGGAGTCTAATACCATGCTGACTGGCGGACGTCCCACCCTCGCCCAATTCATCATCGAGGAGCGCCGACAGGCACCGGGGGCCACCGGCGAGTTCGATGCACTCATCACCGACATCGCCCTCGCCTGCAAGGCGATTTCCCAGCGCGTAGCGCTGGGGGTGCTCGTCGATGACGAACGGACGGTGGGCAATCGCAATGTCCACGGCGAGGAGCAACAACCGCTCGACATCGCGGCCAATGACCTGTTCCTGCGGGCCGCCGAGTGGGGTGGACATCTCGCCGGCATGGCGTCGGAAGAGCTCGAGCAGCCGTACGCCATCCCCTCGCGCTATCCGCTCGGGAAGTATCTGCTGCTCTTCGACCCCCTCGACGGCTCGTCGAACATCGACGTCAACATGTCGGTCGGCAGCATCTTCTCGGTATTGCGTGCGCCGACTCCGGGGGCGCACGCGCAGCTGGCGGACTTCCTGCAGCCCGGCACGGCGCAAGTTTGCGCCGGGTACGCCGTGTACGGACCGAGCACGATGCTGGTCCTCACGTTCGGTCGCGGGACACACGGGTTCACCCTCGAGCCGCAATTGGGCGAGTGGGTGCTGACGCATCCGAACCTGCGCGTTGCCCCATCGGCCCGCGAATTCGCCATCAACGCCTCCAATCACCGGTTCTGGGAGCTGGCGGTCCGACGCTACGTCGACGAATGCCTCGCCGGCACGGCGGGCCCGCGCGGCGTCGACTTCAACATGCGCTGGATCGCGTCGCTGGTGGCCGAAACGCATCGCATTCTCATGCGTGGCGGCGTGTTTCTATATCCGCGCGACAGTAAGGCGGCCACGAAACACGGTCGGTTACGCATGCTCTACGAAACCAATCCCATCGCGTTCCTCATCGAACAGGCGGGCGGGATGGCCAGCACCGGCGAGCGTCGTATGATGGACGAACAGCCGACCGGGTTGCATCAACGCAGCGGTTTCGTGTTCGGCTCCAGCGAGGAAGTGCTGCGGATCGAGCAGTATCATCAGCATCAGCCACAGCAACAGCCACGGCAACAGCCAGAACACGGAGACCACGGATAACACGAAAACAACACGGATAAGCAAAAAGCGCTCTTCATCTTATCCGTGTTGGTTCTGTGTTTTCGGCGTCATCCGTGTTCTGGCTGTTGCTGTGGCTGTTGCTGTTGCTGTGGCTGTTGCTGTGGCTGTTGCCGTTCCTACCCTATCCGCCGATCGGCGAACCCGGGAACGCGGGCAACCCGACGGTCGCGCACCGGCGTGATGTCCCTCCATACTTATCCGTCATGCCTGGATTCTTCGAGAAGCTCGCCGCACTGTTCCAGCCCGCCGCCTCGCCCGACCGCGCGAACACGGCGGCAACCGTGCGCACCACGCTGCACGGCGTCCCGGTCGAGGTGATCAACACGCGCCCGGATATCGCCACCGCCGACGTGCTGGCGCGCCTCGACGAATCGCTGGCGCTCATCGCCACATATCAGCCGTGGCGTCTGGCGCACATACAACGCGATATCCGCGCCATCCGCGTGGAGCGCTTCGCCTGCCGCGGCGCCTTCATTCCGCAGGACAACGTGATCATCACCGAACTCACGTTCCTCGCGCGGCGCGACATCACCGCGGCGCCGGTGGCCTCGTCGATTCTGCACGAGGGCGTGCACGCGCGCGTGCATGCGATGGGCGTACATCGCACCGAAGACCAACTGCCGCGCGAAGAGCGTCTCTGCCGCCGGGCGGAACTTTCGTTCGGCCAGGCGTTGCCGACGGAACTCGGTGCGCCGGTCGTGGAGCGCGCGATGGCCAGTCTGTCGCTGAACGATCGCGACGTAGCGCCGATCGTGGATTGGCAGGAAGCGCAGCGCCGGCAGGACGCCGCCGATCGCACCGCATCGGCTTGAACGGCATGTAGGGTAGTGCAACACAGCGCGTGTCTCTCTCACTGAGCCTCCGTCGCGCGACGACATCCCCGCGCCCACGGACATCTCGACACATCACAATAGAGAGGCACCATGACGCACCACTCCACACGATGGACGGCGCTGCTCGCGCTCGCCCTTGGGTCACTCACGCCGACGTCACGCGCCGCCGCGCAGGTATCGGTGCTCGCGCGCACCGCGATCGACGATGCGGTGCACGTCACCTTCGGCCAACTGTGCGAGGACCGCTTCGTGATCCGCAACGACGGCGCGAAGCCGGTGGATCTCGAGTACGCCGTCGAAAAGGGCACCGAACACACCAAGCTCACGCTCAATGCGCGCGAACTGGTGGAACTCGAATCGAAAGCCAAGGAGCCGCTGGAACTGTGGATCGGCGGCAAGCTCGTGGCCAAGGCCGTGAAGGAGAAGCGCGCCTGCAAGGATGTGCAGGGTAATGCGTCCGTGCTGGTCGCCCCGCTCGAAGTGGCCGCGAACACGAAGGACGACCGGAACGCCTATGCACGCGGCTACCCGTACTACGACCCGTTCATGTTCGGCGCCGGCTTCGGCTACGGCGGATTCGGTCTGGGCGGCTTCGGCTATCGCCCGTTCTACACTGGCTTCGTGGGCGTGCCGATCATCGTGGGCGGCGGCCCGCGCGGCGGCGGCGGACGCCGCCGATAGGCGGCCCGGGGCGCTGCGCCCACCCGAGGGAACTTCCCGCCCCGATTCCGGCTATGTTCTGCAGTCCGTTGCCGGGGTCGGTGCGGGTTTTCCTTTCGGGAGACGTCTGATGATTCGTTCGCTCATGGTCGCCGTGGTGCTGGCCACGGTCTCGCTCACCTCGACCGCACGCGCCGCCACCCTGCAGACCGCCGTTTTCGCCGGTGGCTGCTTCTGGGGTGTCGAAGCCGTCTTCGAGCACGTCAAGGGCGTCAAGTCGGTCGTGTCGGGCTACGCCGGCGGCACGGTGGTGAACCCCGACTACGAAACCGTGAGCAGCGGTCGTACCGGACACGCCGAAGCCGTGAAGGTCACCTTCGACCCGGCCGTGGTGTCGTACGAAACGTTGCTGGCCGTGTTCTTCACCGTGGCCCACAACCCCACGGAGCTCAACCGGCAGGGTCCCGACGTGGGCACGCAGTACCGGTCGGCGATCTTCTTCACCAACGCCGAGCAGCAGAAGAGCGCCACCACCGTGATTGCGCAGCTCACCCAGGCCAAGGCGTTCCCGCGCGCCATCGTGACGCAGGTGGCGGCGCTGTCCAAGTTCTACGACGCCGAGTCGTACCATCAGAACTACCTGTACAGCCACACCGATCAGCCGTACATCGTGTACAACGACCTCCCCAAGATCGACGCGCTGAAAAAGCAGTATCCGGCGCTCTGGGAGAAGACGCAGGGAAAGTAGGGCACTGGCGCCTCAGGCGGGGCCCAGTACCTCCGTGAAGAACGGCTCCAGCTCGATCACGAAGGGCGCATCGGCACCCGCGGGATGCCACTCCACGCGCTCGGCATGAATGCTCGGGCGATCGTCGCCCGGCAGCCATCGCTCGATCAGGCGCGAGTCGAGGTCCACGATCCAGTACTCGATGTTCGCGCGCTGATAGCGGCCGCGCTTCACGACGCGATCGAAGCGGGCGGTGCTGGGCGACAGGATCTCGATGAACAGCAGCGGATGGCCGCGCTCCTCGTCGGTGCGCGGGCGGCGACCATCGACGAGCGAAACGACATACAGGTCGGGCTGCACGAGCGTGCGTGGGTCGAGGACCCAGTCGGATGGCGCCACGAACACGACGCCAACCCCTGCTGGGCGCAGGATCGCCTCCAGCATGACGGTCAGCACGATCAACGCCGACTGATGCAGGGTGCGCGGCGACGGGCTCACCAGCAGCTCCCCGTCCACGCACTCGTACCGGTTGGACGGGTCATCCGGCAGCGCCTGCACCTCGGCGGCAGTCCAGATGCGGGGCATGAGCGCGGGCATGGCCATAGTGTGCCGAGCAGCGGGGGGAGATGGCAAGGGGTCACGTCCCATCATGACGGTCCGAAACGGATCGTGCGTCATCGTTTTCCCGCCGGTGGTATCGCGGAAACGTACGGCCTGCCTTTGGGACGCATTACCCCGCTCCGCACGGCGCAGTAGACTCCCAGTGACAGCAGCCAGACTCAACCTGCAGCCGGGATCCTGATGCGCCGCTCTTGGTCGTCCCTCGTCGTGCGTGCTGCCGTAGCAGCCCTGCTCTCCACGACCGCGGTAAACGCCGTCGCCGCGCAGTCCAGCATCGCCCCACCCGCGCGCTTCACCGACCCCGATCGCGTGGCGAAGCTACGCACCGCGCTCCCGCAGATCGACAGTGTGATGCGCGCCTTCGCCACGAACGCGCGCGTACCCGGCATCGCCTACGGTGTGATCGTGGACGGCAAGCTGCTGCATGTGGCGGCGCTGGGGCTGCGCGAGGTGCCAACCAAGGCGGCCGTCGACACCAGCTCGGTGTTTCGTATTGCGTCGATGACCAAGAGCTTCACCGCGCTTTCCATTCTGCAGCTGCGCGATGCCGGTAAGCTGTCGCTCGATGACCCGGCCGAACGCTATGTCCCGGAAATGAAGGCCATGCGCTACGCGACGAGTGACGCACCGCGCATCACCATCCGGCATCTGCTGTCGCACTCGGCGGGATTCCCGGAAGACAATCCGTGGGGTGATCAGCAGCTCGCCGCCACCGATGCGCAGCTGTCGGCCATGATCAAATCGGGCATTCCGTTTTCGAATGCCCCTGGCACGGCGTACGAGTACTCCAACTTCGGCTTCGCGATTCTTGGGCGCATCGTGCAGAACGTGAGCGGCATGCCCTACGCCCGCTACATCCAGCAGCGCGTGCTCCGGCCCCTCGGCATGACCTCCACCACCATGGAAGCGCGCGATGTACCGGTCAATCGCCTGGCGCACGGCTACCGCCTGCAGGACGGCGCATGGCTGGAAGAGGCGGCACTTCCGGACGGCTCGTTCGGCGCCATGGGTGGCATGCTCACCAGCAGCGCCGACCTGTCGCGCTGGGTGGCACTGATGCTCGACGCGTGGCCGGCGCGCGATGGCGCCGAGTCGCCGGTGCTCAAGCGCTCGTCGCTGCGCGAGATGCAGCAGATCGCGCGCTTCAGCGGCGCTTCGGCCGCGCGCAATGCGGCTGGTGTGCTGTCACTGAATGCCGGCGGCTACGCCTACGGCCTGCGCTCGGCGTCGAACTGTCTGTTCGCGCATATCGTGTCACACTCCGGCGGCCTTCCGGGTTTCGGCTCACAGATGCGCTGGCTCCCCGAGTACGGCGTGGGGATCGTGGCACTCGGAAACCTCACGTACACGGGCTGGACGGGGGTGATCGATCAGTCGTTCGAGATCCTCGCTCGCAGCGGCGGCCTCAAGCCGCGTGAACCACAGCCGGCGCCGGTGCTGCTGGCCATGCAGGAACAAGTCACGCGTCTCGTGCAGGAGTGGAAGCAGCCGCTGGCCGACAGCATCGCGGCCATGAATCTGTTTCTCGACGAGTCAGGCCCGCGTCGCGCGGCAGCCATCGAGCAGATGTCGAACGCGGTGGGCGGCAACTGCAAAGCCGTGGGACAGCTCTGGACCGAGAACGCGCTGCGCGGCGTGTGGCGCATGCAGTGCGCGAACGGGGCGCTTTCTGTTGCCATCACACTGGCGCCGACGGAACCGGCCCGAGTGCAGCAGTTCACGGTGGTGCCGATGCGGGCGGACGCGGTGCTGGGGCCGGCGCCGCTGTGCCGGCAGTGAACTGCTCAGTGGTCAGTGAACTGAATTCTGGCGTCTGACTGCTTATAGTGGTCGGAATTCAGCAAACTTCAGTCCACAGTACCGAGAGTTTGTCTGGCGGCATGGCCGTGAGTGCACCGCAATCCCGAGCGGCGAACGTCACCAAGGAAATTCTCGAAACTGTGCACGGTAGCTGCTGAACTCCGACCACTATACCCAGTCTGAAGCCTGAGCCTGACCGTCTGAACTCAGACTACTGAGCCGTCCGCAGCGCCCGCACACGGTATCGCCGCCCGGCTTCCCACACGTTGGCTACCAGCAGTCCCGCCAGCAGGAAGTACACCGCGCCCACCAGCTCGAACACCAGATACGACACCACCGCCGTGATCACGCCGAACACGATCTGCTCGCGCGCCTTCGGCGGCGACGTAGGCGGGTCGGTGACCATGAAGAACGCGAAGAACAGCGCGGCGTGCAGGTCGGGCTCCCGATACAGTTCGGCCACTTTCGCTGGGTCGCCCACGAATGCGGTGAGTGTGAACAGCAGGAAGTGCACACCGAGAAACGCCAGCACTGCCGGCATCTTGTTCACGCGATCGGTGATGAACACTCCGGTCACGAACAGCGCGGCGATGGCAAGGATGGGCAGCTCGGGAAGGGCGCCCCACCACGACTGGCCCGTGTCGAAGGCGAAGTAGCTGATCACCAGCGCCAGTGCGGCGGGATTGAACACGTTGGCCGAGCGTCCGCGCGCCACGTACTTACTGAGCACACCGATGGCAGCCGTGGCAGCAGCGACCTTCCACGAGCCGAACGGGCTGAGCACCATCGCCACCAGCAGCCCCGTGAGCAGCGCGCCACTGGGAAACGACCACTCCTTGTCGCGGTAGCGCAGGATCGGTGCGTCCACCAGCATCGCGGCGATGGCCGCGGCCGCCACACCGGGTGCGACCACCGCAAAGCCGCTATGCGCGCCCGCGATCGGGATCAGCACGGCGAGTGCGATCACCAACAAACCCTTCGGTGTCTTGAAGAACTTGTTGATCGACTTGATCGACTTGAACGAGTTGTTCGGCATCGGCGACATGGTCGCGATCACTTCAGACATCGATCCAATCCGGCGTTGTGTGACGAACGAGCTGCGCATCTACCAGGCACGCGCGGAGTTCATGATGTTCCAACAGGGCGAGCCCCTCGCCGCACCCCAACACAAACGCCGCGGTACCCAGAGCGTCGGCCACCATGGCGGCCGGGGCGATCACCGACGCACTGATCACATCGCGCGGCGAGGCGCCGGTACGCGGATCGAGCACATGATGTTCACCCGCCGTATGGTCGGCCACCCGCCGCTCATAGTCGCCTGACGTGCACAGCGCGGCGTCGGTGATCGCCACGCGCGTGAGCAGCACATGCGATTCGCGCGGATGGCGAATCCCGACCGTCCACGGCTGCTCAGCCGCGTTGTGTCCGCCGCAATACACGTCGCCGCCGGCGTCGACCACAAAATTCGCCAACGGCCGCAGCTCCTGCACTGCCATGTCGATGGCGAGTCCTTTGGCCACCGCGCCTAAATCCAGCACGAGCGTGCGCTCGAGCCGAACGGACCGCGCGGACTCGTTCAGCACCACATCACGGAACGACACCGGGTCCTCTTCACGCACGCCGGAGCGCACCACGGCGCCATCGCGATAATCGCAATTGAAGCCGCGGGCTTCCATACGTGCGCCCACGGTGGGGTCGAACGCGCCGTCGGTTTCTTCGGCCACCGCAACCGCGAAGCGCACCGCCTCGAACAACATTGGCGACACTTCCACGTCTACGCCGTGCGTGGCACACAGGCGCCGCAGCTCGCTGCCGCCATCGAACCGCGAGCACACCGACTCCACACGATCGAACCAAGCGAAGGCCCGTTCAATGGCGACATCGCGGGTGCGACGGGCGCGCGCACTGCGATCGTGCCCGACCACTTCGATGGTGACCACCGTGCCCATGCGCGCTCGTGAGGATTTCGGCGCACTCACGCGCGTGGCCTCCGACGGCAGCGCAAGCGTCGCGCGACTCACTTCGCCTGCGCGAGCGCCTGCGTGACCGCGTAGTAGAACGCGTCGGAGCTGACGGTGGCGCCCGACACGTAGTCCACCTCGGCCGACTGACGCGCCACCACCTGCGGTACCAGCACCGCGATCCACGAGCACGAGTAGCGCGTGAGGCACTGCGAGATCACGGCGTTCGTGATGCGCCCGTTCTGGATCTCGACCATCGCCTCGATGTCGCCATGCCGCGACGTACCGCGACCGAGGTACACGCCGTCCTTGTACGTCGTTTTCGCCGCGGTCTTGGCGGCGGGTGCGGCGGGTGGAGCAGCCGGTGGAGCAGCCGGCGGCGCGGCGGGTGCGGGCGTCGAAACAGGCACCGGGGCCGACTGCACCGTCGGCGGTGCGCTCGGCACGGCCGCGGGCGCCGCAGCAACCGGCGGAGTGGCCGCCACGGTCACCGGCGCATTCACCACGGGCGGCGGTGCGGTCTCCACCGTGGCCACCGGTGCCGACACCAGCGGCGTCGCGGCAGCAGCCTTGGAGACCGTCGCACTGGTCGCCGGTGACCCGGTAGCGGTCACGTTCGACGGGGCCGGCGTTGTGGCGACTCCGGCGGGCGTGGCCACCGCACTCGGAGTGCTCGGCGCCAATGCCGCCGCTGGCGCGTCCACCACCGCCACCGCCGGCATCGCCGGGACCGTTGCCGCGTCCCCCGACCCCCCAGCCGCCGTGCGCGCGCCCGCCGCGCCCGCCCCCGCCCGCGACGCACTGCGCGGACGACGCTCGGCGCTCTCCGCGGCCATGCGATCAGCCGCCGGCTTCGTTTTCGCGAAGCCGGCCGTGTACACGATCAGCACAGCCGCTGAACCGAGGGCGACCAGGTTGTTGCCGCGAGGTTTAGGCACGGAGAAGGCGGGTGCGTCGAAAGGCGAGACAGCAGGTCGGGCCGGAAGTATGAACGTGATGTTATACGTTGCGAACCGTGTCTCTGCTGCGCCATTCGTCCGAGTCCGCCCCGGGGAGACCATGCGCCTCACGGTGCTTCGATAGACTGGCCCCGTGACAAAGGGTGGCATGACGGCTCGCCGGTCGGGATCTTTCGACACGCGCGACGCGCCGCTCTCGATATCCTCTTCGCCCTCATGACTCTTCCGCCGCTCGATCCGCAGGACTGGGAGCAGTACCGCGCCCTTGCACACCGCATGGTGGACGAATCGCTCGACTACCTCCGAGACGTGCGCGACCGACCCACGTGGACCCCGATGCCGCCACCGGTGCGGGAGCGACTCACCTCCGAGCCGTTGCCGCGCAGCGGCGTGGGCGATGTCGCCGTGTACGAGGAGTTTCTGGCCGACATTCGCCCCTATCCCAACGGCAACATCCACCCGCGATTCTGGGGGTGGGTGATGGGCACGGGAACGCCGCAGGCGGCCATGGAAGATTTCCTCGCCTCGGTGATGAACCCGAATGTCGGTGGCTTCGAGCAATCGCCGGTGCTGGTGGAGCGACAGGTCATCAAGTGGTGTGCCGAACTCATGGGCTTCCCCGACACGGCGGGCGGGATCCTGGTGAGTGGCGGAACGCTGGCCAACGACCTGTGTCTCGCCGTCGCACGACAGAAGGGGGCCGGATTCGATGTGCGCGCGGAAGGACTGCAGGGCGGTCATCCCACGCTGCTCGTGTACGGCAGCACCGAAACGCACGGCTGGCTCAAGAAGGGCTGCGAGTTGCTGGGGCTCGGCGCCGCCGCTTTCCGTCGCGTGCCGGTGCTCGACGACTTCACGGTGAACGTGGCCGAGATGGAAGCGATGATCGTGGCCGACCGCGCGGCCGGTCATCGCCCCATCTGCATTGTCGGTACCGCCGGCACGGTGCAGACGGGCGCGACCGACGATCTCGAGGCACTGGCCGATCTGGCGGCGCGCCAACAGCTCTGGTTCCACGTAGACGGCGCCTTCGGGTCGATGGCGGCGCTGTCGCCCGACACGGCTGCGCAGGTGAAGGGGCAGGAGCGCGCCGACTCGATTGCCTTCGACTTGCACAAGTGGGGCTATCTGCCCTTCGACGTGGCGTGCGTACTGGTGCGCCATGATGCCGATCTCGTGGAGACGTTCTCGGCGCAGGGCGCGTACCTGTCGAGTGAGAAACGCGGCGTGATGGCACAGAGCGGTGTGTTCTTCGCCGACCGCGGCGTGGAGCTCACGCGCAGCTTCAAGGCCCTCAAAGTGTGGATGCGCCTCCGCGCCATAGGCACCGATACCCTCGGCCAGCACATCGCGCGCAACGTCGCGCAGGCGCACCGTCTCGCGGCCCTCGTACAGGCGCACCCGGAGCTCGAACTGCTTGCGCCGGCGCCGCTCAACATCGTGAACCTGCGTTACACCGCGCCGGGGCTCGACGACACGGCACTCGACGCACTCAATCGCGAGATTCTCATTTCACTGCAGGAAGACGGCGTGGCCGTGCCGAGTGGCACGGTGATCCGCTCTCGGTTCGCGATCCGTGTGGCGATCGCGAATCACCGATCGAACGACGCCGATTTTGATGCGCTTGTTGAAGCGGTCGTGCAACGCGGTCGGTCGCTGACGGTCGTGAGATAACGTCAACGCCTATGGCCCATAACGCACAAACCGCGCGGACCCGTGAGGATCCGCGCGGTTTCGTCGCTCTATAGGCAGCGAGCGCGCCTACCGGCTCACGCCTTCGCCAACAACGGCACCAGCAGGAGCGCCACGATGTTGATGATCTTGATGAGCGGGTTGATGGCGGGGCCCGCGGTATCCTTGTACGGATCGCCCACGGTGTCGCCGGTCACCGACGCCTTGTGGGCTTCGCTGCCCTTGCCGCCGTGGTTGCCTTCCTCGATGTACTTCTTGGCGTTGTCCCACGCGCCACCACCGGTGCACATCGAGATGGCCACGAACAAGCCGGTCACGATCGTGCCCATGAGCAGGCCACCCAGCGCCGCGCCACCCAGCAGGAAGCCGACAATGGGCGGGATCACGAGCGGCAGCAGCGACGGGAGAATCATCTCGCGAATGGCGGCCTTCGTGAGCAGGTCCACCGCCTTGTCGTACTGCGGCTTCTGCGTGCCCTTCATGATGCCGGGCAGTTCCTTGAACTGACGACGCACTTCCTGCACCACCGCACCGGCCGCGCGACCCACCGCCTGCATGGCCATGGCGCCGAACAGGTACGGAATCATGCCGCCAATGAGCAAGCCGATCACGACCTTCGGATCGTCGATCGAGAAGTTGACCGCGCTGCCGAGATGCACGCCCAGCTTGCTCGAGTAGTCGGCGAACAGCACCAGCGCGGCGAGGCCGGCCGAACCGATCGCGTAGCCCTTGGTCACGGCCTTCGTGGTGTTACCCACCGCGTCCAGCGCGTCGGTGATCTTACGAATCTCCGGGCCGAGATGGCTCATCTCGGCGATACCACCGGCGTTGTCGGTGATCGGACCGTACGCGTCGAGCGCGACGATCATGCCCGCCATCGACAGCATCGACGTGGCCGCGATGGCGATGCCGTACAAGCCGGCGTGCAGGAAGCAGAAGTAGATCGCGGCGGCCACGACGAGCACCGGGGCGGCCGTCGACTTCATTGAGACCGCGAGGCCGGCGATGACGTTCGTACCATGGCCGGTTTCGGACGCCTTGGCGATCTGACGCACCGGGGAGTACTCGGTGGCCGTGTAGTACTCCGTGATCACGACCAGCGCGGCCGTGAGGCCAAGGCCGATCATGGCACAGATGAACAGGTTCGTGCCCAGCTCACCGGGGAACATGGTGCGCGTCACGAAGAAGAACGCGATGGCCGCCAACACACCCGACACGATCAGGCCGCGGTACAGCGCATTCATGATCTTGCCGCCCGGCTTCACGCTCACGAAGAACGTGCCCACGATCGACGCCGGGATCGACACCGCGCCGAGCACCAGCGGATACAGCACGCCGGTGTTGCCGTAGGTCGCGAACGACAGACCGGCCACCAGCATCGCGGCGATGATCGTCACCGCATACGTCTCGAATAGGTCAGCCGCCATGCCGGCGCAATCGCCGACGTTGTCGCCGACGTTGTCGGCAATCACGGCCGGGTTGCGCGGATCATCTTCTGGAATGCCGGCTTCCACCTTACCCACGAGGTCGGCGCCAACGTCGGCACCCTTCGTGAAGATGCCGCCGCCCAGTCGGGCAAAGATCGAGATGAGCGACGACCCGAAGGCCAGACCGATCATCGGCTCAAGTGCGGAGCGGATCGCTTCTTCACCCGTGCCGTTGCCGAGCACGTACATGAAGAAACCGGCCACGCCCAGCAGGCCGAGGCCGACCACGAGCATGCCGGTGATCGCGCCGCCCTTGAAGCTCACATTGAGCGCGGCGTTCAAGCCGCTGGTCGCAGCCTGCGCGGTGCGGGAGTTGGCGCGCACCGAGACGAACATGCCGATGAAGCCGGCGAGCCCGGAGAGCACGGCGCCGATCGCGAAGCCGACGGCGGTGACCCAGCTGCCGAGACCGAAGCCGACGGCGAGGAAGAGCACCACACCGACGATGGCAATGGTGGTGTACTGGCGCTTCAGGTAGGCGTCCGCGCCTTCCTGAATGGCACCAGCGATCTCCTGCATGCGCGCGTTGCCGGCGGGGAGCGAAACGATCCAGCGGGCCGAGAGAATGCCGTAGGCAATGGCAACGGCCGAGCACACGAGGGCAAGGACGAGAGCGTACTGCTCGAGCACGGGGTATCCGGGGTTATTGAAGTGAGACGTGGGATGCCCTTGGCGCAGAGCATCCCGGTAAAGTCGCTGAGCGGCGGGGGTTAGGCCAGTCCCCTTGGGCCGCGGCGTACCGACGCGGTGGGGGTGGCGGGCGAATCCCGCTGGCGCGGCTGGGTCTCGTCACTGAGATTCTCGGGTGTCGCCCCCACCTCTGCCAGGAAGCTCCCATGTCCCGCCGAATTTCCCTGATCGCCGTGGCACTGCCCACCGTCGCGGTCCTCGCCGGCTGCACGCTCCAGCGCTCGGCCCCCGGCACCGCCGGTGCACTCGCCTCGTCGGCCATGGCCGATGACCACATGGCGCACATGAACGCCGCCGACCTGTCCATGCCCGCCAGGCGCTCGTCCGGCGCGCAGCAGGGCATCGCCGGCCTGCCCGCCAGCAACAACACGGCGCCGGCACGCCTCAAGGCCAGCCCGCGTCACGCCGAGTGGGTGAAGATCGCGTGGGAAGCCGGATCGGCCGACTCCATCATGGCGTGGGTGGTATACCCGGCCAGCCCGAACAGCCGGGCCAAGGCGCCGGTCGTCGTCGTGGTGCACGAGATTTTCGGCCTCTCCACCTGGGTGCGCGGTGTGGCCGACCAAGTGGCCGCCGACGGCTTCATCGCCGTCGCCCCCGATTTCCTGTCGAAGGTGCGTGGTGGCCCCAGCAGCGTCGAACTCCCCGCCGACTCCGCGCGCAAGCTCATCGCCGGCGTGAACTCGGCCGACCGCAATCGCGCCATCGCCGCCGCCGCGAACTACGCCATGATGCTGCCCAGCGCGCAGCAGAAGTACGCCGTGATCGGCTACTGCTGGGGTGGACAGACGGTGTTCATGCACGCCGTGAACGGCGGCCTGAAAGGCTTTTCGGGCGGTGTGGCCTTCTACGGCCTGCCCTACACCACCGGCGGCACGCCGGCCACGGCCACCACGGCGGCCGTACCCGCCAGCATCAACACCGACTCGATCGCCAAGATCTCGAAGCCCGTGATGCTGCTGAACGGCTCGAAGGACGCGCGCATCGCCGCCGCCATGCCGGCCCTCGATTCGATCATGAAGGCGATGAAGAAGGACTATTCGGGCACGAACTACGAAGGCGCCACCCACGGCTTCCTGCGCGCGCAGGATGACCCCAAGGCCACGCGCGACGAAGCCGAAGAAGCCGCCAACCTCGCGGCCACCAAAGACGGCTGGCCCAAGACGATCGCCTTCCTCAAGAAGAACCTCGGCGTGAAGTAAGCGCCGCGTACCGGTCTGCTCCCGCTGTCGACGCGAGGCTCGTGCTCAGAGCTTTTGCGTCGACAGCAGGAGGCTGGTTTCGGAGTTGGCTACGCCCTTGATGCCCCGAATGCGACGCAACACCGCGTCGAATGCTTCCAGACTGTCGGTGCCGATTTCGGCCAAGATATCCCAGCGCCCGTTGGTCGTGTACAGCGCCTGCACCTCCGGGTAGCCCCGCAGCGTGCGCAGGATCGCATCCGAGCGATCCCCTTCGATTCGGTCGCCTTCCACCGCGATCGACATGATGGCCCGCACGCGGTGCGCCGCCGCTTCCGGCGTGGTCCGCACGGTGAACCCCAACAGCACGTTGTCGGCGATGAGCCGGTCGATCCGGTTCTGGACGGTGCCACGCGACACCTTGAGCTGCTTGGCCAGCTGGGCCACCGACATCCGGGCGTTCTCCCGGAGCAGCCCGATCAGCCGCAGGTCCTGCGCATCGAGGTCTTTGAGCATAATGACAGAATTATGCCGCATTTTGTCAGATTATGCAGCATTTATGGTCATTCGTTGAACTTGTTGCTGTCATTGGACCGCGGCAGCTTGAAGACATGAATGCGACCATCGCCTCCCCAGCCCGCGCCGTCGTCAAACCGTGGACGGGCACCGTCCAGCTGATCGGCGTCCCCATGGACCTCGGCGCCAGCCGCCGTGGGGTGGACATGGGTCCGTCGGCCATGCGCCTCTCCAGCCTCACCGCCCAGCTCGAACGACTCGGGCTCACGGTGGAGGATGCGGGCAACGTGCCGGTGCCCGATCGCACGTCGCTCGGGAGCGACCCGCGGGCGGTGCTCGACGCGATTACCGCGGTCTGCATCGATCTGGCCGGACGTACCGCCGCCGCCGTGCGCGCCGGCATCCGCCCGCTGGTACTGGGTGGCGATCACTCAC
Organism: Gemmatimonas sp.; assembly: GCF_044376735.1. Classification (GTDB taxonomy): domain Bacteria; phylum Gemmatimonadota; class Gemmatimonadetes; order Gemmatimonadales; family Gemmatimonadaceae; genus Gemmatimonas. Next base: position 33,593 of record NZ_JBILKJ010000011.1, read on the forward strand.
TCGCTGCCGGCTCGGTGGCCGGGACTGCCACGGCGCTCGCCGAGCGCGGGCAGCGCACGGGGCTCATCTGGCTCGACGCGCACGCCGATCTGAACACGCCGCAATCGAGCCTCAGCGGCAACGTGCACGGCATGCCCGTCGCGCATCTGTTGGGCTTCGGACATCGGCGCCTGCGGCAACTGTCCACCGCGACACCGGCGGTGAGCCCGGAGCATCTCGTGTACGTGGGGCTGCGCGACCTCGACGACGCTGAGCGCGCCATGATCCGCGAGCTGGGACTGCATGCGTACACCATGCGCGACATCGATGAGCGCGGTCTGCGGGCGGTGATGGACGAAGCCGTCAGCATCGCCACCACTGGCACCGGCGGCGTACATGTGTCGTGCGACGCCGACTGGGTCGATCCGGCCGAGGCACCGGGGGTGGGCACGCCGGTGCGCGGAGGTGCCACCCTGCGTGAAGCACATCTCGCCATGGAGATCGTGCACGACTCCGGCGCGATGGTGGCCATGGACCTGGTGGAAATCAATCCGATTCTCGATCGACAGAACCAGACCGCCGAACTGTGCGCCGAGTTGATCGCGAGCGCGTTCGGCCGTCGGATTCTCTAAGCGCGGAGCACACCATGACGATGACGACCATGACCGCCACCGACGAACTGATCGCCCGCGAAGACGCATGGGGCGCGCACAACTATCATCCGCTCGACCTGGTGATCGATCACGCCGAAGGCGCGTGGGTCACCGACGTGGAAGGCAACCGATACCTCGACTGCCTCAGCTCCTACTCGGCGGTGAATCAGGGGCACTGTCACCCGCGCATTCTCGCCACGCTGGTGCAGCAGGCGTCACGCGTCACGCTCACGTCGCGCGCCTTCCGCAACGATCAGCTCGGCCCCTTTTGCGAGGAGCTCGCCGCGTTGTGCGACATGGAGATGGTGCTCCCCATGAACACCGGTGCCGAAGCGGTGGAAACGGCCATCAAGGCCGCGCGACGCTGGGGCTATCGCACCAAAGGCATTCCCAGTGGCCACGCCACGATCATCGCCTTCGAAAACAATTTCCACGGACGCACCACGACGATCGTAGGGTTCTCATCGGAGCCGGCGTACAAGGCCGACTTCGGTCCGTTCGCCCCGGGCTTTGTGCTGGTGCCGTTCGGCGACATCGAGGCCGTGCGGGCCGCGATGACGGCGAACACCTGCGCGGTGCTGATCGAGCCGATTCAGTGCGAGGCCGGCGTGCTCATGCCGCCCGATGGGTTTCTGGCAGAACTCTCGGCGCTGTGCACAGCGAATCGCGTGTTGCTGATTGCCGATGAAATCCAGACGGCGCTCGGTCGCACCGGCACCATGTTCGCCTGCGATCACGACGGCGTGACGCCCGACATGTACGTGCTGGGTAAGGCCCTCTCCGGCGGATTCTATCCAGTGTCGGCGGTGGTGTCGCGACGCGACGTACTCGGCGTGTTCGGCCCCGGCTCGCACGGCAGCACCTTCGGCGGCAACCCGCTCGGCTGCGCGGTGGCGCGCACGGCGTTACGCGTGCTGCAAGACGAGCATCTGGTGGAGCGGTCGGCCGAGCACGGGGCGTGGTTCCTGGAGCAGGTGCGCACGTTGCGTCATCCGGCCATCAAGGCCGTGCGCGGCCGCGGATTGATGATCGCGATCGAATTGCACGAGAAGGCGCGACCGTATTGCGAAGCGCTCAAAGCGCACGGCATGCTGTGCAAGGAAACGCACGATACGGTGATCCGCCTGTCGCCACCGCTGGTGGTGAGCCGCGAGGATCTGGCGTGGGCGATGGAGCGGCTGCGGGTGGTGTTCGCGAGCTGAGGCCGCTAACTGCCCAGTACTGAGTGTTCTGGCGACAGGCGTCGGACTGGGTATAGTGGTCAGATTTGAGCAGCTACAGTGCTCGGTGCCGAGGATTTCCTGACTGCGTGTGCGGGGGCGGGGGGTCGTTCGTGTCGCCGACCTCTCGAACCGCCAGCGCCACGAAACCCGCTCGGCACCGTGCACTGCTCCTGCTGAATTCAGACCGCTATACCAAGCAGAGTTCTGAGTTCAGATCACTGACCACTGAATCAGCGCATTCAGCCGAATCACCGCTGACCCGAACCGCCCCGCGTTCACTCCAGCTCCTTCCCCTGCGTATTCGGGATCACCGACCACGTGAGCGCGGCCAGCAGGTACGCCGATCCCGCCACCGCGAACGCGGTCTGAAAGCCGCGTGACGTAGCCAGCGTGCCCACCGTGAACGGCGCCGCTGCACTCGCGATGCGTCCGATGTTGTACGTGAATCCCTGCGCCGAGGCGCGAATGGAGGTGGGGTACATCTCGGCTGTGACCGCGCCGAAGCCGCTGAAGAAGCCGGTACCGAAGAACGCCACGAAGGGTCCGAGCAAAAGCAGCAACAGCGGGTTTGACAACGAGCCATACAGCGGCAGCAGCAGGCTCGCGCCAAGCAGGTACGCCACGTACACCTTTTTGCGACTCATCACGTCGGTGATGTAGCCGAACGACACGTAGCCCAGCCACATGCCGAGCTGCATGAACACCACCAGCTTGGACATCGTGGCGGTGCTGAGTCCGATGCCACCCTGCGTGACGGGCAGCGAGAGGTACGCCGGGATCCAGCCGTTCATGCCCCACCAACCGAACAGCGTGCAGGCGTTCATGAACGTGACCGCCGCCGTGCGCTTGAACATCGCGCCACGAAAAATGTCGAACACCGATTGGGCGCGCGGTGCATTCGGCCGTGCGGCGGCACCCGACCGCTCGGCGTCGAGACGCGCAGCGTTCAGCGACTTCCAGGCATCGGGTTCTTCCACGTTGCGGCGCACCCAGAGCGTGAAGAACGCCGGCAGGATGCCGATGAAGAACACGGCGCGCCATCCGTAGGCGGGGAGCACGAACCCCACCACTGTGGCAGCGGCGGCAAACCCGATCGCCCATGCGCTTTGCATGAACGCCAGCGCACGGCCACGAGATTTTGCAGGCCAACTCTCCGACACCAACGCGGCGCCACTGGCCCACTCGCCGCCCATACCGAGACCGAGCAGCGCGCGGAAGAACGCGAACTGCCAGAACGTACTCGAGAGGCCGCAGGCGGCGGTGAACACGGAGTACAACAGCACACTCGCAATCATCGATCGCGTGCGGCCGTAGCGGTCGGCTACCCATCCGAAGAACAGGCCGCCCGCCGCGCCGCCCAGCAGCGTGATCGATCCCAGTGCGCCGGCCTGGCCCTTCGTGAGCCCCAACTCGGCGATCACCGCCGAAAGCGTGAGCGAAAAGAGCATGACGTCGAACGCGTCGAGCGCCCATCCCATGGAGGCGGCGATCAGCGCACGGCGAGACTGCGGGGGCGCGACGCGCCACCAGCCCATGAGGCCGGAATCGGACGGAGCAAGCGACGCGGTGCTCACGCGAGCAACTGCGCCGCAAACGTGGCCGCGTCGATATTCGCGCCACACACCACGATCCCCACGCGCTGGCCCTCGAGCCGTTGGCGTAGTGGATACATCAGCGCCGCCAGTGAGGCCGCACCGGCCGGCTCCACCACGAGCTTCGCCGCGCGGAAGGTGAGACGCATGGCCTCGCGGATCTGGTCGTCGCTCACCAACACCACGTCGTCCACGAACCGTCGGTTGAGCGCGAACGAGTACGGCTCACAGCGCGGCGCACCAAGTGAATCGGCAATGGTACGAACCGCGTCGATCGATTGCGGTGATCCCGCCGCGAAGCTGCGCGCCATGGTATCGGCGCCTTCCGGTTCCACCACATACACCGCCGTGCCCGGGCTCATCTGCTTTACGGCGCAAGCCACACCGCCGGTCAGACCACCACCACCGGCGGCCACGATCACGGCGTCGAGTTCATCACCCGCGGCGCGCACCTGATCGATGAACTCCATGCCCACACCGGCGGTGCCGAGTGCCGTCTTCGGGCCCTCGTACGGATGCACGAACGTGCGTCCTTCGCCGGCTTCGATTTCCTTCACCCGCGCGAACGCCGCGTGCACGTTCTCCACGAGTTCGACCGTGGCGCCCAGTTCACGACACACCTGCACGCGGAAGGCGTTCGCCGTTTTGGGCATCACCACCGTGGCGGTGGTACCGAGCACGCGCGCCGAGTAGCCGAGCGAGATGGCGTGATTCCCGGCGGATACGCCCACGACGCCGCGGGCGAGCGCGTCGGCATCGAGATCCAGCATCACCGAGAGTGCGCCGCGCGGCTTGAAGCTGCCGGTGCGCTGAAACAGTTCTTCTTTCAGCCACACGCGTGTGGTATCGCCCACGGCGCGTGCGAGGGCATCGTCCACCAGCACACGCACCGACGTGGTGATGACGCGATCGCCGAGTCGTTCCCGGTTGGCGCGGATGGCGTCGATCGTGGGAACATCGACTCCCCCGTGCGGATCGCTCACGGCGCGGGCCGTTTGTACAGCCCCACCAGTACACCCTTGCCGCGGATATGCGAGGCCATGGCGGCCATCACCTCACGTCGCGTGAGCGGCGGCGACATCCCGGTGGGCGCCACGTTCACCATCGCGTCGAGGGCATACAACTCGAATACGTAGTGATGCGCCGGTCCGGTGGCCGGTGCGGCCGGGCCACGATAGTACGGCCCGGTGCCGCTGATCTGGCGCATGCCGTTGACCGCCTGCGCGCCCTGGGGCACGCCCTCGGGCAGCGACGTGGCATTGCCCGGGATATTCCACACCATCCAGTGCAGCAGGTCGTCGGTGCCGTCGCCGATAGCCGCGTCGGCATCGTGGACCAGCAGCACGAAGCTGCGAGTGGAATCCGGGGCGCCGCTCCAGCTCAACGCGGGTGACACATCGCGTCCCGTTTGCGCGTGGCGTGCCGGGATCATGCCGCCGTCGGTGAACGCCGTCGAGGTCAGCGTCATCACGCGCATCGCGGCGCGGGCAGGGGCGCGGGCGGGCTGCGGGGCGGCCGGGGCGGCGGGCCGCGCCTGCGCGAACGCCGTGGTGGCGGTGCACAGCAACGCGACCACGAGGACCACGCGGGTCTGAACCTTCGTCATCGTGGCGCTCACGAGAACGACTTCGGCTGACGCTTCCGCCACACGTCGTACCGCGCGCGAAGGGTCTTCACCGGATTGAGATTCTCGCCGGCCTTGATCGCATTCGGTCCGCCCTGCTCCGGCTGCGTGACCGTGAGATACATCGCGTACGTACCGTTGTTGTGCGAGTCGCCGCTGGTGTCGTTCGCATTCGCCATCAGGATGTAGGCGATGTACGAGGTGCGTCCTTCGCAGGGACTGGCCGGGGCTGAACCGTCGGCGGGGAGAGGCGGGCAGACACAGCGACTATCTCCGCCGTATTGGTCTGCGGTTTCGAGGGCGGCCATCACGCGATCGGTGAGCGCGCCGTTGGTGTGCAGAAACGCCTTTACCGCGTTGGGAATCACTTCGCCCGGGCGCAGGATATTGCCCTGAATCGAGTAGTAAATCTGCGTACCCGGGACGCGGCCCTGAATATCCTGGCTCACGTACCCGTTGGTGAGCCCCGAATGGCCGGCGCTGCGTCCCGTGAGGTCGAGAATGCCGAACTGCCTCGACTGAAAGGAAGGGTCTTCCGACAGCATCTCGATGATGCGCGCCGGGTCGGTGCCTTTCTGGAGCTCGCGGTACACGAGCATCTGATTGGCGTGGGTGCCGTCCACGCCAGCCTGACAGGCCGCCACCCCCTTGCCGGGCACGACGACGGCCTGGATGCCCATCAGAAAGGCGTCATTGTTGTTGACGCAGGTGGCCGAGGCGATGACGACACGCCCGGTGGCCGCGTCGACGGCGATCACCGACCAGGTGGCGTGCGCGGCCCGTGGCAGGGTGACGGACAGGAGGACGAGGGCGGCCGCGTGGCCGACGGCACGCCGCAGATGAGATATCAGCATGTCGCAAACGTGCGCCCCACACCACCGGACTCGCAAGGGAGCGTGGGCTTATCGCACCAGCCGGAGCGCCCAGTCGTACACGTCGCCGTACTGCTGCGCCGCGTGGTCCCACGAATTGTCCTCGCGCATGCCGCGCGCCCGCAGCAGCGCCCAGCTTTCGTGGTCACGATACACCTGCAGCGCGCGGCCGATGGCGTCGGTGAAGTGACGCACGTCGAACGGGTGGAAGCGGAAGCCGTTGCCGTCGTACCCTTCGCGCACCGTGTCGTTGAGGCCACCGGTGGCGCGCACGATCGGCACACTGCCGTAGCGGAGCGCGATCATCTGGCCCAGGCCGCACGGCTCGAATCGTGACGGCATGAGAAAGGCATCGCTGCCCGCGTAGATGCGCTGCGCCAGCGCCGCGTCGAACCCGATGCGGGCCGCGATCCGGTGCGGGTGCGCGCGCGCATGCTGCTGCATCAGGAACTGCAGATGCGCGTTGCCCGACCCGAGCACCACCAGCTGCGCATCGGTGCGCTGCAGCAACCACGGTATGGCCCGATCGAGCAGGTCGAGCCCCTTCTGTTCCACCAACCGGGACACGATGCCAAGCAGCGGGCGATCGGGCGCCACCGGCAGATCGAACTCCGCCTGCAACGCCGCCTTGCAGGCCGCCTTGCCCGAGGGATCGTCGGCGTCGAACAGGGCGGCGATGTGTGCGTCGGTGGCCGGATCGAAGGCCTCGCGGTCGATCCCGTTCAGGATGCCCGCCACCCGATCGCGTTTGGCGCGCAGCAACCCGTCCAGCCGCTCACCGTACTCGGCCGTCATGATCTCCTGCGCGTACGTGGGGCTGACCGTCGTGACCACGTCGTTGAACAGGATCCCGCGCGCCATGAAGTTGAAGGTGCCGGCGATGCCGGGGCCCATGCCATCCTCTGGCAAGCCACCTTCCGTGAGCCCGGCCAGGGCCAGCGTTTTCGTGCTGCGCTGCCCTTGATACGCCAGGTTGTGGATCGTGAACACCGTGGCGACGTGCCCGAAGGTGTAGGCGCAGTACGTCTTCAGGTAGTTCGCGATCAGCGCGGCATGCCAGTCGTGACTGTGCACCAGATCAGGCTGCCACCGTTCCACTTCGCGCAGATGTTGCATGAGGGCCAGCACGCCGCGCGCGAAGAGGATGAAGCGGCGATCGTCGTCCGCTTCCCCGTAGATGGCCACGCGCTCGAAGGCGGCGGGAATATCGAGCAAATAGATGGGCGTGCCGCTGCCGGCGAGGCGCCAGATCCGCAGCTCTTCCTGTCGTTCGCCGACGGTCAGAAACGAGGCGGCGATGGGACCCTCCACCGGGAGGCCGCGCTCGCGGAGTTCGCGGAAGTACGGCATGACGACGCGCACGTCGTGCCCTGCGCGCCGCAGCGCCGCCGGAAGGGCACCGGCCACATCGGCCAGTCCACCCGACTTGATCAGGGGGGCGACTTCAGCCGCCGCGAAGAGAACGTTCATCTCCGAAAAATGCAGCTCCGAATCCCCTGCGGACACCCTTCCGCGAGATCCATCACAGGGACAGAATGAGGAGAGATGGACTCCTTGTCCCGATTTCGAGTGCCTCCCGACATGACCGCTCCCTCCCGCTCCGGCTTTCTCGCCAGAAACGCCATGGCATACGTGCTCGCCGGAGGCCGCGGCTCACGGCTGTACGAACTCACCGATCGGCGCGCGAAACCGGCCGTCTACTTCGGCGGAAAGACGCGCATCATCGACTTTGCGCTCTCCAATGCCCTCAACTCCGGCATTCGCCGCATCGGCGTCGCCACGCAATACAAGGCGCACAGTCTGATCCGCCACTTGCAGCGCGGCTGGAACTTCCTGCGCCCCGAGCGCAACGAAAGCTTCGACATCCTGCCGGCCAGTCAGCGTGTGAGTGAAACGCAGTGGTACGACGGCACGGCCGACGCGGTGTATCAGAACATGGACATCATCGAGGCCTATCACCCGGAGTACATGGTGATTCTCGCCGGTGACCACATCTACAAGATGGATTACGAGCTCATGCTCGAGCAGCACGTCGATCAGAATGCGGACGTCACCGTCGGCGTGCTCGAGGTGCCGCGGAAGGACGCCTCCGGATTCGGCGTGATGCACGTCGATACCGATGATCGGATCGTGCACTTCCTCGAAAAGCCGGCCGATCCCCCCGCCATTCCCGGCAGCCCGGACACGTCACTGGCCAGCATGGGCATCTACGTGTTCAAGACGACATTTCTGTTCGAACAGCTGCGCCGCGACGCCGCCGACCCGAGCTCGTCGCGCGACTTCGGCAAGGACATCATTCCGTACGTCGTCGCCAACGGCAAGGCGGTCGCGCACCGCTTCAGCACATCCTGCGTCAAGGCCGATCGCGAAGTCGAAGCCTACTGGCGCGACGTGGGCACGATCGACGCGTATTGGGAGGCGAACATCGACCTCACCAGCGTCGTGCCATCGCTCGACCTGTTCGACCAGGATTGGCCGATCTGGTCATACAGCGAGATCACCGCCCCCGCGAAGTTCGTCCATAACGACACGCACCGTCGCGGCGCCGCCATCAATTCGCTCGTGGCCGGCGGCTGCATCGTGTCGGGCTCGCACGTGGAGAAGTCGCTGCTGTTCACCGGCGTGAAGGTGCACTCCTTCGCGCATCTCGACGGCGCGGTGGTGCAACCCGACGTTCAGATCGGCCGCGGCGCACGGCTGCGCAACGTCGTCATCGATCGCGGCGTGGTCATCCCCGCCGGCTTGGTGGTCGGCGAGGATCCCGAGAAGGATGCGCGTCGGTTTCGGAGAACCGACAAGGGCCGCGTGCTCATCACCCAGCCGATGATCGACAAGCTGCCGGAGTAACGGCGAACACTGAGTAGTCAGTAGGCAGTCGCTGATATCAGACTGGGTATAGTGGTCAGAATTCAGCACCGACAGTGCTCGGTGTTGAGAATATGATGGCTCCCGTGTGCGTCGACCACGATGGCGCTGCGGAGCACCCCGTGGTCATCACACGCTCGACACTGCGCACTGTTGCTGCTGAATTCTGACCACTATACGAACCAGACGCCTGAACTCTGTAGCTGAACTCTGTAGCTGAACTCTGTAGCTGAACTCTGAGCTGTTCCCCCGCTCCCCCTACGCGTTCAGATTGTACCGCATGATGCTGGCATGCACGCCCGTCATGTCCCGCTCGAGATCGTACACGTCACCACGTGGCCCCGGCGCGGCCGCCACCAGCGCCTGCAGCGCGGCCCGCTCGCTCGCCGAAAAGTCCAGCGAGAGCGAGGCCAGCGTGGCCGGCAGGTGATCGGCGTGTCGCGCGCCGAAGATCACCGACGTCACGGCCGGTTCGTCGAGCACCGCGCGGAGCGCCACCGCGCCGATCGTACTCGCGTGCGCATCGGCGATACCGCGCATGCTCTGCAGCAACGGCTGAAACGCCGCCCAGCCCCCGAACTCGTCGATGATCAGCTTGTACTTCACCAACGAGCGGTTCTCGAACGGCGACTGCGGCTCCGCCGCGTCCAGCCAGCGCTCGTGAAAGAAGCCACCGGCCAGCGCGCCGTACGTGAGCAAGCCCACGCCACGTTCGGCACAGAGCGTGGCCATGTCGCCCAACGCGCGGCGATCGAGCAGCGAGCACTGCACCTGATGCGACACCACCGGAATGCCCGCATCGAGCAACTGGCGTAGGCGCACGGTGTCGAAGTTGGTGACACCAAGCTGACGGATCTTGCCGATGCGCTTGAGCTCTGCGAGATGACCGGCCGCGTCGAGCCATCCGGGGACGTCGAAGTTCCACCAGTGGAACTGCACCAGATCGAGCGCGTCCACCCCCAGCCGCGTGAGGGAGCGATCGATCAGTCGCTCGATATCGGCACGCGTGAGGGTGGGCAACGCGTCACGATCGGGCACGCACTTGGTGTGCACGCGAATCGTGGGCGCGGCAGCGCCATACCGTTCGTGCCAGCCGCGCAGAAACTCCCCGATGAGCGCCTCCACGCCGGTATAAATGTCCGCACAGTCGAACGCCGTAATGCCCGCCTCGGCGAACGCCACCATGTCGGCGATCGCACGCGCGCGATCCACGCTGCCGTGACCACCAGCCAGTTGCCAGCCGCCCTTGATGAGGCGGGGCACCACGTAACCCGGCGCGAGCACGCGGGTGGGGATCGGCGGATGCTGCACGGCGCTCACGAGTTGGCCTCGGGCGGCAGCGGCACCAGGGTCACGTCGGCATGGCGAAACGTGGTGGTACCCGTGCGCGTGATGCGGAACCGTCCCCCGCAGTACGGGTCGGGACAGGCGATTTCGGCGTCGGTCGTCATCCAGTCATTCGGATGCGTGGGTCGCTGCTTGGCCGGCAACAGTGGCAGGAGCGCCGCCAGCGGATAGAGCGGAAAGGTCTGACCGGCCGGGAACGCGAGGTTCTCCCCGCGCAGCGTGAAGAAGTCGCCCGCCTGATGGTTGCACACCATCGGGCGTTCAGTGGCGATCACCTCCACCCGGAGATCGAACAGCGTAAAGGCGTCGTCGCGCGCGGTCGATGAGGTATCCCGTGCGGGTTCCCGATTGGTCTCAGACATGGCGCGAACGATAGCGCCACACGACCTTCTCCTGCCATATGCCCAGCCCATCGCCCTCCCCTGCCCCGATGCCGACGCCGCTCACCTTCTACGGCGGACTCGCCGGGGCGCTCGCCCCCTTTGCCGCATTCCTTGGCGGCGTGGCGTGGCTCGCGCTGAACGGCGCGCCCGATGAAAAGGGGTTCTGGCCGATCTTGCTGGGCGCGCTCATGCTGGGCCTGCTGCTGGCCAAGGACCGCGAGCGCTACGCCGAGGCGATGCTGGATGGCATGAGCGAACGCGTGGTGATGGTCATGTTGTGCGCCTGGCTGTTCGCCGGCGTGATGGGCGCCGTGCTGAGCGCGGGTGGATTGGTCACGGGCCTCGCGTGGGCTTCGCGCACCGTGGGGCTGGGCGGCGGCGCGTACGTGGCCGCGACCTTTCTCACCACCGCGATCGTGTCCACCGCCACCGGCACCAGCTTCGGCACGATCCTGTTGTGTGGCCCGATTCTGTATCCCGCCGGCGGGGCGGCCGGTGCCATGCCGGCGGCGCTGATGGGCGCAGTCCTCGCCGGCTCGACGTTCGGCGACTCGATGTCGCCGGTGTCGGATACCACCATCGCCTCGAGCGGCACACAGCGCGTGGACATCGGCGGCACGGTGCGCAGCCGCTTGAAGTACGCCGTCCCCGCCGGGCTCGCGGCCCTGGTGGCGTCGGCGCTGCTGGGTGGTGGCGGACCGGTCACGGAGGTCATCGCCGCCACGACCTCCGACGTGGCACCGGCGTCGCCAAACGGACTGGTGCTGTTGCTCTCCCCCGCCCTCGTGATCGCGATGCTGCTGCGCCGCACGCATCTCATTACCGCGTTGCTGACCGGCGTCGCCACGGCGGTGGGCATCGCCCTCGCGCTGCAGCTCGTCACGCCGTACGACCTGCTGCACATCGCGCCCGGCACCTTCGGGGCCACGGGCGTGCTGGTCGACGGCATGCAGCGCGCGATCGGCGTGAGTGTGTTCACGCTGCTGCTGGTGGCGCTGGTGGGCACGTTGCAAGCCACCGACGTGCTCGACCGACTGGTGCAGGCATCGCAGCGTCGGGCCCATTCGGCGCGCGCGGCCGAGGGGTGGATGGTGGGCGTGGTGTCGGCCGCGGTGTTGCTCACCACGCACAGTGTCGTGGCCATTCTGGCGGTGGGGGAGTTCACGCGACAGACCGGTGAACGCTTCGGCATCGATGGCTATCGACGCGCCAATTTGCTCGACCTCACCGTGTGCACGTGGCCGTTTCTGTTGCCGTATTTTCTCCCCACGATTCTGACGGCCAGCGCCAGTCGCAGCGGCGAGGCCTTCGGCATGCCGCCGCTGGCCGCCGGCACCGTGGGGCTGTACAACTCGTACGCGTGGGCACTGGTGGCGGTCGTGCTCTTCACGGTCTTCACCGGATACGGGAGCACACGACGCACCCGTATATAGCAGCATCATCGACACACTTATGCGCCATTATCACACTTTTGGACCGCATAATGCGGCAAAAACGCGTTGGAGTGCGTCACCGACGAACAGCGGACGCGCGCGCTGAACCGGGCGCGCCCTCAGCGCGAACGGGGCGCCGGAGGCGGCTTCACCGTGCCCTTGCGGCCGAAGTACAGCACGTTCGGCGCTTCCGACCGCCCCGCGGCGATGTCCATCTGGCCGTCCATGTCCACGTCGCCAATGGCAAAACCATACACCGTGCCCTTGCCGTCGCCGAACCGCACCCGGGAGACGGTGGCCCCCGTGCGGATGTACGCCACCGACGCCGCCTCCACGTACCCAACCACGACATCCGGAAGGCCATCGGCATTGAGATCGCCAACGGCCAGCGCGTATGGCGCCGATTGCTCCCGCCCGAACGACGTCCCCGGCGCAAAGCCGCCGTCGCGGGTGCCGGCATAAAGTGAGAGGCCGTTGGCTTCATCGATCGCGACCAGATCGACCAACCCGTCGCCGTTGAAGTCGCCCGCCTCCGAGGCCCGAATGGCGGCGTCGGCCGGACCGAACGGGACACCGGTAAACGCGAGTCCGGCGCTAGTGCGCGCCTGCTGCAGATACACCATGCTCTGCCCACCATCGCGATGTGGCACGATGAGGTCGATCAGCCCGTCGCGGTTCACGTCGGCGGGGGTGATGGTGGTGGCCGACTCCTGCGAGAAGCGCTGGCACTGGTCGTCAAACCGCCCCGCCCCGCGATTCAGGCAGACGTAGTTGCCGCCGGGATTCTTGCCGTACCGGTTGGCCACGATGATGTCGGGCAGGCCGTCGCCGTTCATGTCGGCCACACTCGCATTCCGCGTGGGCCACTCGGCCTTGCCGAAGGTCGAGCCCACCGTGAAGTGCCCCGTCCCGTCGTTGAGATACACGAGCTTCGGGTCGGGGCGGTCGTTGCTGAGCACCACGTCGAGATCGCCGTCCCGATCGAGATCCACCAGGCGCGCCGCGTACGAGCGGTCGGAGGCGGTGCCGAGGTCACGGGCCGGCGCGAAGCCGCCCTTGCCGTCACCGATCAGGACCCGGTCCACCAACGGCCAGTGCCGCCCCTTGGCGAGCATGATGTCCGGCTTCCCGTCGCCGTTCACGTCACCGATGCTGGCATTGGCCGACGTTTCGGAGGTCGTCTCGAGCAGGAGCACGCGATCGAACGTCGGCAGCGTGGGCTGCGCCTGCGCGCTGGGGACGGCGAGGGACATCGACATCGCCACGAGGGCGGTAGTGGTGCGTAAGGAAGACATCCCTCAACCTGCTGTCCGATGCGATCGCTCGCCAGCACGGCGGTGGACGCGGCGGTTGAACGCCACTCCCATATCGCTCTGCGCCCTCTGCGCCCTCTGCCTCTCGGCGTGATCAGGCACCCCGTGGTCGGCCGCGAGCGTTGCTGAACCGATCACGCAGAGAGAAGGAGAACACGGAGGCCACGGGGGCCAGCTGATCTTGGCGGACTGATCCGTGCGCCCCGAGCTCCGTTGACATAGGGGTGGGGGGTATATATTCTTTTATGTCAAGGGCGCCTGCCCTCCCCTATTTCATGGAGCGACCCGATGGACAAGCTCACGATGCAGATCACCGGCATGACCTGCGGCCATTGCGTGGCCGGCGTTACGCGCGCCCTCAAGGGCGTGCCCGGCGTCACCGTCGATCAGGTGGTCATCGGCACGGCGTCGGTGGGATACGACCCGACCGCCACCACGCCCGCCGACATCGCGAAGGCGGTGGAAGAGGAAGGCTATCGCGTCGTGTCGGCCGCCTAACACCGGAGCCGCCATGAGCCGCCGCGCCGTGACCGCGCCGCCGGCCACGGGGCCGCGCACCATCCGCATCCCGGTCACGGGGATGACCTGCGCCGCCTGCCAGTCTCGCGTGCAGCGCACGCTGCAGAAGCAGCCGGGGGTCAGCGACGCCACCGTGAACCTGATTCTCAACGACGCGACCGTCACCTTCGACCCGGCCACCACATCGCCCGACGCGCTGCTCCACGCGATCCGCGATGTGGGCTACGGCGCGTCGATGGCGGTGCCCGATCAGTCGGCGCTCCAGGAGCAGGATGCGCGCGATGACAGCGCGGCCGAGGAGTACGTCGCGTTGCGCCGCAAGGCCATCGTGAGCGGCATCGTCGGGCTGTTCGCGATGATCATCTCCATGCCGCTCATGAGCCAGCTGGCCGCCACCACGCACACGCATGGCGGTGCCTCCGGCGTGGGCGATCCGTTCATGCGCTGGTCCATGACGGTGCTCGATCCCGCGTTGCGGCGGGTGGCCCCGTGGATGTACGCCGTCGATCCGCGTATCACGACCTGGCTCCTGCTCGTGCTCACCATCGGCGTGATGACGTGGGCCGGCCGGCATTTCTACACGCACGCGTGGTCGGCCTTCAAGCACCACGCCGCCGACATGAATACACTGGTGGCGGTCGGTACCGGCGCCGCGTTTCTGTACTCGGTGCTGGCCACCGTGGCACCTGACTTCTTCGTGCGCCGCGGCGTGGCCCCCGATGTGTACTACGAAGCCGTCATCCTCATCATCGCGCTGATTCTCACCGGCAACCTGTTCGAGGCGCGTGCCAAGCAGCGCACGTCGGCGGCGCTGCGGGCGCTTGTGCACCTGCAGCCCAAGATGGCGCGCGTGCTGCGCGATCAGGTGGAACTCGACGTGCCCGTGGAGACGGTCATGGCCGGCGAGACGGTGATCGTGCGTCCGGGCGAGCGCATTCCGGTGGACGGCGCCATTCTCGCCGGCAGCAGCGCGGTGGACGAAAGCATGCTCACCGGCGAGTCGATGCCGGTGGCCAAGGCCGTCGGCGACCGCGTGATCGGCGGCACGATGAACGCCACCGGAGCCTTCCGCTATCGCGCCACCACCTTGGGCGGGGACAGCGTGCTCGCGCAGATCGTGCAGCTGATGCGCGACGCGCAGGGCTCGCGGGCGCCGATCCAGCGGCTCGCCGACCGCATCTCGGGCATCTTCGTGCCGATCGTGATGTCGCTGGCCGTCGTCACGTTCGTGGTGTGGTTCATCGCGGCCGAGCAGGCGCCGACGGTCCGCGCCTTTGCCGCCGCGGTGGCCGTGCTGATCATCGCCTGCCCCTGCGCCATGGGGCTCGCCGTGCCCACCGCCGTGATGGTGGCCACCGGCAAGGGCGCCGAACTCGGCATCCTCATTAAAGGCGGCGAGGCGCTGCAGCGCACCGGGGATGTCACCACCGTCGTGCTCGACAAAACCGGCACCGTGACCGAGGGGAAGCCGGCGGTCACCGACCTCGTACCGGCCCCCGGCGGCGCGTTCGCCGACCGCGAGGCGGAGCTGCTGCAGTTGGCGGCGTCGCTCGAGTCGCGCAGTGAGCACCCGCTGGCCGACGCCATCCTGCGGCATGCCGCGGCCCGCGGGCTGGCCGTGGTGGAGCCGGACACCTTTACGTCGATCACCGGGCGCGGCGCTATTGGCGTGGTCAGCGCGGGCGGTCGCGCCTTCGCCGTCGCCATCGGCAACGCCGAGCTGCTGGCCGAGTACGCGGTGCCCGTCGCCCCCTTGCAGGAGCAGGTGGACCGCCTCGCCAACGACGGCAAGACGCCGATGTTCGTAGCGGTCGACGGCGCGCTCGCCGGCCTGATTGCGGTGGCCGACCCCATCAAGCCCAGTTCGCGCGACGCCATCACGCAGCTGCGCGCCATGGGGCTCGAGATCGTGATGCTGACCGGCGACCAGCAGCGCACGGCAACCGCGGTGGCGCGCTTGGCCGGCATCGATCGGGTCGTGGCCGGCGTGCTGCCGGCGGGCAAGGTCGCGGAAGTCGCGCGCCTGCAAGCGCTTGGGCGGGTCGTGGCGATGATCGGCGACGGCATCAACGATGCCCCGGCGCTGGCCAAGGCCGACGTCGGGATGGCCATCGGTACCGGCACCGACATCGCCATCGAGGCGGGGGACATCGTGCTCATGCGGGGCGATCTGCGCACCGCGGCCCAGGCGATCGCCCTGTCACGGCGGACGATGCGCACGATCAAGCAGAATCTCTTTTGGGCGTTCGTGTACAACGTGGTCGGCATCCCGGTCGCGGCCGGCATCCTGTACCCGGCCTTCGGGCTGCTGTTGAGTCCCATTTTGGCCAGTGCGGCCATGGCCTGCAGTTCGGTGAGCGTCGTGTCGAACAGTTTGCGGCTGCGGCGCTTCGCGGGGACGCGTCCCGCCTAGCACGCGGGAACGACACGCGGGAACGACACGCGGGAACGACACGCGGGAACCGGCCCGGCGGCGAGACGTCCAGCCCGCGCCGGAGCCCCCTGCCAGCGCTCCGACCACGGGTCGCCGGCCTGCCCGAGGCGACGTCGGGTGGACAACTAGGCGCGGAGCGGGCTCCGCCGCTAGCTTCCGCTTCGCATTGGCCTGCCGCGTCCCCCGCGTGCCACGCCGCGACTGCTCGCCCCCCTCGCTCGCACGATGAGTCCTTACGTCACCTTCCTGCTGTATCTGCTGGCGATCATCGGGTTTCTGGGACTCGTGCTCACGTTGAACGCGTGGCTGGGGCCCAAGCCGGCGATGACCAGTACCAAGTTCGAGCCCTTCGAATGCGGGGCGACGGTGGTGGATGTCGTGAACGTGAAGGCCGTACCGATCAAGTACTACGCGGTGGCCATCATCTTCATTCTGTTCGACCTCGAGACGATGTTTCTGTTCATCTGGGCCCTTGGTGCCCGGCCGCTCTCGGGGTTCCTGATGTTCACGCTGACCCTGTTCATCTTCCTGCTGGTCATCAGCCTGTTGTACGTCTACAAGGCGCGCATTCTGGAAGCGGTGACGGAGTAATCATGTACGGCAAAGCCCTTCCCATCGTGGACGCCCTTGGCGCCCCGGCCGCGTCCTCGACGGCGGCCACGCACACCAAGCACGCGTCGTTCGAGTATCTCACGACGCGCAAGGACGAACTGGTCGGCTGGGCGCGCAAGTTTTCGCTCTTCCCCTACCCGTTCGTGACCGCCTGCTGCGCCATGGAGTTCATGGCCGTCAGCGCCTCGGCCTACGACACCGACCGCTTTGGCGCCGCTCTGCCCCGCTTCTCCCCGCGTCAGGCCGACCTCCTCATGGTCGTGGGCACCGTCACGCAGAAGCAGGCGCCGATCCTGCTCAAGGTGTACGAGCAGATGTGCGAGCCGAAGTGGGTGATGGCCTTCGGCGTCTGCGCGACCTCGGGCGGCTTCTACCAGAATTACGCGTCGCTGCCGGGCATCGACCGCATCATTCCGGTGGACGTGTACGTGCCGGGCTGTCCGCCCCGCCCCGAGATGGTGATCGACGGCATCATGCAGCTGCAGGAGAAGATCGCCAAGGGCAAGCACCACATCGTGAACGAGTCGTTCTGATCGTGGACGCTCCGATCCTCGATCTCATGGCGCAGGAGCTGGCGCCGGATGCCGGTGTCGAGTCGCTCGGCGTGCAGCATGGCGTACTGGTGCTGCAGCTCGACCCGTCGGCGCTGCTACCGGTGGTCACCCGCCTCAAGTCGGCGTTCGCCTTCGACCTGTTTCTCGACGTCACCGCCATCGACTGGCCCGACGCCCCGCTGCGCTTCGAAGTCGTGCACCATTTCTACTCGACCACGCACAAGGTGCGCGTGCGCCTGAAAACGCGGGTCGGTGCCGACGATCCCACCGTGGACACGTTGACGTCGCTGTTCGGATCGGCCGGCTACATGGAACGCGAGTGCCACGACATGTACGGCATCGTGTTCCGCGGCAACGACGATCTGCGCCCCATTCTGCTGTACGAAGGCTTTTCGGGACACCCGCTGCGCAAGGATTACCCCAAGCAGCTGGAGCAGCCGCTGGTCCCCTACCGTCCGCCGCAGGGTACCCTTGTCCGCTAGCATCCCGAATCCGGTTCGCTCGGCCTTCACCACGCACGAGCGCGACGACACGGTCATCGTCAGCATCGGCCCGTCGCACCCCGCCACGCACGGCACGATCCAGATCATCGCCGAGCTGGATGGCGAGAAGGTGCTGCGCACCGATGTGCACTGCGGATATCTGCACCGCGGCTTCGAGAAGGAGTGCGAGGATCACACCTGGCACAACCTGATCCCGTATGTCGACCGCCTGAACTACTGCTCAGCGCTCATCAACGACTTCGCGTACTGCGACGCCGTGGAACAGATGATGGGCATCGAGATCACGCCACGCACGAAGTACCTGCGCACGCTGCTCTCCGAGTACATGCGCATTACCGACCACCTCACGTGCGTGGCGGCGAGTCTCATGGAGCTCGGCGCGCTGACGGCGTTCCTGTACCTGGTCACCGTGCGCGACTACATGTACGAGCATCTCGCGGCGCTCACCGGCGCGCGCGTGACCTACTCGTACGGCCGCATCGGCGGGCTCGCCAACGATGTACCCGACGGCTGGTTCGCGCGCCTCCGCGAGATCCTGGTCGAGTACGAGACGTACGTCGAGCGCGTGCACGGGCTCGTGGACCGCAACCGCATCTTCATCGACCGCCTGCGCAACGTGGGGCGGATCAGCACC
This sequence comes from Gemmatimonas sp., assembly GCF_044376735.1. Classification (GTDB taxonomy): domain Bacteria; phylum Gemmatimonadota; class Gemmatimonadetes; order Gemmatimonadales; family Gemmatimonadaceae; genus Gemmatimonas. Next base: position 52,133 of record NZ_JBILKJ010000011.1, read on the forward strand.
GCCGACGCCCTGCACTGGGGCTTCACCGGCGTGATCCTGCGTTCCACCGGCGCGCCCCGCGACCTGCGCAAGGACACGCCGTATCTGGCGTACGCCGAGCTCGATTTCGATGTGCCGGTGGGCATCAACGGCGACAACTATGATCGCTATTACGTGCGCATGCGCGAGATGGACGAGTCGGTGTACATGATCCGCCAGCTCATGGACATGATGCCCGAGGGGCCGATCAACGTGGACGATCGGCGCTGTGTGTTTCCCGAGAAAACGCTCGTGTACAACGAGATCGAATCGCTGATCAATCACTTCAAGCTCGTCATGGAGGGCCCGTCGGTGCCCGCCGGCGAGATCTACGTGGCGCACGAGGCGCCCAACGGCGAACTCGGGTTCTTCCTCGTGAGCACCGGCGGCGGGACGCCGCACAAGGTGCACGTGCGGTCGCCCAGCTTTGTGCACATGGGCGGGGTGCATCGCATGCTCGATGGTTATCAGCTGGCCGACATCGTGACGACGTTCGGCTCCGTGAACATGATCGGTGGGGAGTGCGACCGATGACCGGCCTGGTACAACGCCTGATCCCCGAGTTCGAGCAGTGGAAGCGCCGCTACCCGGCCGGCTTCGAAGGGTCGCTCTCCATTCCTGCGCTCCGTCGCATTCAGGAAGAACGCGGCTACATCGCCGACGAAGACATCACCGATCTCACGGCGTACCTGGGCGTGCCGCGCACGCAGATCGATGAAGTCGTGGCGTTCTACACGCAGTTCACGCGCGTGCCGCTGGGGAAACATCACATTCAGGTGTGCCACAATGTGAGCTGCTCGTTGCGTGGCGCCGAAGGGCTGGTGCGGCATCTGGGCGCGCGGTTGGGCATCAAGCCGGGTGAGACGACGGCCGATGGACAGTTCACGCTGACCACGGTGGAGTGCCTCGCCTCATGCGGCACCGCGCCGATGATGATGGTGGGTGACGCGTACTTCGAGAATCTGACGCCGGCCTCGGTGGATGCGCTGCTCACCGAGTTGAAGGGGAGCACACCATGAGCACCGCCGAACTGACGGGCACGAAGTTCTTCATGAACTTCCCGGTCACCGACACCTCGCATACGCTGGCCGAGTATCGCACGCGCTTCGGCTATCAGGCGCTGGAGAAGGCGCTTGGCATGGCGCCGACCGATGTGACGAAGGAAGTGGCCGCATCCGGCTTGCTCGGCCACGGCGGCGCCGCGTTCCCCGCCGGCCGCAAGTGGGGCGTGGTCAAGCTGGGCGATGGCGAGCCACACTACGTCTGCATGAATGCCGACGAAGGCGAGCCGGGGACCTTCAAGGACCGCTGGCTCATGGAGTGTGTGCCCCACATGGCGATCGAGGGGCTGATCATCGGCTCCTACGCGCTGGAGGGACGTCACGCGTTCATCTACATCCGTGGCGAGTTCGACCTCGCGCATCGGCGGATGGCCGAGGCCATCGAAGAAGCCTACGCGGCCGGGCTGCTCGGCGAGAACATTCTCGGGAGTGGCTATTCGCTCGACGTCGTGCTGTATCGTGGCGCCGGTTCGTACGTGTGTGGCGAGGCGTCGGCCATGCTGGCCTCGCTGGAGGGTAAGAAGGGGTGGCCGCGCAACCGGCCGCCGCGCCTCACGGTGAAAGGGCTGTATCAGAAGCCCACGGTGGTGAACAACGTAGAAACGCTGGCCAACGTACCGGTGATTCTGCGCCTCGGCGCCGCCGAGTTCAAGAAGGTCGGCACGCCCAAGAGTCCGGGCACGCAGATGATCTCGATCTCCGGTCACATCGCGAAGCCGGGCGTGTATGAGATCGAGTACGGGTACCCGTGGACGAAGTTCATTTACGAAGACTGCGGTGGCATGCAGAACGGGAAGGCGCTCAAGTGCATCATTCCCGGCGGCGTGTCCACGAAGCTGCTCAGCGCGAGTGAGATCGAAGGCGTTAACCTCGACCACAACTCGGCGGTTGCCGCCGGCTCGCAGGTTGGCTCGGGCGGCATGATTGCCATCGCCGAAGGCACCTGCATGGTGCGTCTGGCAGCGGTGATTCAGCGCTTCTACCACCATGAGTCGTGTGGCCAGTGCACGCCGTGCCGTCAGGGCATGGGATGGATGGAGCGCATCCTGAATCGCATCGTGGCCGGCGGCGGACGCCCGGATGACATCGATCAGTTGTACAAGATCGGCGAAGCCAACGACGGCACCACCATTTGCAGCCTGGGTGACTCGGCCGGCTATGCCTGTTCCGCGATCCTCGATCATTACCGTGACGAGTTCGAGTACTATATTACGAACGGACGCTCCATGTACGACGGCAACCTGACCGTTCACGACCCGTTCGCGGATTCGCCGTTCGCGAACTCGATTGGCGGAGCCGCTACGTGAGTGATGTGACGGTGGCACCCGTGGCGGCCAAGAAGATGCTCGACTTCGCGATCGATGGCGTGGCGATGCAGGCGGAGGACGGTCAGACGGTGATCCAGGCCGCCCGCGCCAATGGCGTGGAGATTCCGCACTTCTGCTGGCATCCGCAGCTGTCGGTTCCCGGCAACTGTCGTATCTGCATGGTGGAGATCGAGCAGGATTCGGGCGACCCGTGGTTCGATATCGCCTGCAATATGCCGGTGACCGCCGGCATGCGCGTGCTGACCAAGTCGGAGAAGATCAAGACGCTCAATCAGGACACGATGCAGTTCATCACGCTCAACCATCCGGTTGACTGTGGCATCTGCAACAAGTCGGGTGAGTGCCTGCTGCAGGATTATCACTACGAGTTGAATGGCGCTGCGTCGAAGTCACGCGACCCGAAGACGCACGCCACCAAGTTCTTCCCGCTGTCCGACCGCATCATCCTGGACAACGAGCGGTGCATCATGTGCACGCTCTGCGTCCGCTTCACGAACGAAGTGTCGGGGTCGAAGGCGCTCGGTGCCGTGAATCGTGGGGACCATGCGCTCATCCGTCCCGCCGAAGACGCCGACTTCAACCTCGACGTCTACTCCGACAACGTGATCGATCTCTGCCCGGTGGGTGCGCTGCTCTCCACCGAGCTGATGACGCATGCCCGCGTGTGGTACCTGCAAGCCACGAAGTCGGTGTGCCCCGGGTGCGAACGCGGCTGCAGCATCGACGTGTGGCACCGCAAGCACGAGTGGAAGCTCAACGCACTCGACCCGCAGCTGAACACCACTATCGATCGTGTCACGCCGCACGAGAATCCCGAGGTGAACGGCCTGTGGGTGTGCAACAAGGCCCGCGACCTCGCGCAGGTTTTCGAGCGGCCGCGCGCCGAGCAGTCGATGCAGCGCGGTGCCCCGGTGGAGTTGGGCGTGGCGATCACGGCGGCGAAGCAGCTGATCGCGGCGGCGCGCAAGCCGGTGGCGATCGTGTCGAGCTGGGGCTCCAACGAGGAGCTGGCGGCGTTCCATGCCGCCTTCGGTACCACGGTGCCGGGCTTCGTGAAAGCCGATCACGTGCCGCTGCTCGGTGAAGTGATCGAAGACCATCTGCTCATCAAGCCCGACAAGAACCCCAACCGCAAGGCGGCGCTGGCGCTGTATCCGGCGCTCCCCGAGCGAGTGAGCGACGCCCTGCCGGCCGACACCGACGTGGTGCTGGTGTGGGGCGAAGGCTTCGATAGCGCACTGGTGCCGAGTGGGGCGAAGGTGATCCGCCTCGACTCGTACGTACACGCCGCCAACGCGACGGCCGATGTGTTCATTCCGATCAGCGTGCAGACCGAGCGCAGCGGCCACTACACCAACTTCGCCGGCGTGGTCACGCCGTTCGAGGCGTGCTTCCCCGTGAAGCCCAGCATCGTGCACGCCGAAACGCTGTTTGGCCAGCTCTCCGTCGGGGCGGGCGCATGAACGTATTCATGCCCGATCTGGTCGTGTCGCTGGTGTTCATCACGTACGCCATGGTGGTGCTGCTCAGCTTCGGCGGGCTGCTCACGTGGGTGGAGCGCAAGCAGGCGGCGGTGATGTCGGACCGGATCGGCGCCAACCGCGCCTACATCAAGATTCCGTTCACCAACATCAAGCTGGTGTGGCTTGGTCTGTTTCACGGCATGGCCGACGGCCTGAAGATGCTCCTCAAGGAGAACTTCAAGCCGAAGACACACGACGCGTTGGGCTACCTGCTGGCGCCGTTCATCGTGTTCGCGCCGGTTCTGCTGGTGTTCGCCGTGATTCCGTTCGGCGGTACGCTCGATCCCGCGCAGCTGTTTCCGTCGCTGGCCGGGTGGTTCGGTGGCCGCACCTATCCGCTGCAGATCGCGCAGCTCGATGCCGGCATCCTGATCGTATTCGCCTTTGGCGGGCTCACGATCATCGGCACCATGCTGGCCGGCTGGAGCTCCGGGAACAAGTTCTCGCTGCTGGGTGGACTGCGGGCCGGCTCGCAGATGATTTCGTACGAGCTGGCCATGGCCCTCACCATCATGGGGCTGATCCTCGTGTACGGCACGGTCGATCTGGGTGCCATCGTGCGGCAGCAATCGGGCGTGGTGCTGGGCGTGCTCCCCAGGTGGGGCCTGTTCATGCAGCCCTTCGCGGCGTTCCTGTTCCTCACGGCGGCGATCGCTGAGAACAAGCGCATCCCGTTCGACCTGCCTGAGGCGGAGTCGGAGCTGGTGGCCGGCTACTACACCGAGTACAGCGCCATGAAGATGGGTCTCTTCATGTTCGCCGAGTTCATTCAGATCGCCATCGTGGGCGCGCTCTTCACCACGCTGTTCCTGGGTGGCTATAACCTGCCGTTCATGAGCGACGCCGGTTTCCTGTTTCCCGGCGGCCATTCGGTGGCACTGAGTCATGGACTGGTGGTGCCGCTGCAGATGCTCGGCTTCCTGGCCAAGGTGTTCCTGATGTGCGTGGTCCAGATCCAGATCCGCTGGTCGCTGCCCCGTTTCCGGTATGACCAGATGCTCTCGTTCGCGTGGAAGATGCTGCTGCCGTTGTCGCTGGCGAATCTGGTGGTCACCGCGGCGGCCATGTGGCTGATGGATGGTGCGAAGTGACGACGCCGATCAAACCACCGGTACGCACCGTGAAGTACGAGCGCAAGCAGTACTGGAACGAGCCCACCATGACGTGGTGGGAAAGGGCGTACCTCCCCGAGGTGTTGCGCGGATTGGCGATCACGACCGGCATCTTCCTGCGCAACATGGGCAAGTGGATTACCGGCCGTCGTGGCGCCATCACCACGTACTATCCCGAAGAGAAGCGTGCGGATTATGCGCCGGCCAATCGGGGCAAGCATATCCTCACGCAGCGTCCCGACGGGTCGCCGCAGTGCATCGCGTGCAACATGTGTGCAACGGTGTGCCCGGCGAAGGTGATCGAGATCGAGGCCGGTTTCGACATCAACGATCCGGCCCACCCGAAGTCGCCGATCCGCTTCGAGATCGACTACTCGCGTTGCGTGTTCTGCGGCCTCTGCGTTGAAGCCTGTCCCGAAGATGCCATTCGCATGGAGCAGGACATCCCCGACCTCGTGTCGGGGGATCGCTACAACATGTGGCTCACGATGGATGAGATGCTGACCTGGAATCCGAAGCAGGACGTGCTCAAGCCGTATCCACCGAAGCCGGTCGCGCTGAAGGTCAGCGACAGCATTCTGCGAGGGCGCGGGCCATCGACACACTGATTCTGGGCCTGCTGGGCGCCATCGCGCTCGCATCGGCTGTGCTCATGCTCGTGATGCGCGAGCCCATGCGCGTCGCGCTGGCGCTGATCACCACGATGATCATGCTGGGTGGCATTTATGGCCTGCTCGGCGTGCACTTCATCGCCGCCTTCCAGGTGCTGATCTACGTGGGCGCCGTCATGGTGTTCATGGTGTACGTGATCATGCTGCTCGAGGTGCGCGAAGCCCCCGGCAATACGCGCTACTCGCGCTGGCTCGTGCCCGGCGTGATTGCGTTCGCGATGCTGGTAGGGGTGCTGGGCATCAGCGTATACCACAGTTCAGCCGAGGTGCTCCGCGTACCCGGCGCCCCGCCGTTCAGCCTCACGCAATTCTCGACCGCGTTCCTGTCGCAGTACTGGCTGGAGTTCGAGCTCACGTCGGTCTTTCTGGTGGCGGCGATCGTGGCCGCGCTGGCCGTGATCAAGGTGAGCCGGAGGGCGCATGGATAAAGTGCCGCTGTTGCTCATGCTCTCGGGCGCGCTCTTCGCGCTTGGCCTGCTGGGGGTGATCGTACGCCGCAATGCGCTGGTCATGCTGATGTGCATGGAGCTCATGCTGAACGGCGTGAACCTCAGCCTGGTCACCTTCTCGCAGCAGCGCGGCGATGCCGCGGGCGCGGTGCTGGTGTTCCTGGTGTTCGTCGTCGCCACCGCCGAAATCGCGCTGGCCATTCCGATCGTCCTGCTGCTGGTGCGCTTCAAGCGCTCGATGGACATCGATCGCTTCTCGGATCTCAAGGGTTGAGCCGCATGCCTCATACGCTGGCGCTCATCGCCCTGCTGCCGCTCGTCGGCTTTCTGCTCAACGGCTTCTTCGCCACTGCCCTCGGGCGTCATCGCGTCAACGAGCGCGCCGCCGGCATGATCGGGTCCGCCTTCCCGCTGGCGGCCTTCGCGCTCACGATCAAGGCCTTCCTCGACCTGCAGGCCGGCGGCTTCGCACCGATCGTCGAGCCGCTCTACCGGTGGGCGCTCATCGGCACGTCGTCGTTCGAGATCGCGTTCTACTTCGATCGCCTCAGCGCGATCATGACGCTGGTGGTCACGGGTGTCGGATCGGTGATCCACATCTATTCCACCGGCTACATGCACGACGACAAGAGCTTCGGGCGCTTCTTCGCGTACCTGAATCTCTTCCTGTTCTTCATGCTGCTGCTGGTGCTCGGCCGCTCGATGCTCGTGCTGTTCGTGGGCTGGGAGGGGGTGGGACTGGCGTCGTACCTGCTCATCGGCTTCTGGTTCGACGATCTCACGAACGCGAAGGCTGGCCGGAAGGCGTTCATCACCAACCGGATCGGTGACGCCGGCTTCCTGCTGGGCATGTTCCTGCTGTATCGCGCCTTCGGCACGCTCGACATGGACACCATCAACGGGGCGTTCGTGAGCGGCACCGGCGCGGCGCTGCTGGTACCGGCCAGCCTGGTCGGCCTGCTACTGTTCGTCGGGGCTACCGGCAAGTCGGCGCAGATCCCGCTGTACGTGTGGCTCCCCGACGCCATGGCCGGCCCGACGCCGGTGTCGGCGCTGATCCACGCCGCCACGATGGTCACGGCCGGTGTGTATCTCACGGCGCGCATGTCGGGCATCTACATGATGGCCCCCGAGGCCTCGCAGGTCATCGCGGTCGTCGGCGTGCTCACGGCCTTCTTCGCCGCCACCGTCGCGCTGGTGCAAACCGACATCAAGAAGGTGCTCGCCTACTCGACCGTGTCGCAGCTGGGGTTCATGTTCCTGGCGCTCGGTGTCGGGGCCTACGGCGTGGCGATCTTCCACGTGGTCACGCACGCCTTCTTCAAGGCCTGCCTGTTCCTCGGTGCCGGCAGCGTGATTCACGCGCTCGGTGGCGAGCAGGACATCCGCAAGATGGGCGGTCTACGCAACAAGATTCCGCTCACCTTCTGGACCTTCGCCATCGCCACGGCTGCCATCGCCGGTATTCCGGGACTCGCCGGCTTCTTCTCGAAGGACGAGATCCTCTGGTACGCCTTCGCCAGTGCGAAGGGCGGCGCGCCGTGGCTCTGGGCCATGGCCGCGCTGACCGCCCTGATGACGGCGTTCTACATGTTCCGCCTGCTGTGGCTCACCTTCATGGGCGCCTCGCGCATGAGCCATGAGGTGGAGCACCATGTGCATGAGTCCCCGCTCACCATGACCGGCGTGCTGATGTTGCTGGCGCTGCTGTCGGCCGGCGGCGGGTACATCGCCATTCCGCACTTCCTCGAAGCGCAGATGCCGCTGCCGCCGATCGTCGAAAGCCTCGAGCACTACGAGCACACGCTGCTGTACGTCTCGATCGTGCTGGCCTTCGCCGGGCTCGGGCTCGCGGTGTTCATGTTTGGCGGTCCGGCTTCGCGCCCGGAAGGCATCAAGCAGGCGATGCTGCCGATCCACCGGCTGCTGTCGGGCAGGTATTTCGTGGACGAGCTGTACGAGCGCGTGATCGTGAAGCCGCTGGCGTGGTTCTCCGAGGTGGTGCTCCTACGTGGTAGCGATCAGAGGCTGCTGGACGGCTCCCTGAACGGGTTGGCGTCGCTGGCGCAGCGATCGGCCGGCTTATTGAGCCGAGTGCAGACCGGCAGTCTGCAGCTGTATGCGCTACTGATCACGGTCGGCATCGTGGGCGCTTTGCTCTGGAGCTGGCGTCATGTCTGAGTTCACGATGGGACCGATGCTGCTGAATCTCGTGTTGTGGCTGCCGATCGTGGGCGTGGGGCTGGTGCTGCTGTTG
>NZ_JBILKJ010000161.1:0-5704 GCF_044376735.1 Gemmatimonas sp.
GCGCGCTGTCGCACGACCTGAGCGAGGAGCGCATTGTGCTGATGCTGGGGAACCCCGGGCACTTCGCCACCACGCCGGATGGTCCGGCGTTTCGGGTGCCGATTGACGAAGCGGCGAGTGGGCTGCTCAGCCAGATGGAGCGGCTGCCGCGCGAGAAAACGGGAAGCTTTCTGGATTGGACGGGGGCGGAGCGGGCGTGGTGAGGTCACGCTGACGTGGGGCTCATTCCGCGTTGCGGTTCTCCAGTACGTGCGATGACCGCGGAGTGAGTCGCTGCAGCGCGCAGCTTCGCAGGATGCGGCGCGCGCTGTCTTCGCCGTTGGCGAACGCCCGCAGAAAGTGTCGCTGCGCCGCGGGTTCCCACAGCGCGATGAGCGGCTCGATGTCGTCCGTGGCGGGGTTGAGATACGTCACCGCATCGATCGAGGGTGCACGCGCCGTGAGGAGGCGTTGCAGGTCTTGCACCTCGAGCCACGGATAGTCACAACCGATGACGAGCCAGGCGGTGTTCCCGCCAAGCGAGAAGGCGGCGTGCAATCCGCTGGCCGGTCCATGGCCCGGCACAACGTCGAATATCGCGCGCTCGCCGAGCTGCCAGTCGGCGGCTTGTGCTGCGCTGCATGACCAGAATGGATCCGCGCCGCACGCGCGCAGCTGTTCCGCGGCCACCCGCCATTGTGGCGCATCATGGTACACCAGCGCCGCCTTGTCGCGTCCCATGCGTGAACTCGTTCCGCCAGTCAGCACGAGGCCCTGCAGTGCGGGGAGTGGCGGGTCAGCCATGCGCCATTGGGCGCTCGAGCGTGATGATCACCGACTTCGAGGTGGGCGTCCGACTTCCTGCCGCGACGCTGTCAATCGGCACGAGCACATTGGTCTCGGGGAAGTACGTCGCGGCGCATCCGCGTGGAATGGCATAGGACACGATCCGGAAGTTCTGTGCGCGACGCTGCACGCCACGGAAGTGACTCACGAGGTCGACGGCGTCACCCTCCGAGAATCCCTGAGCCGTGATGTCGTCGGGATTGAGCAAGACGACACGTCGGCCGTTGCTGATGCCGCGATAACGGTCATCAAGGCCATAGATGGTGGTATTGAACTGATCGTGCGAGCGGATCGTCATCATCACCAACTGTCCGGGCGCGATCTCGAGATGCGGAATGGGATGCACCGTGAACTGTGCACGGCCATTCGCCGTCGCGAACTCACGACGATCGCGCACGGCGTGCGGCAGCGCGAACCCGCCGGGCTCGCGCACGCGTGTGTTCATGTTCTCGAAGCCGGGAATCACGCGCGCAATACGATCGCGAATGCGGTCATAGTCGGCCACGAAGTCGGTCCAGTCCACGCCGAGCGTGGCCTTCGCCATGCCGGCCACGATCGCCGGTTCACTGCGCAACTGCACGGAGGCCGGTGCGAGATGCCCGTGCGAGCCGTGCACGATCCCCATCGAGTCCTCCACCGTGATCACCTGCGCGCCACTTGCCTGCAGGTCGCGCTCGGTACGGCCGAGGCACGGCAGGATCAGGGCCTGCTCGCCGGTCACGAGATGCGATCGATTCAGCTTCGTGGACACCTGGACGGTCAAGCGACACCGCTGCAGCGCCTGTGCTGTGTATGCGGTGTCGGGCGTGGCCGAGAGGAAGTTCCCGCCAAGGGCGATGAATACCTGCGCGCGTCGCTCGTGCATGGCGTCGATGGCATGCACCACATCGAAGCCGTGCTCAGCGGGTGGCGTGAAGTTGAACTCAGCGCCAAGCCGATTCAGGAAGGCGGGCGTCGGACGTTCCCAGATGCCCATCGTGCGGTCGCCCTGCACATTGCTGTGTCCGCGCACGGGGCAGGCGCCGGCGCCGGGGCGCCCCACATGGCCACCCAGCAGTAGCAGATTCACGATCTCCTTGATGTTCGCCACCGCATTCTCATGCTGCGTGACGCCCATGGCCCAACAGCAGATCATCGCCTTCGACCCCGCAATGACCGCGGCGATCTCGCGAATGCGTGCCTCGGTAATGCCCGAGCTCGTCGTGATGGCATCCCACGACTCGGTGGCGAGGTCCTCGCAGTACGGCTCGAAGCCGTCGGTGAACTCACCGATGAATGCGCGGTCGATGCGCTCGGGGTGTGACTCGATGAACGCCTTCTGAATGCCCTTCAACAGGGCCACGTCCCCGTTGATCCGCACCGGCAGGTAGTCGGTAGCCAGCGCCGAGCCCGCGCCCAGCACGCCCGATACTTCCTGCGGATGCTTGAAGCGCTTGAGCCCGGATTCCTCGAGCGGATTGATACTCACGATGCGGCAACCGCGTCGCGCTGCCCGTTGCAGCGTGGACAGCATGCGCGGATGATTCGTGCCGGGGTTCTGGCCGATCACGAGAATGCAATCGGCGATCTCGAAGTCGGCGAGCGACACCGACCCCTTACCGCTGCCCAGTGATTCGAGCATGCCGAGGCCGCTCGACTCGTGACACATGTTCGAGCAGTCCGGGAGGTTGTTTGTCCCGAACTGTCGGACGAACAGCTGATACAGAAACGCGGCCTCGTTGCTCGTGCGTCCTGACGTGTAGAACACCGCCTCGTTCGGTGACGCGAGCGCGTTGAGTTCGCGGCCGATGAGCGCGAACGCGGCATCCCATGAGATGGGCTCGTAGTGCGTACCACCCTTCGGGAGGTACATCGGTTCCGTCAGCCGACCGCGTTTGCCAAGCCAGTAATCACTCTGCTGGCCAAGCTCCATGACGGAGTGTTCCGCAAAGAACGCCGACGTCACACGCTCGCGCGTGGCTTCCTCGGCCACGGCCTTCGCCCCATTCTCGCAAAACTCGAAGCGGGAGCGTTCGCCATCGGGATCGGGCCACGCACAGCCCGGGCAGTCGAAGCCCGCCTCCTGATTCACGTCGAGCAGCGACGACACGGTCCGCGCCACGCCCATCTGCTTGATGGCCATCGTGAGCGCCACCGTCACCGCGGGGAGGCCCCCTGAGTACGCCGAGGGCGCCCCCGTGCGGATGTTGGGATCGAGGATCTCGGGGCTCAGATACGATGGATGGCCGCGGCGGTTCCCATCGTCTGGCATATGGTCGGTCATGTCACGCCTCACGGAGGCGCCAGGCGCCACTGTAAACATTGAATCGTGCACCACGCACGAACCCCAGCAAGGTGAGGTCGAATCGCTGCGCGAGTTCCACCGCCAGACTCGACGGCGCACCGACGGCGGCAATCATGGGGATACCCGCGGCCAGCGCCTTCTGGACGAGTTCGAAGCTGGCGCGTCCGCTCAAGAACAGCAGACGATCGGCAAGGGGGGTACAGCCCTTCAGAAACTGCGCGCCGAGGAGCTTGTCGACCGCGTTGTGCCGTCCCACGTCTTCGCGGATGTCCACGAATTCGCCGTCGCCGTCGAACAGGGCCGCCGCGTGCAGGCCGCCGGTCTGGTCGAACACCGACTGCCGGGCGCGCAATCGATCGGACAGGAGCGGGACGGTCTGCACACGGCACGAGAAGCGGTCCCGCGCGATCCGCTGCAACCCGGGCACCTCGAGCGCGTCGAGCGACGACTTGCCGCATACGCCGCAGCTGGACGTCGCGTAGAAGTGCCGTTCCATGGTGGGCCATGCCACCCGCGCGTGATCGGCGAGGTGCACAGTGACCACATCGTCGGTGTCTTGCGTGATGGACCCGATTTCGTGCGGGTGATGCAGCAGACCTTCCGTCAGCAGGAAGCCCGCCGCGAGTTCGTGGTCCTGCCCCGGGGTACGCATGGTGATCGAGAGACTGCGGGTGCCGCGCTCGGCGCCGTCGAACGCATCGACGCGGATCTCCACGGGCTCCTCGAGCGCCACGCAATCACGCGTGTCGCCCGACGTGTGACCGTCAAACCGGGTAATCGCGATCTCGCGGCTCTGCGGCATTGGCGACCTCTACTTCAACTCGCGGATCTTGATGTTCCGCATGGACAACTCGCCGTTGTGGTCGCCCTGGATCGCGATGAATCCCCGCTTCGCCATGCCGAAGTCCGCGTAGGGGGCGAACTTGAGTGGCTTGCTGTTCGGATCGTTCGGATCGCCGCGCAGTTTGCGCAGCCATTCTGGCGACCACAGTTCGTACTGGGCAATCAGCTCGCCATTCAGCCAATGCTCCACGTGCGGGCCCTTGGCGACCAGTCGCGTGGTGTTCCACTCGCCGGCGCGATGCACCACACCGCGCTTCGAGGGATAGAACCCATAGACCGCGGCCACCGACGTCATAGGGTTGCGGCTGTCCGGTGTGAGCGAGTCCTCGGCCAGCTGATACTCCGGCGCGCTCCAATACACCTTCGTTTCCTTCTCGGTCGCACGATAGAAAATGCCCGAGTTGCCGCGGAGCGGGAGCTTCCAGTCGAGCACGAGTTCGAAATCATCGTACTGCTGGCGGGTTACGATGTCGTTGGTGGTCTTCACCTTGGTCATCGTGCCGTCCACGGCTTTCCACTCCGGGGGCAGGTCCGCCTGCTGGTACCCACGCCACGCGGCGAGCGATGTGCCGTCGAACAGCAGCGTCCAGCCGGCCTTCTTCTCGGCGGCCGTGAGCGTGTTCGCCGCCGTCGTTGCCGATGTGGACTGTGCCAGTGAAATGGTGCTCGTGATCATCACGAGCGCGGCGAGAGACAGCAAACGACGGGTCATGGCAGGCGGGCAGCGCGAGAGTGGGGCAAGGGCGGACGGGGGAAGAATGCGACGCGGCGTGGCGTTGCACCAGCCGGTGCTATCGTCGCCGCTGCCGTTCTCCGCGGTCCTTCTCGAACTTCGCGCGCTCCTCGGCCAGCATCACTTGCTGCAACGAATCCGCGCGCGTGCGCTGCTCGGCGGTGAGTTGTTCGCGGGCACGGTCACGGAAGCTGTCCTGAATGTCGGAGAGCTTCCCGAGGACAGCGCGCACGGTATCGGGCGCGCCGGCGCCCATCCCGCCGGGCATGCCGCCGCCCATGCCGCCGCCCATGCCGCCGCCCATGCCGCCTCCTGGCGGTCCGCCGCCACGACCACCGCGCTGCGGCAGATCGCCGAACAGCTTGTCGAGATCCTTGAACAGTGGTGCCTGTGTTTGCCGCATCTCTTTTCGCAGCGACTTGAACGTGTCCTGCTGCTCCTTGGTGAGCTCCAGCGGCTTCTTGCGGTCGAGCAGGAACTCGATCGGGTCGGCCTGCTCGATCCGCTCCTTCGCCAGGGCCGCCGGCGACTTCATGCTGCCACCCATCCCGGGGCCGCCGCGCCCGCCCATCCCGCCTCCGCCCATCCCGCCGCTACGTCCACCCATCCCACCGCCGCCCATCCCACGGCCGCCCATCCCACCCATCTGGGCGGACAACACCGTGGGGGGCACACTCGCTAGCGTACAGGTGAGCGCCGACGCGAACCAGAATCGACGACCGAGACCGACGTGACGAGCAGACATGGTCAAGAGGAGTAGGGTGGCAGTGCGAGGTATCCCATGGCGGCGCCTGCTGCAACATACCGGAGTCGTGCTGGCCGCCGCCTGTGCACGAAACACGACGTCGACGGCCAACCCCACGCCGGCGCCCGCCACCGGCACGGCACCCGTCGTTGCCGGCGACCTTGCCATCATTCCCGTGCGCGTGACGTACGTGCTGCGCACCCTCGCGCCGTCGCTCGACTCGCTCTTCCCGGTGAGCGACTCGCTCGGTGCTGCCCGCTGCGCGGCGATCGGA
>NZ_JBILKJ010000162.1:0-5703 GCF_044376735.1 Gemmatimonas sp.
CGGCGCGGTCAAGGCGGTGGACGGCGTCTCCTTCGACGTGAACGCCGGCGAGACGCTCGCGCTGGTGGGGGAGTCGGGGTGCGGCAAGACGACGACCGGCCGGTCGATTCTGCGCCTGATCGAGCCGACATCGGGCACAGTGCGCTTCGATGGCACCGATGTGCTGGCGCTGCGCGGCGAAACGCTACGGCGCATGCGGCGGCGCATGCAGATCATCTTTCAGGATCCCTACGGCTCCCTCAATCCGCGCATGACCGTGGGCGCCGCGATCAAGGAAGGGCTGATCGTACACGAACTCGCCGAAGGTGCCGCGGCCGACCGTCGTGTGTCCACGCTGCTCGACGAAGTGGGGCTGCGCCCGGAGTACGCGGCGCGGTATCCGCACGAGTTTTCCGGCGGCCAGCGTCAGCGCATCGGCATCGCACGCGCCCTCGCCGTGGAGCCGTCGTTCATCGTGTGTGACGAACCCGTCTCCGCGCTCGACGTGAGCGTGCAGGCGCAGGTCGTGAACCTGTTGCGCGATCTGCAGCGCGAGCGCGGGCTGTCGTATCTGTTCATCGCCCACGATCTCGCGGTTGTCGCCCACATGGCCGATCGCGTCGCGGTGATGTATCTCGGCCGCATCGTCGAACTCGCACCGCGTCGCACCATCTTCAGCACGCCGCTGATGCCGTACACGCAGGCACTGCTGTCGGCGGTGCCCGTGCCCGACCCGACCGCCAAGCGCCAGCGCATTCTGTTGCCGGGTGATCCGCCGTCGCCGGCGAATCCACCGAGCGGCTGCGTGTTTCATCCGCGATGCCCCAATCCGCTCAAGGATGCGGAATGCACGCGTGTGGTCCCACCGCTCGAAGAAAAGTCCCCCGGGCACTTCGTGGCCTGCATCAAGCAGCCGCTTCTCCACCCTTCATCCAACGCGTCGTGACGCCTCCCCCGCTTCGTACGGACTCGTCCGCACCGAACCCCGCCAACGATCGCGCGTTCTTCGGTCATCCGCGCGGACTCGGTCTGCTCTTCATGACCGAGATGTGGGAGCGCTTCTCCTTCTACGGCCTACGTCCGCTGCTGGTGCTGTTCATGGCGGCCGCGCTCGCCGACGGCGGCTTCGGCTTCGACCGTCCGGCAGCATCGGCCATCGTCGGCATCTATGCGGCGTCGGTCTATCTCGCGTCGCTGCCCGGTGGCTGGATTGCCGATCGGTGGCTCGGACTGCGGCGTTCCATTCTGATCGGCGCCATGCTGATCACCTCGGGGCACTTGTCGATCGGCGTTTCCGGCGTAGCCGGCGCGGGCGTGGGCAAGATCTTCTTCTTCCTCGGGTTGGTGCTGATCGTGCTCGGCACCGGACTGCTGAAGCCGAACATCTCCGCCATCGTCGGCGACCTGTACCCCGAGGGCGGCGCGCGACGTGATGCCGGCTTCTCGATTTTCTACATGGGGATCAACATCGGCGCGTTCGCCGGTACGCTGGTGACCGGCTATCTCGGTGAGCGGGTCAGTTGGCACTGGGGCTTCGGAGCCGCGGGCATCGGAATGCTCTTCGGCTTGCTCATGTTCTGGCTCAAGGCGAAAGACATGCTCGGAGGCCTCGGGCAGGACATCGTGCGCGATCCCGACCCCGTCGTGCAGGCGAAGCGCGAGGGGGCAGTGCGCAACGCTACCGTCGGCGGACTGGCCGTGCTCGCGCTCGTGTTCGTGTTGGCCAGCATCGGCGCCGTCACGCTCGATCCGCAGGCCATCGGCGGCGCCATGACGTTTGTCCTCGTCGGGATCGCCGTGGCGTTCTTCGGCTTCCTCTTCGCGTTTGGCGGACTCACCCGCGACGAGAAGCTGCGCTCCGGCGTGATCTTCGTGCTGTTCGTGTTCGCGGCCATCTTCTGGGCGGCGTTCGAGCAGGCGCCGACCTCATTGCAGCTGTTCGCCAACGACTTTACCGATCGGAACCTCTTCGGCTTCGAGGTTCCTGCCACGTGGTTTCAGTCGATCAATGCGGCGTTCATCATTCTCTTTTCGCCGCTCTTCGCCGCGCTCTGGATCATGCTCGC
This sequence comes from Gemmatimonas sp., assembly GCF_044376735.1. Lineage (GTDB taxonomy): Bacteria > Gemmatimonadota > Gemmatimonadetes > Gemmatimonadales > Gemmatimonadaceae > Gemmatimonas. Next base: position 2,046 of record NZ_JBILKJ010000162.1, read on the forward strand.
GAAGCGCAACATCGATCTCTCCAGCCCCACCAAGTTCGCGCTCGGTCTCGCGCTGGCCGGCGTCGGCTTTCTCGTCATGGTGTTCGCAGCCAACACCGTCGTCGCCAGCGGTGGCACGGTGCTGGTGTCGCCGTGGTGGCTGATCGCGAGCTACCTGTTTCAGACACTGGGCGAGCTCTTTCTGAGCCCCGTCGGCCTGTCGTCGATGACCAAGCTCGCGCCGCGTCGCTACGTCGGGCAGATGATGGGCATCTGGTTTCTGGCCACGTCCGTCGGCAACCTGGTGGCGGGTCTCGTGGGCGGACATGTGGACCCGACCAAGCTCGAACAGACGCCGCTCGTGTTCAGCGGCACTGCCATCGCGCTCTTCGGTGCCACCGTGGTGCTCGCGCTCATGATCGTGCCGATCCGGCGCATGATGGCGACCGCGAAGTAGTTCGCGCGGTCCGGGCGTCCGCTACGGCCAGGAGAAGAGGCTGGACGGCGCGGTACGTTCACGCCCAGCCTGCACTTCGCCCGGGTCGTTCCAGAACACGCGCGACCGATCGACACTCGTGAATCGCACTTCGAACCGGCGCCGCGGATCGGAACCGACCGGCAGCGCGAAGTCCACGCGCCACAGCCGCCGCGAACGCGGCGGCACGGCGGCGAGCACCGAGAAACCGACCGCTCCCCGCCACGGCGTCTCGAGCGAATACGGCACCGACTGCTCGCCCCAGAGCCGACCAGCCTCGGCAAATCCGGCCAAGCCCACATCGGCCACGTTGAGCCGGGTGGGGACCACGAGCCGCTGCTCCGCGCGAAACACCAAGCGCCGTGCGCCCGCCTGACTCGAGCGGCGATGGCCCATGATGCCGCCGTCGCGGTCAGCGAGCGACAACTGGAAGGGCACCCGCATGTCGCGACCCGCGCTCCACTCGGACTCCACCACCGTGGTCTGACGAACGGCCGGGCGGAAGTACCACGCCAGTCGGCCGCTGGTCACGAAATTGTCCCACGCCTTCGTGTCCCGATCGTAGCGCGCTTCGGTCACCCCCTGCAGCCCGACGAAGCTGCGCGCGCCGCCGTAGCCGCCATACAGATTGGCGGCCACGAACGCATCGCGGTCGCGCGCCTGCCGCACGGGAATCGAGTAGCCGGCCACCAGTCCGAGCTGCATGCCCACCCGAACGTCCTGCGCGCCGTTGAGCGCGTCGAAGCCTTCCACTCGGACGAAGCGAATCGCCCGGACGCCGAGCAGCGCGTTGGCCCGAACGACGCGTTGCGCGCGGAAGGTCGGTACGGGGGCCCCGGTCGTGTCTGCCTGCACGCCATCGCGCGTGAGCAGCAGCGATTGCCCGTCGGTGCGCTGCGCCTCACGCGTAATCGAGGCGCCGATCAGTCGCAGCCGACCCACCGGACCCACGCGCGCAATGGCGCCGACATTGGCGAATTCGCGACGTACCGTGAGCGCATTGCGCGGCAGCTCACCGCGGCGGAATTCCATCGGTTCGCGGGTCCCACTCAGACTGCCGACCCAGGCGTACCGCTGCAGGTCGGTGTAGTAGGGGCGAATCAGCTCCAACCGCATGTCCTGCCCGAATCGATTGCGCTGCGCGGCAAGGCGGAATTCGTTGCGTCCCTGTCCGAACGCATAGTTCTCCAGGTTCACGCCCAGCACATCGTTGTAGGCGCGGCCATCGCGCCAATTGATCGCCGCCAACGTCGCCGACCCGCCGAGGTTCGAGTCGCCGAAGCGCATCCCGCGCAGCATCGGCGACTGCGCTTGCAGCGTCGGCTCGAACACCAGGCTGAAATCGTCGCGCGTTTCGACCTCGAGCCGTACGCCGCCCGCCTCATCGTCGTACACGCGGATCCGGGCGTCCACGAGGAAGGGCTGGGCGCGCATGATGCGCTCCGATTCCGCGCGGCGAATCTGGTTGCAGGGCTCCCCAACCTTCAGCAGGAGAAACCGGCGCACCACATCGTCTTGCGTGTTCACATGGGTCCGGCGCACGGTACGGCGCACCCACTCGAGCCGGGTCGGCAGGCGGTCCGTGAACGGCGGCTGCGTGATGACGATGATGTCGCTGATCGGCTGCCCTGCGCAGCCCGCGACCGGCAAGCGGCCTCGGCCCGACACCGGGGGTTGCTTCTGCCCGTTGGCGCGCACCCCCTGTCCGGCCATGGCGTGCCAGGGCAGACCGAACACCAGACACACCAACGCCACCACGCGCCGCTGGATCACTTGCCCATTCGGCGCTTCAGGGCCGCCAACCGCTGTTCGGCATCCGCTTCGCGCTCGGCGCGCGTGCGGCGCGCCGGTGCCTCCCCCATCGGGTTCCCCATCGGGCTTCCCGTAGACTCGTCGCCCGCGGCGATGATGCCGTCGTCGAGCGCCGACTCGGCAGCCCCGTCGTCCGGCTTCGCCGCCGGCTCCGGCGACCGCGCCCCGGGCGCCACCCCCGACAGGATCAGGCGCAGCTCAGACGACATCTCCTCGTACTCGCGCTCGGCGAGGGAGAGTTCCTGCTGCTGCACCATCTGCTTTACCTCGAGCATCGCGACGCGTTCCTGATGTTGGACCGCAAACCGCTCGGCGATCGCCACCGTTTCCTGATCGTCGATCTGCGCAGCCAGCCCCTGCCGGCGGCGTACGGTGGCAAGCTCGGTACGCTCCGCGTCGAGACGGGCCGTGGTCGTCGCCAGGGATGCGCGCAGATCGCTCAGCCCGAGCTTGGCGTGGACCAGCGCATCGCGCATGGCCTCCGTCATCGTGCGGCGTTCCTCTTGGCTCAGGCGCGCGGAGAATCCGCGCAGGGCGTCGCGAAGCGGTTCAAACATGGGCGGGAAAGAGATCCGGGAAGCTACCCGTGGGACATCCGAAGGATAGTCGCGGCTCATTGGCCCGCCCACCACCGCCGGAGGCCGCGGTCTGTTATTATCGAACGCATCCCTGTCTGCCAGCGTTCTTCCTGTTGGCTCGCGCGTCCCGCTACCGGCTCCCGTGCTCTACCTCGCTATTCCGGCACACAACGAGGTCGCCACCATCGGCGTCCTGCTTTGGCGGATCCGCACCGTCCTCGCTGAGTTCCCCCGCGAGTACGAGGTCGTCGTGTACGATGATGCGAGCTCCGACGAGACGGCCGAGGTGGCGGAGCAGTACGCGAACGCGATGCCGGTGACCGTGCTCCGCGGCGCCACGCACGTCGGGTACGCCGGCACCCTCGACGCACTGATCCGGTACGTCTCGGCGCAAACGCGCTACCCGCGCCGCGACGCCATGATGCTGATCCAGGGGGATTTCACCGATCCCCCGGGCATCGTTCCCGAGTTCGCCCGGCGCTTCGAAGGCGGCGCCGACCTCGTGGTGGGAGAGCGGATGGTGGTGGCCGACGCGCCCACGCCGGTGCGGCGGTTGTTCAAGGCGGCCCACTGGGTCATGCGTCCATTCGTGCGGGTGCACGGGGTGAATGACCTGACGGCCACCATGCGCCTGATCCGGATTTCCGCCCTGCGCGATCTCGTGCGGCAGGCCGGCTCCGACGCGATCTGCGTTGGCGATTCGTGGACCGCGAACGCCGATCTGTTGCTGAAGCTGGTCCCGCTGGCCCGTCGGGTGGAGTCGGTCCCCATGGAACCGACGTATGGCGTACGCATGCGCGACACGCGCCGCGTG
>NZ_JBILKJ010000051.1:0-18676 GCF_044376735.1 Gemmatimonas sp.
CGGCCTCTTCGCGTACGTGGGCGGACGCGTGGACACCAGTGCGTACTTGCAGATTTTCTACCTTGCCGGTGCCGGTGAGCTCACGGTGTTCTGCGCCGCGGTGGTCGGCGCGTGCATCGGCTTCCTATGGTACAATGCGCATCCGGCACAGGTGTTCATGGGCGATACCGGTTCGCTGGCTTTGGGCGGCGCACTCGGATCGATCGCCATTCTGCTCAAGAGCGAGTTCCTGCTGCTGATCGTCGGTGCCGTGTTCGTGGCGGAGACCGCATCGGTCATCCTGCAGCGCACGGTGTTCAAGTACCGGCGGAAGCGGTTCGGCTTGGAGTACGCGCAGCGGCACCGCGTGTTCAAGCGCGCCCCGTTGCACCACCATTTCGAGTTGTCCGGCTGGCCGGAGACGCAGGTCGTCATCCGCTTCTGGATCATCGGTATCCTTTGCGCGATTCTCGCGCTCAGCACGCTCAAACTGCGGTGATGGAGCCGGACCATGGGTGACGCGCGGACGCCGCAGGATCTTGCCTCCCTCGTCGCGCGACGTCTCGCCGAACGCGGGGGGGAGTTCGCCGTGGTCGGACTCGCCCGCAGCGGCGTGGCCGCCGCCCGCCTGCTGCGCGCCGCCGGCCTGTCGGTGTACGCCTCCGACGCCTCGACGTCGTCGGCCGTTCGCCGCGCGGCGGCGATGCTCGAGCGCGAGGGGGCGAGCATCGACATCGGCATCCACAACGTGCAGCGCATCGCGCACTGTGCCGTGTTGGTGGTCAGTCCCGGCATTCCGCCTACGGCGCCGCCGATCCGGGCCGCGCTCAGCGCGGGCGTCCCCGTGGTGAGCGAGGTCGAGGTGGCGCTGCGGCTGCAGCCCGGGCTGCGCTACATCGCGGTGACCGGCACCAACGGCAAGACGACCACGACCGCGCTGATCGGCCATCTCCTGCGCGCCCTGGGGCATGACGCAGCGGATGTCGGCAACATCGGTACCCCCGTGTCCGAGCTGGCCCTCATGAAGGTCCCTCCGGCTTGGGCGGCGCTCGAGGTCTCGTCATTCCAGTTGCACGACACGCCCGGCATCATGCCCGACGTCGGCGTGCTCACCACGCTCAGCCCGGATCATCTCGACCGGTACGCCAGTGTGGCTGAGTACTATGCCGACAAGAAGCGGCTCTTCGCGAATGCCGTCGCGTCGTCACAGTGGGTGACCACCGCCGACAGCCCCGAGGTCGACGCGCTGGTGGCCGGCATCCCCGGGCACTGGTGCCGATTCTCCGTGCATCGCACCGACGTGGACGGCTACTACGATCGCGCCAGCGGCATGCTGCACGTGTTGGGCGAGCCACTCATGGCGCGCGACACGCTGGCGTTGGCCGGTGATCACAATGTCGCCAACGTGCTGGCCGCTGTGCTGGCGGTGATGGCGGCCGACCCGCTGCATCGCACGCCATCGGCACGCGCCGCGATCGCCACCGCCATCGGTACGTTTGCTGCCCTCGCACATCGCCTCGAGCCGGTCGTCGATCGCCATGACATCCTCTGGCTCAACGACTCCAAGGCCACGAACGTCGATTCCACCACGATGGCGCTGGCCAGTATGACGCGGCCCACGATCGTCCTGCTGGGCGGTCGGCACAAGGGCGAGTCGTACACCGCACTGGTGCCCGAATTGCTGCGCACGGCGAAGGCCGTGCTTGCCTTCGGTGAGGCCGGTGCGCTCATCACCGGCGATCTGGACGCGCCGCTGCACGGACGCGTGCCGGTGGAGCACTGCGGGGCCGACACCTTCGAGCAGGTCGTGGCGCGCGCGCGTGCGCTCGCCGTCGCGGGTGATGTCGTGCTCTTGTCTCCCGCCTGTTCCAGCTACGACATGTTCAGCAACTACGAGGAGCGCGGCCGAGAGTTCGCGCGACTGGCAGGCGTCCTCGCGTGAACGGAACCAGCAACGCGCGTGGACGCGCGGGGGAAATGAAGGCCGACCAGGGTGGATCGGCGCAGTTGGCGGGCACACGGGAGCGCTGGCGCATGTCCATGGAGGCGCGGGCGCTGCTGCTCGTCACCGCCGTGCTCGTGGTGTTCGGGCTGGCCGTGCTGTACAGCGCCAGCGCCTTGCAGGCGATTTCGGCGAACAGTCCCGGCCACTTCTTCGTCCTGCGCCAGTTTACCGGCGTGGTCGCGGGTGTCGTGACGTTCGCGCTTTGTGCGAAGATCGACGCCGAGATCTGGAGACGGTACGCCTGGCCCATCATGGGGATCAGTCTGCTGCTCATGTTCGTGGTGATCCTGCCCGGCACCGAGGTGATCTCCGGATCGCGACGGTATCTGTTCAAGGGCTCTATTCAACCGTCTGAACTCGCCAAGTTCGCCGTGCTGGTCTGGACGCCGATGCTGCTGGTGAAGAAGGGCGCGGCGGTGAAGCAGATGGGCAAGGGACTTATGCCGTTCGTCGTCGTCATCGGGCTGCTCAGTGTGCTCGCGATTCTCGAGCCCGACATCTCCGTGGCGATCATGTTTTGTCTCATCGTGGCGGTGCTGCTGTTCGTTGGGGGCGCGCGTGTGTCGCACTTCCTGCTGTTCGGGGTCGCGGGCCTGCTGTTGATCGGCTTTGCGGCCACGCTGACGGACTACGTGCCGCGACGCATGGAGCGCTACCTCTCCAAGGAGCAGGACTTTCAGCAGTATCAGTCGCTCGTGGCGGTGGGCTCGGGGGGGACCGTCGGCGTGGGCTTCAGTCAGGGCAACCAGCAGCGTGGCTGGCTTCCGCTCGCCTATAACGACTTCATCGGATCGGTAGTCGGCGAAGAGTTCGGCTTCCTTGGTCTCGGCGTATTCACGCTCGCGTTCGCGCTGTACGGCTGGCTTGGATTCCGCATCGCTCGGCAAGCCCGAAGTCCATTCACGGCGCTGTTCGCGATCGGACTCACGTTCGTCACGGTATGCACGGCGTTCATTCATCTCGGCGTTGTGATCGGACTGCTCCCCAACACCGGTCTCACGTTGCCCTTCGTATCTTACGGGCGCTCCAACCTCGTCCTCACGTTGGCCATGACCGGCATTTTGGTCAATATCGGCAGCGAGCGCGAGCGCGTGTACGGCGCCAGCGCCACCGATCCCTTGGTCGCCATGCCATGACACCCCCCGCAACACGCGTCTTCTTCGCGGGCGGTGGCACGGGTGGCCACTTGTACCCCGGACTGGCGATCGCGCGGGCCCTGGTGCGGCAGGCGCCGCACGTCGAGCCGCACTTCATCGGGGCACGTCGCGGCATCGAACGCGATGTGCTGCCGACCACCGAGTTCGGGTACACGTTGCTCGATCTCCATCCGCTGTACCGACAGGCGCCGTGGCGGAACTGGCGCACGATCGTGGGCGCCGTCGGTGCGTGGCGCGCGATCAGCACGCTCGCCGCGCCGAGCACACCGCGTGCGGTCATCGGCACCGGCGGATACGCGGCGGGCGTCGCACTGGCCTGGGGGCGTGCACACGGCGTCCCCACCATGCTGCACGAACCCGACTCCCACCCCGGGCTGACCACGCGCACGTTCGCCAAAGGCGCGAAAACACTCTTTCTCGGCTTTCCGGAAGCCGAGAGTCGGCTCACGGCAGGCGGCAACACTCAGGTGATGCCGTTGGGATGTCCGATCGAGCCGCCGCCGGCCACACCGCGCTCGCGGGCCGAGGCGCGCCGCCTCTGGGGACTCCCCGAGCAGGCCTTCGTTGTGCTCGTGGTGGGAGGCAGTCAGGGGGCGCGTGCCCTCAACGAAGTGGTCGCCGCCTGGACGCAGCAGGGACTTCCCGAGGGCGTCGCCGTGATCTGGGCCACCGGGAAGCAGCAGGCGGCGGCCTATCTGGATCGTGAAGCGGACATGGTGCGGGTGCGCCCGTACTTGGCACCGATCGCCGACGCCTACGCGGCGGCCGATCTCGCGGTCACGCGCGCCGGCGCCATGACGATTGCCGAGTTGTGCGCCTGGGGGATTCCGGCGCTGCTGGTGCCGTTGCCCAGCGCGGCGCAGGATCACCAGACGCACAACGCGCAGGCCATACAAGCATCCGGCGCCGCGCGGTATGTGCCGCAGCGCGACTTCACGGTGGCCTCGCTCGATGCCACCGTGCGGAGCCTGCAGGACGATCGGTCCGCGCTCGCCACCATGCATCAGGCCGCTCTCACGCGCGCCCGCCCCGGAGCCGCCGCTGAGATCGCGAAGTCGGTCATCATGACTCTGGGCCTCGACGCGGTGGGGATCGGCTGAGCCGATCACCATATTGTAGCCATGTCTTCGCCGCCTTCCCGCCCCGTCGTCGAGTCCGGCGCCCGCGCTCCGTCGTTGACGGCCGCCATTCTGCTCGATCGCACCGATCCGCGCCCCGTGCACTTCATCGGGATCGCCGGTGCCGGCATGAGTGCGCTCGCTGAACTGCTCGCCCGTCGTGGTGTCCCCATTCAGGGCACCGACGCGAATCCTGCCGGCGCACCCGATCTCGCGCGCTACGGCATCGCCGTCGCGGCACACGATGCCGCGCTGGTAACCGGAGCACGCGCGGTCGTGTATTCGTCCGCGATCGCCCCGTCGCATCCGGAAATGCACGCGGCGCGTGCCGCTGGTCTTCCGCTCGTGCGTCGCGCCGAGGCACTGGCCGACGCCGTCAGTGGGGGCACGTTGGTGGGCATCGCCGGTACCCACGGCAAGACCACCACGACCGTGATGACCACCGAAGCGCTCACGGCCGCGGGACGCGAACCGACCGGCGTGGTGGGCGGCCGCGTCGAGCTGTGGGCCGGTAATCTGCGCCTCGGCGGTGAGACCTACGTCGTCGAAGCCGACGAATACGATCGCTCGTTTCTCGCGCTCGATCCGGCCGTCGCGGTGGTGCTCAATGTCGAGGCTGATCACCTCGACATCTATCGCGATCTCGACGATATCATGCGCACCTTCGAGCAGTACGTCGCGCCCGCGCGCGTGGTGGTGCGCTGCGCGGACGACGAGGGCGCGATGGCCCTGCGCATCGCGTCGCGTCACGAGGTGATTGCGTACAGTGCCACCGCACCCGGCACGGCGCCGTCCGCGCACGCCGCCGATGCGCGGCTCGTGGCCGGCGATCTGGTACTCGATGCGATGGGCTCGCGCTTTCAGGTGCTCTTCGACGGCGACGATCTCGGTCAGGTGCAGCTCTCGGTGCCGGGACTGCACAACGTCCGCAACGCGCTGGCGGCGCTCGGTGCGGGACTCGCCCTCGGGTGCACCGTGGCGCAGATGGCGCCGGGACTCGCCGCGTTTCGCGGGGTCGAGCGCCGGTTCCAGCGGCTGGGCGCCGAGCGGGGGATCGATGTGGTCGACGACTATGCGCACCACCCCACGGAAGTGCGCGCCACGATCGCCGCCGCGCGTCATGCGTTCCCTGGCCGGCGCCTGGTCCTCGCCTTTCAACCGCACTTGTACTCGCGCACGCGCGATCTGCAGGGTGATTTCGCCGAGGCCCTGGGCGCCGCCGACGTGCTGCTGCTGTGCGACATCTATGGTGCGCGTGAAGCGCCCGAGCCCGGCGTTACGTCGGCGCTCATCGGCGACCGCATCACCACGGGCGTGCTGCACTGGACCGGCCCGCGGGGGGACGCCGCGGCCGCCCTGCGCGCCGTGGTCCACGAGGGCGATGTGGTCATCACCATGGGCGCGGGTGATATCACCCGGACCGGTCCCGAACTGCTCGAAGCGCTGCGCGTCTGATGGCCACCGCCGCGTCCGATCCCGGCAAGACGTCGCCGAAGGCGGAGCCGAAGGCCGCTCGGCCGACGTGGTTGCGCTGGGTTCGGGCGGTCGGGGCGCTGCTGACGCTCGGCGTCTTGGTGGCCGCCCCGTGGTGGGGGCCGCGAGCGCTCGCGAACCTCGAGTACTTCCACGCCCGACGCGTGGTCTTCGAGGGGCTGCGCTATGCCCGACCCACGGAATTGCTCGCGCGCCTGAAGGTGGACACGCTGCAATCGGTGTGGCAGCCCATGGAGCCGCTGGCCGAGCGCATTGGGGCGCATCCCATGGTCGCATCGGTGGTCGTCGAGCGGCAGCTACCGGGCACCCTGTTCATTCGCGTGGTCGAGCGGGAACCCGTGGCCTACGTGCCTCGCGGGGGGCGCCTCGAGCCCGCCGATGCCACCGGCCGTCCGCTGCCGATTGACCCGGTGCGCTATCCGCTGGACGTGCCCGTAGCCACCACTGCCGATAGCACGCTCTTGCACCTGCTGGACGGTCTACGCAAGGACGCGCCGCAACTCTATGCCCGCGTTTCGCATGGCGAGCGGGCTGGAACGGAGGAAATGCGCTTCCGGCTGGGTGGCGTCACCGTGCGAACCACCTCCGACGTGACCGTGGCGCGCTTCAAGGACATATTACCTGTGGAAGCGGACCTCTCGCGGAATAATCTGCGTGCGGTGGAGCTCGACCTCCGCTTTCGTGACCAGGTGATCGCCAGACAGCCATGACTTCCGAACCCATTGTCGCCGCCCTCGATATCGGCACCGCCTTCACGACCGCAATTGTCGCGGCGGTGCACGGCGATTTGCCGCGCACGCCGACGCTGCGCGTGCTCGGGGTAGGGAGCACCCGCACGATGGGCCTGCGACGAGGCGTCGTCTCCGACATCGAGGAAGCCACGCGCTCCATTCGCAAGGCGGTCGAAGAGGCGAGCCGCGTGGCCGGCGTGACGCCGGATTCGCTATACGTCGGTATCGCCGGTGAACATGTGCGCGCGATGTGCTCCACCGGCGTCGTGGCGATCAGCGGCAACGAGATCATGCGCACCGATGTCGATCGCGTGAACGAAGTCGCGCGCGCGATGGCGATTCCGCAGGATCGAGAACTGTTGCACGCGATCCCGCAGGAGTATCGCGTCGACAAGACCGATGGGATCCGCGATCCCGTGGGCATGATCGGCACGCGCCTCGAGACGGAGATGTATCTGGTCACGATCGGCAGTTCGCCGGCGATGAACCTGCGCAAGAGCATCGAACGCGCGGGCTACAAGACGCGCGAGCTCGTGCTCGAACCGCTCGCCAGCGCGCTGGCGGTGCTCACCGAAGAAGAGAAGGAGCTCGGCGTCATCCTCCTCGAGCTTGGCGCCGGGACCACCGACCTTGCGGTATTCCACGAGGGCAAGATCCGACATCTCGGCACGATCCCGTACGGTGGCAACGCGGTCACCAGCGATCTGGTCCAAGGACTCGGGATCACGAACAGCGACGCCGAACAGCTGAAGGAAGCGTACGGCTGCGCGTACGAGCCCATGGTCGACGCCGAGCAGGTGATCGCCATGCCGGCGTCGGCGTCGCACGGCGAGCGGCACATTTCGCGCGAACTGATGACGCACATCATTCATCAACGCATGGATGAAATCTTCGACAAGGTGCAGCGTGAAGTGCAAACCGCTGGCTTCGCGGGTCGGTTGAACGCCGGTATTGTGCTCACCGGTGGTGGGGCCGCGCTCGAAGGCGTCAGCGAATTGGCCGCCGATGTCTTCGGCCTCGGTGTGCGCGTCGGAGTGCCCGGCGACAAGGTAGGCGGACTCGTGGAACAGATCGCCGAACCGCGCTTCGCGACCGCAGTGGGGCTGGCGCTCTACGGTGCGCACCGGGTGGCCTTGGGTGGCGTCATCGCCCGCCGGCCCTCGCTCACCGGCGCCGGCGTCGACAAGCTCGCGACGCGTGTGAAGACCTGGTTGCAGGATTGGTTCTAACGCTACGACGACGTAGCGAGTATGACGTACGGGGTACGGAGACCGCTGTCTCGGTGCCCCGTCGTCGTATTCCCCCTACGCCGTACCCCATTCGCCATTCTCCATACTCCACACGTTCCAGGAGCATTGCCGTGATCGTCGGTCTCGCCCGTTTACGAGCAGCGCGTCATGCGCTCACACGCCACGCGCTGCTGCTCGGATTCACACCCTTCGCGTCGTTGGCTGCCCAGCAGCTCACCACCGAAGCGCGCGATCCCAATCAGAAGCAGGATCCGACCTTCACGCAGAGCTATCAGGAGTGGCTGGCCAATCCAAAGCATGGCAGTCCGCTGGTCGATCACTTGCCGCTCGTGGCCGGTATCCCCACGCCGCGCGACGTACTCGGCTATCACATCGGCGCGCCGCGCAAACTCACGTACTACGCCGATCAGCTGAAGTACTATCGCGCACTCGCGGCGGCGTCGCCGCGCGTGAAGATCGAGACAATCGGGCGCTCCGACGAAGGCCGTGAATTGGTCGTCGTCTGGATCTCGTCCGATGCGAACATGCAGCGACTCGACCAGAACAGGAAAAATCTCGCGAAGATTGCCGATCCCCGCGGCATGACCGAGGCACAGGTGAAGGCGGTGCTGGCCGATACCAAGCCGCACTACCACTTCATGGGCGGACTGCACAGCGGCGAAACCGGTCCATCGGAAATGCTGATGGAGCTGGCGTATCGCCTCGTGACCGAGACGTCGCCGCTGGTCAGTCAGATCCGCGAACAGCTGTACGTGTCGATGACGCCGGCCGCCGATGCGGACGGTCGCGATCGCAACGTGGACTGGTTCTTCCGTGGGCTCGACATGGCCGCGGCGATTCCGGCGCCGGCGATCACACCGGCCATGGCGCCGACGCCGGTCGTGCCTGGTGACACGACCCGTCGCGCCCCCGCGGCGGCACCGGGTGGTGGTGGCGGTTTCGGTGGTGGCGCCGGCGTGCCCTATTGGGGCAAGTACGTGTACCACGACAACAATCGCGACATCAACATCAAGCTGGTGCAGATGCGCGCGATCATCGAGTGGTACTTCACCGCGCACCCGCCGATCATGCACGATCTGCACGAAGCGCAGCCCTTGCTGTACACCTACACCGGCGGCCCGCCGCAGAATCCGAATCTCGATCCTATTCTGTTCGCCGAACTGCCGTGGTTCGGGAATTGGGAAATGGCGCAGATGACCAAGTGGGGCATGCCGGGGGTGTACACGCATGCGTTCATGGACGGCTGGTCGCCGGGGTATCTCGGATCGGTCGCGTACAACCACAACGGGCTCATGAAGATGTACGAGACCCAGTCGGGTCGTGACCTCGACAGTACGGCGATGGCCAACGCGCGCCGCGGCGCGGCCTCGGCGGCGCCGGCGACTGGCGGCGGTTTGGGCGGCGGTCGCGCCGGTGCGGTCCCGACGGGTCGTGGTGGCGCGCAGGATCGCGAGTGGTACCGCGGCAATCCGATCGGCTTCAACGACATCGCGACCTTCACGCGCCGTTCGAACACCAACTACATGCAGACCGGCGTGTTGTCGGCGCTGCAGCTGGCCTCGATGTTCCCGGCCACGGTGCTCGAGAACTTCTACATCAAGACGCGCAACAGCATCGAGGAGGGCAAGGTCAAGGCGCCGTACGGCTTCGTGATTCCGTTGCAGCGCGACATGACGCGCGTGGCGGAGTTCGTGAACCTGCTGCGCGTGCAGCGCATCGAAGTGGGACAGGCTACCGCGCCGGTGAAGGTAGGCGCGGTCACGTATCCCGTCGGCTCATATGTCATCAAGCGTGATCAGCCGTACGGCCGTCTGGCCAAGAATCTCATCGAGCGGCAGCAGTACCCCGACGCGCGGTTGAACACCTACGACGACAGCGGCTGGTCGATGGGGCTCGCGATGGATGTGGACGTCGTCGAGATCGCCGACCCGAGCATCCTCGCGGTGGCCGTGTCGCCGGTGGAGAAGATCGTGCTCAAGGGGAGCACTCGCGGCACCGGTTCCGCGACGATCGCCGTCGCGCATACGGGCTCCAACAACATGATTACGCTCCGGTATCTGTTGCGCACCGTGCCGATGAAGGTGGCGGAGCAGCGATTCGCCGCCGGCGATACCACGTTCCCGGCGGGGTCGTTCGTCGTCGACGGCAAGCATGCGGCGCGCGTGCGCGCGCTGGTGGATTCGCTGGGGCTGACCGCGGCCATGCTGGGCAGCGCGCCGGCGGTGCCGATGCACGATGCCGATGTGCCGAGGATCGCGATCTACTCGCAGTGGAGTGGCACACAGAATCTTGGCTGGTACCGGCTCACGTTCGACGAGTTCAAGATTCCGTACGACCTGATCTACAAGGAGCGCGTCACCCAGGGGAACCTGCGTCGCGACTACGACGTGATCCTGATGGCCGAGCAGAACATGAGTCGGCAGACCGTCCTGCAGGCGCCGGCCGCACGCGCGCAGCCGTATCTCAAGAATGAGAAGTACAAGTTCCTCGGCATGTACGGCGAAACCAAGGATCTCACTGGCGGCTTCGGTCAGCCCGGCGTCGATGCGATCGCCGCGTTTCTCGCGTCGGGCGGTACGCTGATCGCGATCGGCGAGTCGGCGCGGTTACCGATCGAGTTCGGCTGGGCGCGCACGGTGGACAAAACCTCCGTGCCGGGACTCACCGCACAGCGTCCGTTGGTAGAAGCCACGATCACGCGCCCGGAGCATCCGGTGTTCTATGGCTTCGGCAAGCAGGTGATCCCGGTGAAGTACGTGGGAGGCACGCCGTTCAAGGTTGGCATCGCCGACGAGGGCAATGTGCTCGCGCGGTACGTGGGTGGCGACAAGGCCGTGCTGTCCGGTCTCATGACCGGCGCCGACTCGCTCAAGTCGCGTCCGTTCGCGGTGGACGTGCCGGGGGCGGTGAAGGGGAACGGTCGCGTGATCCTGTTCGCCAACAACCCGATCTACCGGTGGCAGAACCACGGGGAGTTCAACATGGTCTTCAATAGCCTCATCAACTGGAACGACGCCGGCGCTGCGGCCGAGACGAAGTCGGCCGCCGTCGCGGTACCTTTGGGTCGCCGCTAACCCGACACCGTAGAACCGATCACGCAGAGTTGGCAGAGAGCGCAGAGAACGCAGAGACCATTTTTGACGCTGCGGCCTCTGCGCTCTCGGCGCCTCCGCGTGATCGGTTCGCCAAAACAGCGGCCACGCGGAGCCTCCGTTCAACGGCCCCATTCACGAATGTCACAAGCCGTCAGATACTCCGCGTATGTGGATAAAATCGGGCGCGTTTCACGCCGCCGCGAGTTGTGACGAATCCGTCCAACTTCAACGGATTTCACGGGTTGCGCGGCACTCTCGAATGTGTATTCTAGGACTGTGTTCGTGTCATGTCGCATGATCTTCCACATTCCTGAGAATCCGTGCGCGGACCGCCAACGGTGGCGGAGCTCGCTGCAAAGGATTCGTGGTGACTCGGCCGGCGGCTGGGTTGCTGTGCGTACACCCTGAGCCCGCAAAGCCCCGTATGGAGCTCCCCCGCATGACCTTCGAGTTCGAAGAGACGGCTTCCCAGAACGCCCGCATGAAGGTGGTGGGCGTCGGCGGTGGTGGTGGCAATGCCGTCAACCGCATGATCGAGGAGCATCTCGAAGGCGTCGAGTTCATTTCGGTGAACACCGACGCCCAGGCGCTCATGAATTCGAAGGCCGACGTCAAGATCCAGATCGGCAAGAAGCTCACGCGTGGGCTTGGTGCTGGAGCACGCCCGGACATCGGGCGTCAGGCCATCGACGAAAACCGCGAAGACGCCAAGCGGGTGCTGGGTAACGCGGATCTCGTGTTCGTCACCTGCGGCATGGGTGGCGGCACGGGCACTGGCGCCGCTCCGGTCATCTGCGAGCTCGCGCGCGAAGCCGGAGCGCTCACGGTGGGCATTGTCACGCGCCCCTTCCTCTTCGAAGGGCGCAAGCGGATGCGTCAGGCGGAGGAAGGCATCGCCGAGATGCGCAAGCACGTGGACACCATGATCATCGTGCCCAACGAGCGACTGCTCGCCGTCGTGGGCAAGGGCATCCCGTTCCACGAGGCGCTGAAGAAGGCCGACGAAGTCTTGTTGCACGCCACGCAGGGTATCTCGCTGCTCATCAGCGAGACCGGCCTCGTGAACGTCGACTTCGCCGACGTGCGCACCGTCATGCAGAATGGTGGCTCGGCCCTCATGGGGACCGGCATCGGGCGCGGAGAGAACCGCGCCATGGAAGCCGCCCAGCAGGCGATTGCCTCGCCGTTGCTCGACAACGTGTCCATCTCCGGCGCCACCGGTGTGCTCGTCAACATCACCGGCGGCGAAGACCTCACCCTCGGGGAAGTCACGCAGATCAACGACATCGTGCACGATGCGGTCGGTGACGGCGCCGAAATCATCTTCGGTGCCGTGCATGAGCCCGCGATGATGAACGAGATCCGCGTCACGGTCATTGCGACCGGATTCGACCGCCAGATGCAGGGGGGCGCCGGAAACGGGGTCGTCCGACCGGTGCCGCAGGGCAACACGACCCCTTCCGCCCAGCACCAGCCGTCTGCATCTTTTCCTGCTCCGGTGGCCGTGAAGCCGAATCCCTCCGTGCTACCGTTCCCCTCCAAGGATCGGCCTGCGGCGAGACCGATGGCCGCCCCGGCTCGTCCTGCGTGGGAGGCGCCGCCGTCGCGGCCAACGCGCGTTCCACCAACATCGCCGTCGCCCAGCGTTGAGCTGGACGACATGGAAATCCCGACGTTCATACGGAGACAGATGGATTGACCAGCGCGCGCGTACGGCTCCTGATGGCTACCCTCTGTGCAGGGATCGGAGCCACCGCTATCGCGTTGGGACGCCCTCTCCCCGAACGCCCCGCAGCGACCGTGCTCGCTGCGGGGTCTCGTGTTTCTGCTGGCTCGAAGTGGCGCGTCCGTGTTGACACCGTAAAGCGGGGTGAGCCGCTCGTTGCCGTGCTGGAACGTGCGGGCGTCCCGCGGGACGAAGCAGCCCGCGTGCTGATGGCGTCGCAGGCCCTCGACGCACGGAAGATCCGGGCGGGGACCACGATCACGTCCACCGTGAGTCCCGACTCCGGCGCCTCGGAAGTGGTGCTCCAGCTGGCGATCGATCGCCTCGTCCGCTTCACGCGCACGTCCACCGCCGGCGCGAAGCGTGGGTGGTTGGAGACGGAAGAGACGCTTCCCTGGACGACGGACACCGTTGTGGTGGGCGGGGTCGTGTCCTCCACGCTCACCGGAGCCATTACGCAAGGCGCCGATGCCTTCCCGGTCAACGTGCGCAGCGAGGTCGCCTACGCGCTCGCCGACATTCTCGAATACCGCGTCGATCTCAGCCGGGACCTGCGCGCGGGCGACACGATCAAGGTGCTCATGGAACGCCAGCGCGCGCCCAACGGGGCCGTACGCCCCGGCAACGTGATCGCGGCGCGGCTCACGGTCGATGGGCGTCGCGTGGAAACCATGCGATTCGCCCAAGGCACCAAGGCTGGCGTGACGGCAACATACTTCGACGGCGACGGCAAATCGATGCGCGCCGCGTTCCTCCGCGCGCCCCTCGCCTTCCGACGCATCTCCAGCGTATTCGGGCTGCGCCGCCATCCCATTCTCGGTACGGTTCGAGCGCATCAGGGCATGGACTACGCCGCTGCACGCGGTACACCGGTGCGCGCACTGGGCGATGGGATCGTGATCTTCGCTGGTTGGAAGGGCGGCTATGGTCGCGTGCTCGAGATTCGTCATCGCAACGGCTTCGTGACCCGCTACGGGCATTTGAACGGATTCGCCCCCGGCATCCGCCGCGGTACCACCGTCTCGATCTCGCGCACCGTGGCATTTGTCGGCACCACGGGCCTCTCCACGGCACCGCATCTGCACTTCGAGGTGCTCGTCAATGGTCGGCACCGCGATCCCCGCGTGGCCCTGCGCAACGTGACGGGTGAGCCCCTCGCCGCCAGCCAGCGAGCCGGCTTCGATGACCTCAAAGCCCGCCTCTTCGCCCGCCTCGATGGCACTAGCGTCGGTCAGGCGGCGGCTGGCCCCGTCTCCACGCGCATCACGGGCGACTGAACTGATCGGCATCTTGCTGCGTACAGGGCAAAGCGGCTTCGGCTTCTTTGCCCTGTGCCCTTTCTCCTCTCGTGTCGATCGGTGACGTTACTGTCGTGATTCGCTGGATACTTGCCCTCGCACTCGGCGTTGCCGCCGCCTGGCTCGCCTACGGGCGCGTCGGCGCCGTGGCGCGCAACCGGGCCATCCTGCTCGGCGCTCTGCGCGCCCTCGCGGTGACGCTGGTCGCGGCCATCCTCTTTGGCGCGCCATCGGCGCCGCCTCGCCCCGCGGCGCCCCTCGTCGCGATCGACGTCTCGGCGTCCTCGCGTCGCGCGGTCGGCGACGAGAACTCGGTCGTGAAGGCGTGGCGGCAACGCCTCGTGGAAGCCGCCACGCGCGACGCCGCCGGCTCGGACGCCTTCGTACTGGTCGGCGATTCGCTCCGCGACGTCAGTGCCTCCGACATTGCCACGCTGACCCCCGATGATCAGGGATCACGCGTGCGGGCCGCGGTGGATCGGGCAGCGTCGGTGGGACGCCCGTTGGTGCTGCTCACCGATGGGGAGATCGATGACGCCGAATCGCTGGCCGACGCGCCGGGCGGCTCTGTGGTGCGGGTCCTTCCGAAGACCCCGCGCACCGACGGGGCCGTCGCGGATCTGTCGGTGCCGGTGACCGCGACGGCAGGCGACACGATTACCGTGGCCGCCACCATCACGGCCGGTGCCATGGCCACCCCCGACGCACGGTGGCGCGTGCTCCTCGATGGCGTGCCGCCGCTTGACCTTCCCGTACCAGCCCTTGGTGCGCTCACCTCGACGCGCGTTACCACCACCATCGCGCTGCCCCGCGGTGCCCGGTCGGCGATCGTGCGCGCCGTGGTGCTCGTGCCCGGCGATGCGGAGCCGAGGAACGACACGCTGGCCAGCACGATCGACATCGGTGATCGGCCGTCGGCGGTGTTCGTGTCCACTGCGCCCGACCTCGACGTCCGTGAAGCCCTCGTGGTGCTGCGTGGCGCCCTGAACGTGCCCACGCGGGCCTTCCTGCGCATCGCGTCGGGGGTCTGGCGGGTGGAGGGCACGCTCGCGCCGATCAGCGAAGCCGACGTCAAGGCGCAGGCGGGTGCGGCGGGGATGCTCATCGTCCACGGCGACACGGCTTGGCGCCCGCGCGCCGCCGCCCGGAGCGCGACCGCCGCAAAGGCGCTCTGGGTTCCCGCGCCGCCCACGGCGATCGCGCGGGCGGGTGACGTGGCACGGACGCCCGAGTGGTATGCGTCCGGCGTGCCGGCCTCACCGCTGGCCGCTGCCCTGGCCGGACTGCCGCTCGATTCGCTCCCGCCGCTCACGCTGGCCGGCCCGGCCCGCGGATCGATGCCCGTGTTGACCGCGCAGCTGGGTAAGCGTGGCGAAGCGGTCGCGGCCATTGCGGCGCGTATCGAGAACGGGGGGCGCACGATCGTGGTATCCGGCTCGGGGTACGCTGGCTGGGCGTTGCGCGGCGGCCGGTCGGCCGAGGCGTTTGGGGCGCTCTGGGGCGCGATCTTCGACTGGTTAGCGGCGGGGCGCGGTGACGTGCGCGCGGCCCGTCCCATGGCGTCGCTACTGCGTGCCGGCGATCCGGTGGCGTGGCGCCGCGGGGGCGCCGACTCGGTCGTCACCGTCCGACTCAGCCGTCGCGGGGCCACCTCGCCGTCGGGAGCGCTGGGTGGCACTGATTCGCTCACGCTGCGCTTTGCCGGCGCCAGCTTCGAAACCACGTCGCCCGCGCTGCCGGCTGGGGTGTACGATGTGCAGGCCGAGGGGGGAGCCAGCGTGCTGGTGGTGAATGCGTCGCGCGAATGGGTGCCGCGCGCGCCCACCGTGCGCGACGGCCCGCTCTCGCGTGGGGCGCTCTCGTCCGATGCGCCGCGACTGGCTGATGCCGGTTGGCCGTTCGTGCTCGCGCTGCTGCTGCTGTGCGGCGAATGGATCGGCCGCCGTGCTGGCGGCTATCGCTGATCGCCGCCTCTCGTTCGACCCTTCGTTTCTCTTCGCCCGGTCAAGAATGGCTCGCCTGTTTCGCCGCAAGGATGAAGCGCCCAAGCGCTCGCTCTGGGAGCGCGTCAAGGATATCGTCCGCACCGACGTCACGGTGCTGTTCAAAGGGGTCGATAACGGCTCGCTCGAGGCGCTCGAGACACTGCTCATTGAGTCGGATTTTGGCGTGCCCACGGCGCTGTCACTCGTGGCGGAGGTCGAACGCCTGGCCAAGCGCGGCGAGGTGAAGACCGAGGCCGAATTTCGGGTGGCGCTGGCGGCGGGCATCGAGGCCGCCTTGCGGACGGGTAACGCCGACCCGACGCTGCGGCACGCGGCCACGGGCCCCACGGTGGTGCTCGTGATCGGTGTGAACGGCGCTGGCAAGACGACGTTCATCGGCAAGTTGTCTGCGCAATTCAAGAACGAGGGCAAGCGGGTGCTGCTCGGCGCCGCCGACACCTTTCGTGCCGGCGCCATCGACCAACTGCGCGTGTGGGCGGAGCGGGCCGGCGTCGACTTCGTGGGTGGCTCGCCGGGATCTGATCCGGCGTCCGTGGCCTTCGACGCGGTCGATGCCGGCATCACCCGTGGAGCGGACATTGTCATCGTGGACACCGCCGGGCGTCTGCACACGAGTGACGATCTCATGACGGAGCTGCGCAAGATTCATCGCGTGATCAAGAAGCGACTTCCCGACGCCCCACACGAAGTGCTGCTCGTGCTCGACGGCACGATCGGCCAGAACGCGCTCGCGCAGGCACGCACGTTTTCGGCGGCGGTCCCAGTCACGGGCGTCGTGGTTACGAAGCTCGATGGCACCGCCAAGGGCGGGATCGTGGTGGCGGTGCACGAGGCGCTGAATGTGCCCATCAAGTTCGTCGGACTCGGCGAGCAGATCGGCGACCTCGAACCGTTCGATGCGGCAGACTACGCCAAGGAGCTGGTGGACGCGTGATGGCGTTCGGCGGCGATCGTGACCCGCAGGAGCGGAAGCGACGTCCGCCTGCGCGTCCGGCGCCGAGGCTCACCCTCGACACGCCGGTCACGTATCTCAAGGGCGTCGGCCCGGTCCGCGCCGACCTGCTGGCGCGACTGCGTATCACGATAGCCGGCGACCTGCTGCGCCATGTGCCGCACCGCTACGAAGACGCCAGTACCGTCACGCGCATCGCGCAGGCGGTCGTCGGGGCCGACATCACCGTGCTGGGGCAGGTGATCGCGAAGGGCGTACTTCCAACCCGGAAAGGGTTGCGGGTGTTTCAGGCCGTCGTGCAGGACGCGAGCGGCATGATCGAAGTGGCGTGGCCGGGGCAGCCGTTCCTCGATCGGACCATCAACAAAGGTGACTGGCTGCTGTGCACCGGCCAGGTCCGCTTCTTTCACGGCCGCCGGCTGCAGCCGCGCGAGTTCGTGAATCTGGGGCCCGACGAAGAGGGCACGAACGAAGGACGGGTATTGGCGGTGTACCCGAGCACCGAGGGGCTGTCGGTGCGCGTGCTGCGCGCCATGGTGCAGCAGCACCTCGACCAGCTGTTGCCGCTGGTGCAGGAAACGCTGCCGCGCGACATCCTGGCGGAGGCCGACGTGCCCCCGCTGCCGGACGCGCTGCGTCTCGTGCATCGCCCCACGTCGGTGGCCGAGGCGCTGCGCGGACGTGCCCGACTCGCGTTCGAAGAGTTGCTGTGTGTGCAGTTGTTGCACCGCAAGGCCAATCAGGTGGCCCGCGAGGCACGCGGAGGCACCGCCTTCGTGAATCGGCGCGACCTCACCTCCAAGTTGCGGGCGATTCTGCCGTACGCCCTCACCGGGGCACAGGTGCGCGCCATCCGCGAGATCGTGGCCGACATGGAGAGCCCGCGGCGCATGCACCGGCTGTTGCAGGGCGACGTGGGCGCCGGCAAGACGGTGGTGGCGGTGTTCAGTGCGCTGCTCGCCATGGAGAATGGGGCGCAGGTGGCGTTCATGGCGCCCACCGAGTTGCTGGCCGAGCAGCACGCGCGCTCCATCGGCGCCCTCCTCGCGCCATTGGGCATCGTGCCGGTGTTGCTGACCGGTCGGCTGGGGGCGAAGGAGCGGCGCGCGGCCCTCGCGCGGCTCGCTTCGGACGAACCCGTGCTGGCGATCGGGACGCACGCCCTCATTCAGGGCGACGTCGCGTTCGCCAATCTCGGCCTGGCGATCATCGACGAGCAGCACCGGTTCGGCGTGGAGCAGCGGGCCACGCTGGGGCAGAAGGGGAAGGCGCCCGACGTGCTGCTGATGAGTGCCACGCCCATTCCGCGCTCGCTGGCGCTCACGCTCTACGGCGATCTCGATGTCAGCGTGCTGGACGAACGGCCGCCCGGGCGGCAGCCCGTCACCACCGTCGTGCGCCCCGAGTCGGGGCGGGCCAAGGTGTTCACCTTCGCCAATGGCCAGCTCGACGCCGGTCGGCAGGTGTACGTGGTCTACCCCCTCATCGAGACCTCCGAGAAGATGGAGCTCAAGGCGGCGACGGTGATGTTCGAGGAGCTGGTGGCCGGCCCGTTCGCGCACCGTCGCGTGGCCCTGCTGCATGGGCGGCTGCGCGCCGAGGAGCGCGACGACATCATGCGCGAGTTCCGCGATGGGCACATCGACGTGCTCGTGGCGACCACCGTCATCGAGGTCGGGATCGACGTCGGCAATGCCACCGTCATGATCATCGAGCACCCGGAGCGGTTCGGGCTGTCGCAGCTGCACCAGCTACGCGGGCGCGTGGGGCGTGGGGCAGAGCAGTCGTACTGCGTATTGCTGGGCGATGTCGGGGCCGAGGCGGCGGAGCGGCTGGGGCTCTTTGCCGGTACCGACGACGGCTTC
>NZ_JBILKJ010000052.1:0-18576 GCF_044376735.1 Gemmatimonas sp.
GCTCCTGTCCGAAAACGGTGCCGTCCGCCGTGGTCCACCAGTCACGGGAAAGAAAGCGCGCCATGACCCCATCACGACTGCCCCCGTGCCAGATGAGCAGCCCGCCGGGCTTGAGGACGCGCGCGAATTGGGACAGCACCTTGCGATCGTCGTACGGATCGTCGAAAAACCCGAAAGACGTGAACAGGTTGACCACGGCGTCGAACCGCCCGGTCCACTTGGTTGGCAGCTTCCGCATGTCACCCTGGGAGTAGCGCAGCATCTTAGACGACCCGCGGCGCTTGGCGACCTCGAGGAGCGGACGGGAGTAGTCGAGCCCGTCGACGTTGAAGCCGGCCTCAGCCAGCAGGTGGGCATGCCGCCCCTGTCCACACGGGCAATCGAGAATGCGCGCACCTGCGGGTAGCTCCAGCACCTCGAGGAGACGAGCGACCTCACGGCGATCCTGCGCGAGATTGAACAGCGGCTCGTACTCGTGGAGATACTGGGCGTCGAAATGCGTCGCCCACCATGGGCTGGTAGTCTTCATCCGGACAGGCTAGATACCGAAACGGTCCCGCACAAGTCGCCAGCGATCCCGCCGCTCGGGTCGCCCGCGGGGTGGACCGGCCTCGACCGTGACTTGAATAGCCGTGCACACCATCCGTTTGATTTATTCGAGCGATGCGCGCGAGGACCTGCGCTACCGTGATTTCATGGCCATCATGGACACGGCGGCCGTCACGAACGAGGAGCGCGCCATCACAGGGATGCTCTGCTATGGCGGCGGCCGGTTCCTGCAGGCTCTTGAGGGGGAACGGCTCAGCGTCAATGCCCTGTACAATCACATCGTGAAGGATCCTCGACACACCAACTGCCAACTGTTGAGCGTCGAGGAGATCACGGCGCGCGATTTTGCCGAATGGTCGATGAAGGTCGTGGACTGGAATGATGCCGTCACGGCGGCGCGGCAAACGGTCCTCCTCAAGCACTCTGGCTCACGGCTCTTCAATCCGGCGCAGATGAGCGGCCAGCAAGCGGCGGCGTTTCTGCGCGATCTCGCTGAGATGGAACGCCAGCTGAGCGACTAGCGTCGGATCAAAAGAACACCGGTTCGCGGTAGGCCCCGAAGACGTCTTCCAGCGCAGCGCGGATTTCATAGAGCGTGCAGTAGGCGCGCGCGCAGTCCAGGATGCGCGGCACCACGTTCTCGGTTCCCCGCGCCGCGTTCCGGAGGGCGTCGAGCCGCTCTGCAACGAGCACGTTGTCCCGCGAGGCGCGCAGCGCCGCCAGTCGATCGCGCTGCTCTGTTTCTGCATACTCGCCGATGCGCAGAATCGGAATCGTGAGCTCGGGCTCATCGGTAACGAACTCGTTCACACCGACGACCAGCTTCCGGCGCTGCTCGATCTCCCACTGCTGCCGCGAGGCACTTTCGGCGATCTTCTTCTGGAACCATCCCTCCTCAAGGCCCTGCACCACTCCGCCCAGCTCATCGATCTGCGCAAACAGGGCCTCGGCTTCCTGCTCCATCTGATCGGTCAACGCCTCCACGTAGTACGATCCGCCGAGCGGATCCATCACGTTGGGTACACCCGTTTCGTAGGCCAGGATCTGCTGCGTTCGCAACGCCACTTGCACCGCCTCTTCGGTCGGCAGCGAGAGCGTCTCGTCCATCGAGTTGGTGTGCAAGGATTGCGTGCCACCGAGCACGGCGGCCATGGCTTGATACGCCACACGCACGACGTTGTTGGTGGGCTGTTGCGCGGTCAGCGTGACACCAGCCGTCTGCGAGTGAAAGCGCATCATCCACGAGCGCGGATTCTTGGCACCGAACCGCTCCTTGAGGTGGCGTGCCCAAATGCGGCGCGCGGCGCGCAGCTTCGCGATTTCCTCGAAGAAATCGTTGTGGATGTCCCAGAAGAACGACAGGCGCGGCGCGAATTCATCCACATCGAGTCCACGCGCGACGCCGCGCTCCACGTAGGTGAAGCCGTCGGCCAGCGTGAAGGCGAGTTCCTGCGCGGCAGTGGCGCCCGCTTCGCGGATGTGATAGCCGGAGATCGAAATCGTGTTCCAGTTCGGCGTGTGCTTCGCGCACCATTCGAAGCCATCCACGATCAGCCGGAGCGCCGGCTCAATCGGGAAGCACCACGCGTGCTGCGCCATGTACTCCTTCAGGATGTCGTTCTGCACCGTCCCCTGAAGTTTGTCCGCACTGACGCCCTGCTTCTCGGCGGCGGCGATGTAGAAGCACAGCAGAATGATTGCCGGCCCGTTGATCGTCATGGAGGTAGACACCTTGTCGAGGGGAATACCCTCGAAGAGTGTCTCCATGTCGGCCATCGACGAGATGGACACACCGCACTTGCCGACTTCGCCCTCCGAACGCGAATGGTCGGCGTCGTATCCCATGAGCGTGGGGAAATCGAAGGCGACCGAGAGCCCGGTCTGCCCCTGCGACAAGAGGAACTTGTAACGCTGGTTGGTCTCCCGCGCGGTGCCGAAGCCAGCGAACTGGCGCATCGTCCAGAGCTTACCGCGGTATCCGGTAGGATGAATGCCACGCGTGAACGGCCATTGTCCTGGCAGCTCGAACGCCGACCCGGCGGTGTCTTCGAGATCGAGGGCGGTGTACAGCGGTGGCACTTCGTTCGCCGAGTTGGTGAAGGCGATCTCGCGCTTGCGACCCGTCTCGTACTGCTGTCGCCATTGCCCAACTTCCCGTCGTAGTCCGTCGAGCTCTTCCTGCTGCTGGCGGACTACGTCCTCGAGATCCTGAATGGTCGTCATGCGCTCATCCATCCTGAAGCGGCGCGTACTCGGCGCCCGTGAGAAGTGCTGCACTGCGGGCTCGGAGGGCGTCGGCAACCGCAAAGGGTACCTCCGTGCCGGCCTCGAGCGCATCGAGTCGTCCATCCACCCACGCGAGTGTGTCCTCATCCTGCCACAGGCGCCGATGGAGCTGCTGTTCCACCACTTCCATCACCCGCTCACGCAAGCGAGCCCGCCGTCTCGACCGGAGCTCACCGCTGGTTTCAAGATAGCGCACGTGCCGGTCGAGGGCGTCAACCACCTCGTCGACGCCTTCATTTTGTGCCGCGATGACCCGCAGCACCGGCGGCGTCCACTGCACGGGCTGCGCCTCCAGGGCGGCAGCCCGCGCGGCCCGGGCCGGATTCATGGCGTCCCGTAGGGCATCACGATCCGGCACGTTCCGGAGATCTACGCCATGGTGGCCCGGAACGTTCTGCATCGCGGCACCGGCCCGCAGGCCGAGCATCAACTCGATGTCATTGCGCAACCGGTCGGCCCCGGGGCGATCGGCCTTGTTCACGGCAAAGACGTCGGCAATCTCCATCACCCCGGCCTTCAACGTCTGGATCGAGTCGCCCGATTCCGGCACCAGCACCACGAGTGTCGTGTC
The DNA here is from genome assembly GCF_044376735.1 of Gemmatimonas sp. Classification (GTDB taxonomy): domain Bacteria; phylum Gemmatimonadota; class Gemmatimonadetes; order Gemmatimonadales; family Gemmatimonadaceae; genus Gemmatimonas. The sequence goes on from NZ_JBILKJ010000052.1 coordinate 3,407, forward strand.
CGCGGCGCGCGCGATGTCAAGTTCGCTCTGTCCGACGCCGACCGTTTCGAGCAGAATGACATCCATCCCGAATCCATCGAGCACATCGCAGACGTCGCGGGTCGAGGTGGCCAGCCCACCCAGCGAGCCACGCGTCGCCATGGAGCGGATGAAGACCCCCGGATCGAGCGCGACGTCCTCCATCCGGATACGATCACCCAGCAGCGCCCCTCCGGTGAACGGCGACGTGGGATCGACGGCGACAATGCCCACGCGCCATCCCGCGTGCCGGTAGCGGCGCGCCAAGCGCGTCGTCAGGGTGCTCTTACCCGCACCCGGCGGACCGGTAATCCCGATGCGGCGCGCGTGTCCGAGTGTGGGATGCACGGCCGCCAGAATCTGTTCGAAGCCTGGACGGTGGTTCTCGACGATGCTGACGGCGCGGGCGAGCGCTGCCGGCTTTCCAGCACGGAACTGATCCAACAGGCGGGTCATCGCTTCGGTCATCGTCACTCGTCGTCGTGTTCATCGCGGATGTCTCCCACCAATTCCTCGAGCAGGTCTTCGAGCGTCACCAGTCCGACGACTGTCGCGTCATCCTGAACAATCGCCAACTGTCGACGGGCGCGCAGCAGTTCGAACAGCAACTCCTTCGCGGACTTTGCCGACGTCGTCACCGTGACGGGCCGAATCGGCGGCAGGGTTTCCCCACTGCGCACGAACACATCGAACACGTGAACCATGCCGATGATCTGATCCGGTGTGTCGCGATACAACGGCACACGGCTGTAGCCGGCCTGGGCCATGCGTGACGCCAGATCGGCCGCCGGCAGTCCTTCGGGCAATGCGAAAATTCTCGCGCGCGGTGTCATGACGTCCTCCACGACCTTGTCGCCGAACTGGACGACGCCGGAAATGATCGCCATCTCCTCCGTCGTACTGATCCCGTCGAACGCGCCGTCACGCAGGAGCTCCTCGAGTCCTTCCCGGGCATCGTCGTCCGTGGACGACGTGGGTCCGGGCGCCAGCACGCGCTCCACCATATCGGCGACGACATGAAAGGGCGTGAGCAGCAGATCCACGAACCGGAGGAATGGCACCAACGCAGGCACGAGCTGCGGCGCCCACCGGCGACCCGCCGCGCGGGGCAGCAGCTGTCCCACGAGTACCAACAACGTCAGATACAACAGCACGTCAACGAGAAACTCCCACGCGCGAAGGCCGTCAGCCATGGCGATCATCGAGCCCGTCGCGAACACGGTCAGCATGCTCGCCGTCGCGGCGGCATGCAACAGGCGGGCCGGGCGCTCCAGATAGCGCGTCATCACGCCCGTCCCACCGTGCCGGCGCTCGATCCAGTGTCGCAACCATAGGCGGCTCACCGCACGGACCGCCGTGGCGGAGAGCGTGAGCGTCGCCACAATGGCGACCGAGAACAGTGTCAGGAACACGGGCATCAGCCAGCTCCCGCGGCGTCGATCGGCTGCACCCGCTCGAGGTAGACACGCTCGATCTTCCGGCGGACAACCCGTTCGACGATGACTTTGAACGGGCCAACCGCGAGCGTCTCACCAGCACGCGGCACTCGGCCAAGCAGTTCAAGCACCAGCCCCCCGACGGTAGACACGTCGTCGCGCCGGAAGTCGTGTGCCAAGGCTTCCGACAGGTCATCGAGCGTCAGACGTCCCGATACCCAGAAGCGCACCCCCTCCTCGCTTTCGACCTGCCGCTCCTCTTGGTCGTACTCATCGCGGATCTCGCCCACCAACTCTTCGAGCACATCCTCGATCGTCACGAGCCCCGCCGTGCCACCATACTCGTCCGCCACGACTGCGATGTGCCGTCCGGCGACGCGGAACTCACGCAGCAGGTCAGCGATCCGCTTCGACGGCGGGATGAATACGGGCGGACGCAGCAGCGTCTGCCACCCACCGTCCGGCTCCTCGTCGGACAACACCGCAGGCAGCAGGTCCTTGACGTAGAGAATGCCGACGATCTCATCGATCGTATCCTCAAAGACCGGGACCCGCGAATGCTGCGCGCTCCGCACGCGGTCGAGCATCTCCGACCACGGTGTCTCCTGTTCGATCCCAACAATGTCCACGCGTGGCACCATCACTTCCTCGACCGTCGTCTCGCCAAACTCGAAGACGCCGAGGAGCAGGTCACGCTCGTCACGCGACACGTCAGCCTCACTGGTGATCACCTCGCGAAACTGGGCCGCCGCCTCTTCTCGCCGCTCGATGGTCGCCTCGGCGTCGGAGACCACCTCGGCGAATCCCGCGTCGACCCAACTGCCGAGCCGCACGACTGGCGCGAAGAGCCGCTCCACGCCGTTGGAGAACCACGCGAGTCGTTCCTCGGCCCGTTCGCCGAGTGCATCCCCCACCACGCGCGCGGTCGTCTCGGCGGTGAGCACGACCGCCAGTCCAAGCCCGAAGAGCATGGCCACCGCGGCAAGTGTCGTGCGACCCGACAGGTCCAAGGCAACGGCGATGCCAGCCCCCGCCGCGAGATGACCGAGCACGCGGGCAAACGCGAGCGCACGGTGCGTTCGCTCGCGCGCGGGCACTGGACGGGGCACCACTGGCGCCGGCGGTGCGAGCGTGGCGCGCTCGGGGTTTCCCGACGACACGGACGACTCGGAGAACAGCGCCCCCTCCGCGACCGTGGCAAGGGCGGCCACGGCAGCGCCAGCGGCCGCCAGCCCCCACGCGACTGCACTCATGCGGTGCGGGACGGTGTGATCCAGAAGCGGTGTAGCAGTTGCTCCTGGCGTCGCCACATCGGCGATGTCGTGCGCTCCTCGCCCTCGGGATGTTCCCACCCGCAGGCGTGCAGCATCCCGTGCACCACGAGGCGCGCAATTTCCTCACGGACCCCGACCCCGAATTCCTTCGCCTGCCGCCGGGCGACATCCGGACAAATGTAGATATCGGCGATCACGGTCCCCGCCGGATCGGCGCCCAACGCGAACGTGATCACGTCGGTCGGACCACGATGGCCGAGGTGCCGGCGATTGAGCGCGCCACTGGTCCGCGCCGAGACGAACGTTACGCTGATCAGGGCGCGCGGTACCTTCAGGGCGCCGAGCACGCGGCGAGAGAGCTCGATCAAGCGATCGGTGGACACGGGCACACGAACCCCATCGGATTGCACCGATACGGCGCGGGGGTGCTCACGTGTGGTGGGTGTCACGCGCCGGCCGCGTCAGCGTTGTAGGCGCGAATAATGTCGCGCACCAGACGATGGCGCACCACGTCGGCATCGGAGAAATAGTGAAACGAGATCCCTTCGATGCCGTGAAGAATCCGCTCGATCTGCATCAGCCCTGAATCTTCGCGACGCGGCAAGTCGACTTGTGTCTTATCGCCGGTGATGACGATCTTCGAGTTCACGCCAAGACGCGTGAGAAACATCTTCATCTGCAGTCCGGTCGCATTCTGCGCCTCGTCGAGAATGACGAACGAATCGCTTAGCGTACGGCCGCGCATGAAAGCCAACGGCGCCACTTCGATGGTGCGGGTCTCGATGAGCTTCTGGAGTCGCTCGACCGGAATGAGATCATCGAGGGCGTCGTAGAGCGGGCGCAGATACGGATCAATCTTGGCCTGCATATCGCCAGGCAAGAAGCCCAGGCTTTCCCCCGCCTCGACGGCGGGGCGCGCCAGCACGATGCGCCGCACACGTTTGCGCATCAAGGCGTCGACGGCCGCCGCGACCGCGAGATACGTCTTTCCCGTACCTGCTGGGCCGACACCCACCACGATGTCGTGCTCGCCGATCTGCTTGAGGTATTCCGCCTGTCCCGGCGTTTTCGGCTGGACCGCTCGCCGTGCCCCCGGCAGTACCAACGCGCCGTTGGTCGCCGCTGGGGCGTCCGCCGGTCGTTGCGTGAGCGACAACCGCAACACATCGTCGGCGCTGAGGGGCTTGCCCTCGCGCACGAACGTGACCATCGCTACCGCGATCGGTTCGGCGCGGGCGACATTGTCGGCGTCGCCCGTGATCATCAGGCTGTCACCTCGCAGCGCGACTCGGGTCCCGGTGGCACGCCCGAGCTCGACGAGGTTGGCGTCGTTCACGCCGGCCAGCATCTGCATGTCCGCACCTTCGACCGAGACGCGCGTGGTCGCGGTCTCGGGGACGCGCTCGTTACCGTTCACGCGTCGGTCCCAGTGACCGTGAGATGCAGCGCCGCCAGATCTTCCGGGGGCACCGCGACGGGTGCCCCCTCGAACAACGAGCGCGCGGCGGTCGTTTTTGGAAAGGCGATCACGTCGCGCAATGATGGTGCCCCGGAGAGCAACATCGCAATCCGATCGAAACCGAACGCGATCCCACCGTGCGGCGGCGCGCCGGCACGAAGCCCTTCGAGGAGGAAGCCGAAGCGTCGCTCCTGATCGGCAATATCGCCGATCCCGAGCAAGGTAAACATCCGCGACTGCATGGCCGGATCGCTGATGCGAATGCTCCCACCGCCGAGCTCCGTCCCGTTGAGCACGACGTCGTACGCCAACGCACGCCAGCGCGCCGGCTGATCGGGGAACGCCTGCAGGTCTTCCGGATGCGGTGCCGTAAACGGGTGGTGCACCGCGGCGAGTGTGCCGGTCGTCGGATCTTCCTCGAACATCGGGAAGTCCATCACCACGATGAAGCGCTGCACTGTGTCGTCGACCAAATCGAGCCGTCGGGCGCATTCCTGCCGCACGCGATCCAACGCCGGACTGGATACGCGATCCGGCGCCGCCACGAACAGCGCGAGATCGCCGTCCGCGAGCGACAACGCGCCCCGCGCCTCGTCGGTGAGGAACTTCGCCAACGGTCCATCGTACGCGCCGTCGGCATGCCGCAGGCGCAGCAGGCCACCTGCCCCAGCACTCTTGGCCAGGGCCTCCAGCTCGTCCACTTGTTTCCGGCTCCAGGCGGCGCCACCCGGCACGATCAGTCCGCGCACGCGCGCACCACTCGCGAGAGCGGCCGTTGTCACCGCGAAGTCGAGACCAGCGAACACGCCGGTGTAATCCGCGAGCCGAAGCTCGTAGCGCAAGTCGGGGCGATCGCAGCCATAGAACTCCATCGCATCGCGGTAACTCATGCGATCGAAGTGCGTCGGAATCTGATGCCCAGCCTCGGTCCACAGCGCGCCGATCAGCCCTTCGGCGAGCGCCAGAATGTCCTCACGCTCGACGAACGATGCTTCGATGTCGATCTGCGTGAACTCAGGCTGCCGGTCGGCGCGTAGATCCTCGTCGCGGAAACAGCGCGCAATCTGGAAATACCGATCCATGCCGCAGCACATGAAGAGCTGCTTGTAGATCTGCGGCGACTGCGGCAGCGCGTAGAACTCGCCTGGATGCACGCGGCTTGGCACGAGGTAGTCGCGTGCGCCCTCCGGTGTCGGCTTCGTGAGTATAGGCGTTTCGAGTTCGAGATAGCCACGATCGCTGAGGAACCGGCGCGAGACCTGCAACAGCCGGTGGCGGAGTACCAGATTCTCCTGCAACTCCGGTCGACGCAGGTCGAGGTAGCGATGCCGCAAGCGCAATTCTTCCGCGGCCATCTTCTCGCCGCGTCCACGAGCAACCGGCAGCGCCGGCGTCACCGCGGGACCAACCACACGCAGCGACGTGACGCGCACTTCGATCGTGCCGGTGAGCATGTCCGGATTCTGTCGCTCCGGCTCACGCGCTACGACCTCGCCCTCGCACAACACGACGGACTCGACGCCCACCGCCGCCGCGCGCTGCAGCGTTTCGGCATCGCTCCATGCCGGCCCGAACGCCAACTGCACCAGGCCCAAACGGTCACGCAGGTCGATGAAGACGAGACCGCCCAGATCGCGACTCCGATGCACCCATCCACCAAGGCGCACGGTACGACCAATGTCCGACGATCGGAGGAGGCCGCACGTGTCAGTACGCTGGGATGTGGCGAGCACGGACTGTTCAGGCAGAAACGACATTACGCGCGGCGCTCCGGACGGGACGACTCAGGGAAGTACGCGGGCCGACGAGCGGCCGCAAACGATGAAACGTAAACGATTTACGACGGTCTCGGTAGCGATTGCCGACGCTATTCGCTTGACCCGCCACGGCGCGGGCCGTTAGTGTGCCCTATGCGCTGCATGCTTATCTGCGGGTTGGCCGCGTTCGGGTGGGCCCGCGGGCTTGCCGCGCAGCCGGTGCCCGCGCGCGATCTATGGGAGTTCCCGCTGGGTGCCGTTCTTGAGCCGGCCGCGTTGGCGGCGGAGCCCGGTGCTGGTCTGTGGAATCCGGCCGCGTCAGCCCTTCGGGCGGGCGAGCGGATTCGCCTCGGCGTGGCGTCCCTTTCCAGCGGCTCGGCCCAAGGCGTCGACGGGCAATTGCTCTCCGCATCGCTTCGCCGTGCCTCGGGCACGACCCTCGGGCTCTCCGTCGCCAGGACGTCCGTTGCCGGTCTGGTGCGTACCGATACTGATCCGCAAAGCGTCGGCGACATCAGCTACGCCAGCACGCTCGTGAGTGCCACGGCGACCAAGACCCTCGTTCCTCATCTTACGGCCGGACTCGCCGTGCGGTGGCGCGAGGGACGGGCGGATCAGGTGGTGCACACGGCCGTCGCGGCCGACCTCGGTGTAGTCGTGCACGATCTCCCGTGGCAGAACGCGCGCCTCGCGCTCTCGAGCTTCCTGTGGCGACCGGGCCGTGAAGTCGACGACCGCCCGGCGGTCGTGGCGGCGGTGGACGCCCGGGTGGTCGGCGAATCGGCGGCGCGCGAGCTTCGGCTCGGCCTCAGCCAGAACAACGTCAACCGCGGGGTGACCGAGCGAGGTCCGTTCCTCTCCGGGCGGCTCGAGCGACTGGAGGCGCGCGCGGCGATCGTGCGCGCCGGGGCCGGCGGCAGCGCCGTCACACGCATCCGCTCGGGGCTGGCGGTGTACTATGCGAGGTACGTGGTCGGCGTGGCGCGTGAGGAAGGCATCTCGGGGCTCGGGCCCGTCTATCAGTTCACCCTCAGTTCGATCCTCAAAGAATGATGGCAGAGACGATGGTGACGGAAAACCTGCTCGACCTTGCCCCCGATGCCGCCATCGCACGGCTCCTCGGGTGGCTCGGCGAGCGTGGTGAACCATCGTATCGGGCCGCGCAAATCTTCGCGCGCCTGTGGCAGCGTCCCGTGCGCTCGTTCGACGAGATGACCGAACTGCCGAAGGCGCTCCGCGAGGCGCTTGCGCGGTCCTTCACGCTGCCCCGCCTCGACCTTTCCACGCGACAACGGTCGACCGACGGCACGGAGAAGTTTCTGTTCAGGATGGCCGACGGCCAGCTCATCGAGACCGTATCCATCCCCGACGGCGACCGTATCACGTTTTGTATCTCGTCGCAAGCGGGATGCGCGCTCCAGTGCGCATTTTGCGCGACCGGCGCCATGGGCTTCCAGCGAAACCTGCTGCCGTCGGAAATTGCCGGGCAAGTGCGGGAGCTTCGCCTCCTCTCGCCGCCGATCATTCCCACGAACATCGTCTTCATGGGCATGGGTGAGCCCATGATGAATTGGAAGGCGGTGGATGCCACGCTGTCGCTCCTCAACGATCCCCGCGCTCTCGGCATCGGGGCGCGGCACATCACCATTTCAACCGTGGGCGTGCTGCCGGGGATCGTGGCGCTGTCGAAACGTCCGGAGCAGTTTCGGCTGGCCATCTCGATCCATGCGCCCAGCGATGACCTGCGACAATCGCTGATGCCGGTCAATACGAAGTATCCTCTGGCCGATGTGATTGCCGCGGCCGCGACGTTCGATCGACGGGTGACGTTCGAGTACGTGCTGCTGGGTGGCGTCAACGATCAGTCGGTGCACGCCGAACTGCTGGCGCAGCTGGCTCGCGAGTGCCGCGCGTTCGTCAACCTGATTCCCCTGCACCCAGGCGGCACGATGGGTTTCGTGCCGTCGCCCGCGGCGGTGATCGCCGCCTTTGCCCGCGCGCTCCGCGCACGAGGCGTGGAAACCGCGGTGCGTCGGAGTCGTGGGCTGGATATTGCCGCCGCCTGTGGCCAGCTACGGACGGAGCGTCTCGGTCGACGGCTTCCAATCGCGACCCACGAAGATGGTGAGGTCCACGTAGCGTAGCGAATCCGGCCGTTCCTCGATCGTGCCCGTTGCCGCAGCCCGCTGCAGGCGCTTGGCCCAGTCCTGATGGCCGGTGTGCGAGACAATCACTGTACTCCGGCGGGGCTCTCCCCGCTCGGTATCGTACTCGACGACATCGAAGCCACGATCGCGAAACTCGAGGGTAGCGCGACGTGCGTACCCACGTGTTCCGGAGGCGTTGAGCACGCGCACGCGCACGCGGCCATCGATCGGCGCACGGGCGAGAATGTCATCGTCCGCGGCTGTTGCTCTCGTGGCCGCGTCGAGCAATGGTCGGTCGCGAATGCGCCACCAGCTGGCGCTGGCGCCGACCACGACGAGGGCCACCAGCCCGACGATCAGCCAACCGCGGCGCTGACGGCGCGACGCCTCCGCGGCGGGGATTGCAGGCCATTCTGGCGACGCGCTCATCGCACGCGCTCCCAGAGGGCCACCGTTTCGGGCTGGAGCCCTTTGCCTTCACGAAGGGCCCATTCGAGACGCAGGCGAACGACCTGACGAAAGACCTGATCGAAGGCGAGCGGTACGCAGCTGGCGAGGAATGCCCGATCAGCTTGCATGAAGGTGCGTCCCGGTTCGAGAAAATCCGCCATGTATAACGCGCGGCCCACGCGCGACCAGTCGGACTGCCCAACAGTATGCCATCGGATTGCGTCGAGTACGTCCTGACGCGTCTCGCCGAGCGCGGCCAACCGGATCGCCGCCGCGGGGCCGTGCAGCATGCCGAACGGGCGAAGATGATCGCCGGTGACTGTGCGCAAGGTCGATTCGTCGGCGTCACGCAGCGCATCGTGCCACATGCCCGCATCCACCCACGCTTGTGCCTCGAGCGGCGGAAGCGACAGGGCATCGGCCCAGTCATGCAACAGCGCGACCACGCGAGCGATGTGCGCGCGCCGCTTGTCGGTGACGATCGACCAGAATGGCAGTTCGCCGTGATGCACGGCGCGGCGCGAGTCCGGCATTACCGAGTGCCTCAGACGTCGTCGATCGCCGCGCGTAACGCGGACGCAAGGTCGAGCGCCTCCTGCACCGAGCGCCCGGCCGCGCGTACGATCGCGCTGCCCACGACCACCCCATCGCCGAGCCGCGCCGCCGCCTTCGCCTGATCGGGGGTGGAGATGCCGAATCCGATGCAGATCGGCAATGCGGTCGACGCGCGCAGTCGCGCCACCGTTTCCGGGAGATCCGCGGGCAGCGAGGCCCGTTCTCCGGTGACTCCCAGGCGGCTGATCAGATACACGAAGCCGCCACCGTGATGGCCGATTTCAACCATGCGTGGTGCCGGCGTCGTCGGCGCAACGAGACGGACGAAGTCGAGCCCACTCGCGCCGAACCAGGCTTCGCGCGCGGGATCGGCGCCCACCGGTAGATCGGTCACGAGGACGCCGTCGACGCCCGCCGAGCGAGCACGCGCCAAGACGTCCGGTCCACCGGCGATAATCGGATTGAGGTAGCTGAAGAGCACCACCGGCACGTCAACCGCGGCTTCCTTCACAATCTGCAACGTGTGCTCGAGGCTGACCCCGTGGTCGAGCGCGATCTGCGAACTTTGCTGGATGACGGGGCCATCGGCCATCGGATCGGAGAATGGCACGCCGATCTCGATCACGTCGGCACCGGCGCCAGCGATGCCCCTGAGCAGGGTGACGCTTTGCTCGGGATCCGGATGCCCCGCCGTCACATAACACACGAGCGCCTTCCGACCTTCGTTGGCGAGCGCGGCGAAACGTGCCGACAGGCGGGAGGTGCCACGCGCTGAGACGTCAGGCGAAGTAATCACGGAGATTGATTCCATAGCGTTGAGGGTCCTCGGTCCCAATGACGGAGTTCGCAAACTGACCGGATGCGTCGCGCGCTGTCAGGTCGTAGACCTGCGGATCCACGAGGGCATTGCCCAGCGCATCGGTGATCAGGCGCACGAGCGGGCGCGACAGCGCGGTGGGATCGGGATTGGCGGCCACGACCAGCGCGAGGGCGTGGGAGTCGAGCACGACGAGCGTCCCGACCGGATAGATGCCCGTGAGATTGATGAACGCTTTCACGAGGACCGGGTCGAAGCCGAGGCGCGTGTCGTCGCGCATGCCGCGCAGGACATCCGCCGGGGTCCACGCTGGTTCACTGGACGCGCGCGACGTGGTGGCGGCGTCGAAGCCATCGGCCACGGACACGATCTTGCTGAACAACGACAAGCGGCGGGAGCGGAACGGTTTGGGGTAGCCCGTGAGATCAACGCGCATGTGGTGCTCGTACGCTGTCGTCATGGCGCGCCACGGATGGTCGGCACCCGTGCTCGGCATGGCGAACATCGCGAGCACTCCCTGCCATGTATGCGTTTGCAGGAGGGCACGCTCCTGGGCGTCGAGGGCGCCTCGCGTGTTGAGCAGATCGAGTGGAACCCGAGATTTCCCTACGTCGTGCAGCAGCGCGGCGAGGCCAAGATCCAGGAGCTGCGGCCGGGTGAACCCGAGCCGCCGCCCTAACGCGACCGAGAGGATGCTCACATTCACGCTGTGCACGAATGTGTACTCATCGAATTCGCGGAGCGTGGTCAGCCCGATCAGCGAGGCGGGGTCGGTGAGAATGGCATCGACGATCCCCTGCACTGCCCGCTTGACCCGCTTCAGCCCGGGACTCCGCCCGAACCGCACCGACGACATCACTTCACGAGTCACATCGATCGAGCGCACGTAGGTCTGTCGGCTGCGTTCCTTCACGTCCATCAACGGTCCCGGTTGATCGGTGTCGTCGATGGGTGAGAAGCAGTCAAAGCACTCCACGCCGGCCTGTTCGACACGCGTCAACAGCTGCCCCAGGCGTTGCTCCTCCGGATACTCGAGCGGAGGCGCCTGCAGGAACGCGAGCAGCACGACCCAGTCGCGCGGGGTCGTGGGAGCAGTCACGGCAAAGCCGCCTAGTCCGGCCTCACGAAGCAGACCGAGTACGTACGCGACGGCCGCATAGTTGTCGAGGGTCAGGCGGAGTCGCGTTTCGTTCACGAACAGGTAATCGCCGATCCGTTGCAACCGACACGGTCCGTCAGCCAGCGCGACCCGCACGGCGGAACTGACCAACTCGGTGATGGCCTTTTGCACCGCGCTATTCTCGATCGGATACAGCCGCACCGCACGCACCGCCGCATGGAGGGCCACGACGAAGCCGCGGGCGGTCCGCTGTGCCGGCGCATCTCCGCCGCCGTCGCGGCCAATGATCGGAAGCGGGGCGGTCACGCGGTGCCTCGCATCGCGCGCGCGACGGCGCTTCGTACGATAACATCCTTCGTATCGGCCGCCCGTTGCAAAGCGTTCATGGCGTCCGCCGAGCCGATCATGCCGAGGGCGCGGGCGGCGCAGGCCCGAAGCTCCACCGGCGAGCGTGGTCCGAGCAGCCCACGGGCATTCAGGAGCGCATCGAGCTCGGGGACGCCGGCATCGCCGCACACGCTAGCCACGGCCTCGAACAGCGCCGTTTTCTCGCTCAGGTCCGCCGAGCGAAGCTCCTTGCGCCGCAGAGCTTCAAGTAGGCGGGGCAGCGCCGCCCGGTGTGCCCGTGTCGCGAGCACACGGAGCGCCGCGACGCGGACGTCACGATCGGTGTCATCGATCGCCCGCTCAACGGCCTGCAGGGCGGTGGGGGAGGCGATCGCGCCTAGAACGCTCAGGGCCTCGACGCGTAGCTGTCGATCGTGCCGGCGCAGCACTCGGGCAAGCCCGGGAACCGCGGCCGGCGTCGCCAACTGAGCCGTCAAGCGAATTGCCCCGCGCACGACGGACTCGTTTTCGTGGTCGAGCAGCCGGCTGAGCTCTGACGTATGCTCGCCCGCCAAGCGCGCGGCGGCACGCTCGATCGCAGCCCGTGCCGGCGAAGCTGTTGCGCCACCGAGCCAGGCCACCATCGGTTCGAGGGCGGAGGGCTGCAACTCCACGAACAGCCTCTCGAGCAGCGACGCAACCGGCGTCTTCGCGCTTTCATCGAGCGCCTGTAACAGCTGCAAAATCACGGCGGGCTCACTCATCCGGATCGGCAGATCCCGCAGGGCGGTCATGACACGGTCATCCGAGACGAGTCGGCGCACCGTCGTCGAGGCCTCGTGGAGCGCCATCGCAACGAGCTCGTACTCGCCGGTCGAGAGAAACTCGATCAACAACCGATCGACCGTGAGCAGCGCTTCAAGCTGGGAATCGGATGAGAACTGCCCGTCGATGATGTCGAACAGGCTCTCCAGCACCAGCCGTCGATGGTCCTCGCCATACTCGCGCTTGAGCTCCTCCTGCAAGTACGTCACTTCGTGCGCATCGAGGAAATACAGCGTGGTCTCGAAGTCGTCGACGCGCACCAGGCCTGACGGGGGCCTGTCGCCGTGCACCGCCGCCTCGACGGACGGAGCCGCCAGCGGCGCCACACCTGGTGCGACCGTGGCGACCCCAACTCGATCCACCCCGGGCCGATCCTGCCCGGGTTCGAGGGGGAGATCGCCTCCCGCGACGTACTCGACGTGACGACACTCGACGGTGGCCAGATCGGCTACCCAGAGAAGCGTCACGATGTCATCGTCATCGGGTGCGGCGGTGCGCGCCTTCTGAAACAGGGTGAGCAGCGCGTCAAGGTCCGTCGACTCGAATCCGCTTCGTAAGTGCAGCGCACGCAATCCGTCGCGATACAGCAGCCATGGTAACCCGACGGTGCCGCGCTCCGCGTCGTGATACACGATGCGACCGTCCCAGACGAACGAGGACTCCTTGATCTGCAGTTCGAGTGGGTCGGCGAAGGGCCACACCCGCTCGAACGCCGCCCGCGCCTGCTCGATGGCGGCGGCGCGCATCGGATTATTCGGCAGGTACAACTGCACGGCACGAAGCGCCTTCGCGAATGCGCGGAGCGCATCCTCGATCGCGACCACCTCGATCGGTGGGTGGCTCGGCTCGTGCCCGCGCGTCGTCATACCTCGGGTAGCGTGTACTGATTGATAGTCCCGATATCCTTATCGCCACGGCCACTGACGCACAGTAAGATCGGGTCCTGCTCGGACCAGCGCCCCGCCTCCCGTTCCATCCACGCCACGGCGTGCGCGGTTTCGAGCGCGGGGATGATCCCTTCGAGCCGGCTCAGCAAGGCAACGCCGCGGAGCGCTTCCGTGTCGTCAACCGAGACATACTCCGCCCGACCACTGTCGTGCAGCCACGCATGCTCCGGTCCCACGCCGGGATAGTCGAGTCCGGCCGAAATACTGTGCGCTGGATGTACTTGGCCGTTCGCATCCTGCAACAGATAGCTCAGTGACCCATGCAATACACCGGGGGTGCCGCGCGTGATCGACGCACTGTGTCGTTCCGTGTGCAGCCCTTCACCGGCCGCCTCGACGCCCACCAACTCCACGGCCGCATCGCTCACGAAGCCCGCGAAGATGCCCATCGCATTCGAGCCCCCGCCGACGCAGGCGACGACGGTCTTCGGCAGCCCGCCCGCGCGAGTGAGCATCTGGGCACGGGCCTCGCGCCCGATGACCGATTGAAACTCTCGCACCATGCGCGGATACGGTGCCGGACCGACCACGGAGCCGATGATGTAGTGGCTGTCGTTGACCGAGCCGACCCAGTCGCGAATCGCCTCGGTCGTCGCGTCCTTGAGCGTTCGGGTGCCTGAGAGCACTGGTACCACAGTGGCGCCGAGGAGCCGCATGCGGAACACATTCAGCGCTTGGCGCTGCATGTCCTCCTCACCCATGTAGACCACGCACTCGAGGCCGAAGCGCGCGCAGATCGTTGCCGTGGCCACACCGTGCTGTCCGGCGCCCGTCTCGGCGATGATGCGGCGCTTCCCCATCCGGCGGGCGAGCATCGCCTGCCCAACCGTGTTGTTGATCTTGTGCGCACCAGTGTGACACAGGTCTTCGCGCTTCATCCACACCGGGGCACCGATCCGCGCGCTCAGGCGCGGCGCGAACGAGAGCGCCGTGGGGCGCCCCACGTACTCGCGCAGCAGCGCATCGAGCTCCGCCTGAAACGCCGCATCCTCTCGCGTGGCGTCGAACGCGGCCTCGAGTGCATCGAGCGCCGGGATCAGCGTTTCCGGCACGTAGCGCCCACCGAAGGGGCCGAAACGATCAGTCGGCGCGAGGGCGCCAACCGTTGTGTTCACCATAGTCCTCGCTGCATCCCTGCGGCCGAACGAACGGCCGCGACGAACTGTTCGACCAACTTCGGATCCTTGACACCCGTCTCGGATTCCACACCGGAAGATACGTCAACGACGTCCGGAGAAAGCAATTGGATGGCCTTGATCACATTTGTCGGACGCAATCCTCCGGCAAGGATCACGCGCACCCCAGAGACCGACGCGCGCAGCGCCTGCACGGCATCGTGTAGTCCGGACCAATCCAGTGCGACACCGGTTCCGCCCAGCTGCCCCACGACGTGCGCATCGAGCACCACGGCGCCGGCCGCCGCCGCGAGCGCTGCGGCATCCGCGGGGAGCGTCGTGCCCGCCACGCGCAGCACCGGCCACACCTCGCATCCGGTCTCCCGGCGTATCGCCTCGATGGATGTCGGCGTGCACGCGCCGTGCAGTTGCGTGATATCCAGATCGAGTGCATGCACGGTGACGATGATGTCAGCAAGCTGCTGGTCGCCGAACACGACGACGCGCTGCTGGTTCTGACCACGCGGGCCCAGCACCGCACGGGCGCGCTCGATGGTCAGCAGACGGGGACCGCCCGCCATGATTGCCCCGATATGCGAGGCTCCTGCCTCCACGGCGTGCGCCGCGTCACCGACACGGGTCAGCCCGCAGATCTTGACGCCGACCCCGTACGCGTGAGCCGGGCCGGCAGCCACCGGATCGCTCACCGGCGCGCCGTGGTCGACCGTGGGATTCCCGCCAAGGCACGGACCGCCGACGCCGGATCGGCGGACGCGGAAATGGCGCTCCCCACCAGGAGCGCATCGGCGCCCGCCCGAGCGGACGCCGCCACATCGTCGGGCGTCTGCATACCGCTTTCAGCGACCGCAACACAGGATGCCGGAATCTTCGGGATCAGGGCCGGCGCGGTAGTGGGATCGATG
>NZ_JBILKJ010000163.1:0-5617 GCF_044376735.1 Gemmatimonas sp.
TTGGACCGGTGCTATCTTACGTGTCTCGACGTTCCAGCCCGGCAGGTCGGCATCTGCGGAGCGTTACGCCACCGATTTCGCACCGCTCAACGTGCCTACTTCATACTTATTCGCGGTCCTGTTGCAGGTCGTACCCGCGGTGCCCCCGGCGACGAGGTTACCGGCCCAGGTGCCGCCGGCGGCCGCCGCGCCAGCGACGGCTACAGCGAACGCCCTCCCCCTCGGGTCGCGTCACCGCGGTGCCGTGTACCACGGACGTCGCGATCAGCTGACCGTGACCACGCCACGGCGGGAGGAGGCGATCGTGGTGGACGGCCGGCTCGACGAACCGGCATGGGCGGACGCCGCACTGCTCACGGGGTTCTCGCAGTTCTTCCCGGCCGATGGCATCGCGGCGCTGGACAGCACGGAAGTCCTGGTGTGGTACTCGGCGACCGCGCTGCACGTGGGCATCCGCGCCTTTGCGGCGCCGGGGACCGTCCGGGCCACGCTGGCCGACCGCGACAAGATCACGCAGGACGACAACGTGCAGCTCTTCCTCGGCACGTACAGTGACAGCCGCCAGGCACTGGTGTTCGCGGTGAATCCCTTCGGCATTCAGGGCGACGGCGTCCTCACGGAAACCGGGGCGGTGCTGGGCGGCGGATTCACGAGCACATCGGCCAAGGCGCGCGAGAGCTCCGATCTGGCCCCCGATTACGTGTGGAAGTCGAAAGGCCAGCTCACCGACTTCGGCTATCAGGTGGAGCTCGCGATCCCCTTCAAGAGCTTGCGCTATCGCGCCGGCGACGAGCAGCGCTGGCAGCTGAACGTCGCGCGTACGGTGCAGATCACGGGTCACGAAGAAACGTGGACGCCGGCGTTGCGCGGCGCGTCGAGTTTTCTGGCGCAGTCGGGGGTGCTGGCCGGGCTGCGCGACCTGCGACGCGGCCTCACCGTGGACGCGATTCCCACCATCACCTCGAGTGCCGTGGGCACGCGCAACGCGAGCACCGGGGCGTGGGACTACGCCTCCGGTCGCCCGGATCTGGGTGGCAGTGTGCGCTGGGGCGTGACCAGCAATCTCACCGTCGCCGGTACGGCCAACCCCGACTTCTCGCAGGTGGAAGCCGACGCGACCCAATTTGCCTACGATCCGCGTCAAGCCGTGTTTTTCCCCGAGCGGCGTCCGTTCTTCCTGGAAAGCCAGGAGCAGTTCACCACGCCCAACCGGCTGATTTACACCCGCCGCATTGCGCAGCCGGTGGCCGCCAGCAAGCTCACCGGCAAGTACGGCGGATTCGACATCGGCGTGCTCTCGGCCGTCGACAATCGCGAGGCGTCCTTCACGCAGAACACCTCACCGCTCTACAACATCGTGCGGCTCCAGCGCGACGTGGGGGCGCAGAGTCGCGTCGGCGTGGTGTACACGGACAAGATCGACGGCCGCCGCTGGAATCGCGTCGCCGGCGTCGACGCACGCCTCGTGCGTGGCGTCTACAACCTGCAGGGCCAGCTCGCGAGCAGCTTTACCGGCAGCGACAGTGGCGTACAGCGCGCGCCGTTGTTCGATCTGAGTGCCTCACGCAATGGACGGCGGTTCGTGGCCCGGTACGCCCTCAACGGCATCAGCCCGGACTTCGACGCGCAGTCCGGTTTCATCGCGCGCCCCGGCATTGCCAACATCTCGGCCACACATCGCCTGAATTTCTATGGCAAGCCGAAAGCGCTGGTGGAGCTGTTCAGCCCCGAGCTGTTCATGCTTGGCCGCTATCAGTACGACAACTTCGTGAACGGCGATGGGTCGCAGGACCGCCAGCTGCACCTGCGCGCGAATACGCGACTCAAGGGTGGCTGGCAGATCGGGACACAACTGCTGCTCGAGGTGTTCGGCTACGACCCGTCGCTCTACACCAATTACGTGATGCTCCGCCCGGGAAGTGGATCGCGCGTCGATACCGTGGCATATGTTGGCACGCCGAAGATCGGCAACCGCGACTGGGTGTTCTCGATCGGCACGCCGGAGTTCCGCCGCTTCAGTTACAGCGGCTTCGGTATCGTGGGCTACGACGAGAATTTCCAGGAATGGAGCTCGGCGCGCATCTTCAGCATGCAGAACACGCTCACGCTGCGGCCAACGGAACAGCTGCGCGTGGCCGCGACGTGGAACTTCGATTCCTTCGATCGTCGCAGTGATGGCACGCGGGTCCTCACCCGGAACACTCCACGGGTGCGCGCCGAGTATCAGCTGACGCGCCAGTTTTTCGTGCGGGTGATCGGTGAGCACTCGGTGGTCACCCAGGATTCGCTGCGCGATGACACGCGCACGGAGGCGCCGATTTATCTGCGAAGCGCCAATGGCAAGTTGACCCGGGCGGCGGCATTCGAGCGCACCAGGGCGCGGCTCGACGTGCTCCTGTCGTACCTCCCGTCGCCGGGAACGGTCGTGTATCTGGGCTACGGCGATACCCAAGCGGCCAATCGTCCCGGGGGCCCGGAACAGCTCCAGCGCACGCGCGATCAGTTCTTCATGAAGCTGAGCTACCTGTTCCGTTTGCAGTGATACGCGCCCACGTGGTACGAGAAAGCCCCGGTCGAGCGATGCTCGACCGGGGCTTCTTCGTAGGACGGCCAGCGGTTAGTCGCGGCGACCCTGCAGCCGCGACAGGAGGCGCAGGAGTTCGAGATACAACCAGATCAGCGTGACCATCAGGCCGAACGCGGCGAACCACTCGAGCTCCTTCGGGGCGCCGGCCCGCACGCCCTGTTCGATGCGATCGAAGTCGAGCACCAGATTGAGCGCGGCGACGCCAGCGATGGCGAGATTGATCCCGATCGCGAGCGGGCCCGACGACGTGAAGTAGCCGATGGACACGCCGAACAGCGACAGCAGCATCGAGCCGAGATAGAAGAGGCCGATGCCGATCATGGCGGCGAACATCATGCGCCGGAAGCCTTCGGTGGCGCGCAGGATGTTGAAGCGATACAGCAGGAACACCGCCCCGGCGACGCCGAAGGTGAGCAACACCGCCTGCTGCGGCAGCCCCGCGAAGCGCAGGTTGTAGACGGCCGACACAGCGCCGAGGAAGATGCCCTGGAGCGAGGCGTAGATCGGCGCCGCCCACGGTGCCGTCTGCGGCTTGAAGCTGGCGATCATTCCCACGATGAACCCGCCGATGCCACCCAGCAGCATGGCGGGAGTGAGGAGCTCGAGATTACCGGTCGCGAACTGCTGCCAGGTCACGGCCGCCGAGAAGAGCACGACCGCGAGCAGCACGGCGGCCTTCCCGGCCACGCCGGCGGTGGTCATGGTACCCGAGCGCGATCCGGCGGCGGTGGCGCGTGCCGCGTCGGCCAGGCGGGACAGAACGGGATTCGTAGTGCGCATGGTCTATCGTGTGCGAGAGAGTGGGAGCAGCCTACCGCGAAAAGATACCCCACGGCGTTCAGTTCGGTCGCCCTTGATATATCAAGTTTTTCTGATATATTCAAAAAATGCCGACGGTATCCCTCGACCTCGCCCGCTGCGCGCGCCTCTTTCACGCGCTGTCCGACGAGACCCGCGTGGCGGTGCTGCAGCTGCTGGGCGACGGGGAGCAGTGCGTCTGCGACTTGCAGGCCGCATTGGATATGGCGCAGTCGCGCCTGTCTTTCCATCTCAAGGTGCTCAAGGACGCGGGGCTGGTGCGCGACCGGAAAGACGGACGCTGGTCGTACTACACCTTGGAGCCCGACGCCCTGACCGAGGCGCACGACATCGTCCACGCGTTGGCGTCGCCGCGCGCAGCCGGTACCGCCGCGCTCGGCACCGCCGCGCTCGGCACCGCCGGAGCGCGACCGGGCGCGCTGGGGCGAGTGATCACCGCGCTGGGGAGCTGCTGCGGGTAGCCGGTTGCTCCATCGTTTTTTTTTCGTCAAACGCATCAAGATTTTTTGGTGCAAACTCTCCGCTGTTTCATCCATCTCCCGAGGCTGTTTACATGAGCTCCCCCATCGGCATCACGTTCCGCAAGCCCGCCGAAAACGCCACCATCACGGACGTCGTCCGCGAGAAGTACGGCGCGGCGGCGCGCCGGGTGCTCGACCTCGACGCGCCGACTTCCTGCTGCGGCCCGACGAGCTCCTGCTGTGGTGGCACCGAGTTCAACGGGTCGGTCGATCCGATCACCGCGAACCTCTACGTGAACGGCGAGACCGATGAGCTGCCAAACGCGGCGGTGTTGGCGTCGCTCGGCTGTGGCAACCCGACGGCGCTTGCGCAGCTCGAGGCCGGCCAAGTCGTGCTCGACCTGGGGTCGGGCGGCGGCATCGACGTCATTCTCTCGGCCCGACGGGTGGGCCCCACCGGCAAGGCCTACGGACTGGACATGACCGACGACATGCTCGCCCTGGCCCGTCGGAACGCGGCCGACGCGGGGATTCCGAACGTCGAGTTCCTGAAGGGACAGATCGAAGCGATCCCGCTGCCCGATGCGAGTGTGGACGTGATCATTTCGAACTGTGTGATCAACCTGTCGGGCGACAAGCGTACGGTGCTGGCTGAAGCGTTCCGGGTGCTGAAGCCCGGCGGACGGTTTGCGGTGAGCGATGTGGTCGTGCGCGGGGACGTGCCGGCGGCCATGCGACGCAGCATGGAGCTGTGGGTGGGCTGTGTGGCGGGGGCGCTGGAAGAAACCGAGTTTACGCGCCTGCTCGCGGACGTTGGCTTCGTCGATGCGTCGGTCGAGCCAACCCGCATCTACCGGGTGGAGGACGCCCGTCAGTTCCTCGAGGAAAGCGGCGTGGCCTCGCAGGTGAATCTCGACGCGATCGACGGCAAGTTCATGGCGGCGTTCGTGCGCGCCGTGAAGCCGCACCCGTCGGCGTAACCGGCGGGGCCGCCGTCGCCGCAGCCGGCCACGCCGATCCCTTACGGGATCGGCGTGTGGCGTTCCGAGAGGTCGTTCGCCACGTAGTGCTGCAACAGCTCCTCGGCAGCCGGGAGATACGCCTCGATCGGCGGCAGCCCGCCGTCGAGATTCGGGCCGGCATCGCGAAACACCGCGGCGATACCGTGCGCGAGCGCATCGACGTCGCGATGATCGTACACGCAGGCGTCGAGCAGCATCACCAGGTAGCTCGCGAGCACTTCAGGCGTGGGCTCCCGCACCGAACGCCAGCCGATGCGCTCGAGCCCGCGCGTGAGCACCAGCGCCGCGCCGCCGCCACCGAGACCGGTATCGGCGCGAAAGCGGGCGCTCAGTGCGTCGAGACGAATCATGCCGTGCGCATTACTGCGCGACCACGTTGGCGCTGAGGGCCTTCGTGAGGCGATACAGGAACTCCTGCCCCTCGAAGTAGCTCTTGATCCCCATCCGCTCATCGCGGCCGTGCGCCCGCGCGTCCACCGTAGGATCGGAGAACAGTCCAGACACGCCGAACGCCGGCACGCCGAGGGCGCGGAAGAAGCGCGAGTCGGTGGCGCCGGTGCTCATCGTAGGAATGATCGGCATCTCGCCCCACAGCTCCTTAGTGATGCGCGCGACGTTCTGCATCAGCTCCGGCAGCAGCGCCGATGGCGGTGAGGCCGGACGCTGCGAGCGGATGATCACCTGCACCGTGGTGTCGCCGATCGCCTTCGCCAGCTCGGCCTGGACCT